>CAZZNX010000044.1:0-25478 GCA_964655795.1 uncultured Leifsonia sp. | reverse complement strand
CTCGCCGACCACGACGACCCGATCGACGCCGAGATCATCGCCGAGATCCTCACCGAGACCCGGATCTCGCCCAAGGACACCGAGGCTCCGAGCCTCGCCGAGGCCGCGGCCGCCGGCATCCTGCCCAGCTGGGAAGCAGCCAGGGCCTACTACGAGACATTGAACGCAAAGGGTTAAACATGCGGGGAATCATTCTGGCCGGAGGCTCGGGAACCCGACTCTGGCCGATCACCAAGGGCATCTCCAAGCAGCTCATGCCCATCTACGACAAGCCGATGATCTACTACCCCTTGTCGACGCTGATGATGGCCGGGATCAACGAGATTCTCATCATCACGACGCCGGAGTACAACAGCCAGTTCCGCGCGCTCTTCGGTAACGGCTCGGAGCTCGGCATCTCGATCCAGTACGCGGAGCAGCCATCGCCGGACGGCCTCGCCCAGGCGTTCATCATCGGCGAGGAGTTCATCGGCGACGAGAGCGTCGCGCTCGTTCTCGGCGACAACATCTTCCACGGCACCGGCCTCGGCTCCGCGTTGCGCAAGAACAACGAGATCGAGGGAGCGTTGATCTTCGCCTATCAGGTGAGCGATCCAACCTCGTACGGTGTCGTCGAGTTCGACGACGACTTCACGGCCGTCTCGATCGAGGAGAAGCCGACCAAGCCGAAGAGCAATTACGCGGTTCCGGGACTGTACTTCTACGACAACTCCGTCGTCGAGATCGCCAAGACGATCGAGCCGAGCGCTCGTGGCGAGCTTGAGATCTCCACTGTCAATGAGCGCTACCTGGAAGCGGGCACACTGCAGGTGCAGGTGCTTGACCGAGGTACCGCCTGGCTTGACACCGGAACATTCGAGTCGATGATGCAGGCGTCAGAGTACGTCCGCGTCATCGAAGACCGTCAGGGCTTCAAGGTCGGTTGCATCGAGGAGATTGCCTGGCGAGCCGGGTGGATCGATGACGCGCAGCTCGCCGTGCTCGCCGCGCCGCTCGTCAAGAGCGGATACGGCCGATACCTCATGTCGCTTCTGGGATAGCGCTCCATCAGGCCGCATTCGTTTCCCGCCGCGGGCTTCGCGGGCAATGACGTCGTCCGAGATATGATCGCTTCATGCTCTCTCGTCGCCTCACGCTGAACGCGCCCGCTGGGGCGCCACTGATCCCTCACACCGGGTGCCTGTAGCGAATGGCAGACTTTGCACGCAGGCGACACGCGCTTGCCCTGTGGATGCGCAACGCCTGGGTTCCGATCGTTCTGGTGGTCGTCGCAATCGTCAGTGGCGGTGTATTGACGGCGAGCCACTCCGACCAGTTCGCTCCGTTCGACGAGTGGGTCTACTACGACTACACCGTGAAGTTCCCCAGCCAGGGAGTGGTGCGTCAGGGCGAGTACATCGGTCATGAGGCACTCGTCGGAATGGCGTGCGACGGAGACGCTTTCGGTCCCCGTGGGGAACCGTGCGACAACGTCCAGGACATCCACGCCAACTACCCGCAGCAGGGCAAGACATCGGCGGACATCTACACGCCGCTGTACTTCGGGATCACCTGGGTGCTCGGAAAGGGCATCCAGTTCGTCACCGGCGCCGAGTTCCTGACCGCGGCCAGGGCGACGGGCATATTCTGGCTCGTCGGCGGACTTCTCGTCTTCTACAAGCTGCTCACGCTGCTGAAGGTTCGCAAGATCATCACCTTCGGTCTTGGGCTCGTGGTCATCGGGGCACCGACGACGTTCTGGGCGAATACCTACATCTCGACGGATGCACCGGCGTTCCTCGTCGGCGCGTCCGTACTGTTGGCGGGCGTGAGCGCCATCCAGGGGCGTTCCAGTCCATGGTGGCTTGTTCCGATCGCAGTCGTCGCGATCCTGCTCAAGGTCACGATGGTCTTGGCGCTCGGGGTCGGCGTTCTCCTGATCCTGTTCTATCTGCTGTTCGCACGCCACGACGTTGAGGCGTCCCAGCGGCGTCGACTGCTGTTCGCGACGGTGACAGCTGTGGCAGTCGCCGGTGTCGCGCAGATCGGCTGGCTCCTCGTGCGTGCCCAGATCTCCCTCGGCGCGGGGGCAGACCAGGGTCTCGCAAAGGACTTCCTCTGGCGTGACATCGTCGGCATGCTCTCACTGTTCATCAACCCGGGTGCGCTCGGCGGCGGATACCTCGCCGAGATGAGGCTGCCTCCCGTGATCGGAGCCCCGCTCGTTCTGCTCACGGTGGCCGGGGTCATCGGGTTCGCGCTCTCACGGCTTCCAACCGCCTTCGACAAGGCACTCGCCATTGCGGTCACAGTCTCGGCCACGCTCTTCGCTCCGATTCTGGCCGTCGGCATGTACCTTCTGCTCGGCGACGTGTTCCCGGTTCTCGCCCGATACGCCATGCCGCTCTTGCCGGCATTCTTCGTGACCACAGCGCTGATAATCAAGAACCGCGCCGCCGAGTGGGTCATCGTGGCCTACGGCGGCTTCTTGATCGTCGCGGTGACCACGACCTCGGTCCTGTTCGGCTAGCTGCGCGGCTCTGGCCTGAATGAATTTCTGATGCAGATTCTGTGATCGCCGGACTGTTGCCCTGGCCTCGCGGTGCACGGCGGATATGATCGCGGAATGCTCTCTCCACGTGTGCTGAAGTCCGTGACCGTCACTCTGTCGGCCGTCCTGATCGCAACGGGCGCCGCGCTTGGGCCGGTCGGGATTGCGGTGGCAGAGGAGCTTCCATCCGGCTCGTCGGCCCAGAGCACGCCGCAACCCGACGACGCCACGCCGACACCGTCTGCCACGCCAACGCCGACTCCAACAGCGACGCCGACGCCGACGGCGGTGCCGTCCGATGGTCCTACGGCTCCGGCCGAGGCGCCGAGCGATGCCCCGACGGAGGCGCCGCAGGAGGACGACGTGCTCCAACCGACGCCCGACGAGGCCCCGGCGATCGACCCGGCCGATGAGCTGACGCCGGCCGTGCCAGAGGTGGTCGCCCCGTTGGCCGATGTCGGAGCATTCGCCATGAGTGCCCGCGCGATCGGCGGCGGGGACTTCAGGGCCGGCCTCATCATCAGCGACTACAACTTCTACAACGGCTCGGCGATGACCGAGGCGCAGATCCAATCGTTCCTTGACGCCAAGTGCAGCGCGGCGAGCTGCCTGAACAACGTTCGGATGACAACGCCGACGCGCACGTGGAGCTACGGCACCTGCTCGACGTATCAGGGCGGAGCGAATGAGTCCGCGGCGCGCATCATCGACAAGGTGCAGCGGGCCTGCGGAATCAGCGCGAAAGCGCTTCTGGTGATTCTGCAAAAGGAGACGTCGCTCGTCTCGATGTCGTCTTCAGACTCGAGGTTTGACAGCCACATGCGCAAAGCCATGGGATACGGCTGCCCCGATACGAGTAGCTGTGACTCGATGTTCTATGGCTTCTTCAACCAGATGTTCGCCGCGGCGCGCCAGCTGGTCTGGTACAGCAATCCCGAGGCCAGCATGTACAACAGGTTCCCCGCACGCAAGACCTCCGCGGTTGGCTATCACCCCAATGCGGCCTGCGGATCCTCCTCGGTGTACATCGAGAACGATGCCACACATGCCCTCTACAACTACACGCCGTACCAACCGAATGCCGTCGCGCTCTCGAACGTCTACGGATCGCAGTCCGATGGCTGCTCCTCGTATGGAAACCGGAACTTCTGGGTGTTCTACAACGACTGGTTCGGCGACCCGACCGACGGGAAACTTCCGAACATCTCCCGCATCTCCGGAGCCGACCGCTTCTCCACCGCTGTCGGTATCTCCAAGTCCAGCTACCCGAACTCCGGCGTCCCCGTTGCGTACATCACGACGGGGGAGAGCTTCCCCGACGCTCTGAGCGCGGCTCCGGCGGCCGCGACGCAGGGCGGTCCGCTGCTGCTGACCTTCCCGACCGAGCTGCCCGGCGCGACTCGAGACGAGTTGGCGAGGCTGAAGCCACAGCGGATCGTGGTCGTCGGCGGGGTGCAAGCCGTCAACGAGAATGTGTACTCGCAACTCCAACGGATCCAGCCGAACATCCAGCGCATCTCGGGCGTCGACCGCTACGAGACGTCACGCAAGATCGCCGAGACAGTGTTCCCGCGCGCGACGAGCGCCTATGTCGCAACCGGGATGAACTTCCCGGATGCGCTCTCGGCAAGTGCCGCAGCGGGGGCGAAGGGAATCCCGGTTCTGCTCGTCGATGATTCCAGAGACATCCACCCGGCGACGCTGTCACTGCTCGGAACGATGGGTGCGACCTCTGTGAAGATCGTCGGTGGTGTGAACGCGGTCTCCGGCACCCAAGAGTCCGGCCTCAGGGGAGCGGGTCTCGGGATCACCCGCTTGTCCGGCTCCGATCGCATCGGCACCAGCATCGCGATCAATGCCGACGCGTTCCCGTCCGCCTCCACGGTGTACCTGGCGACCGCCGTCGACTACCCCGATGCGCTCGCGGGGGCCGCGGCAGCAGGCAAGGCGAAGAGCCCGCTCTTCGTCTCGTTCGCCGGATGCATGCCCGCAGCCACTCGTGACGCCATCACCGCGGGGCAGACGTCGAATCTGATCCTCCTCGGTGGCACCTCTGCGCTCAGCCCAACAGTCGCCCAGCTCGGCCGCTGCTGAGGCCAGGAGGCTGCTCCGGCCGTGCCGCTGAGGCACGGCCGGAGCACCTCAGCGAGGGTGCTTGTGCGTGATGAGATAGCTCCTGAACTCGTCCTTCAGCGCAGCATGCTGCGGGAACTGGTTCGTCTCGTGGAGCACGAAAGTGATGTCGACGTCTGCCTTGCGCACCGTCCACCCCAGTGACTTCGCGTACCCGCAGAGCCACTGGTCCTCGAGGAATGCGTATCGGCGCGGCAGCTCGGTGAAGAAGCGACGGGAGCGTACGATCTCGATGTCGCAAATCGCTCCTCCCGTTCCGGCGTAGTCGGCGAGACCGCCGGGCGGCGTCGGGGTTCGGTTCCAGTGCGAATCTATGTAGTTCCAGGCCCAGAAGCCGGCGAACTCGTGTGGGGCGGCGTACCCGAGCAACGAGTCGACGAATGCCGGCGTGATGTCCTGGTCGTCGTCCAGCGTGATGAAATGCCCACGGAAGCCCGCGCGGAGCAGCCCCTTCGCGAGGAAGAATCTGCCCAGGCCGCCGACATTGCGTCTGCTGAGCACGTACTCAACGCTCTGGACGGCCCCGGACGCCGTGAACGCGGCGATGCGCTCCCGGTAGTGCGCGTCGTCATCGGCGTTGTTGTTCCAGAACATGACGCGCAGTGGTCGCTGCGTCGACTGGGCGTCGAGCAGCGCGAGGATGTCGTCGATGCGCCCTGGCCGATTCCACAGGCACAGGATGACCGGAACGGAGTCCAGGCTGGGCGTTCCATACAGCGTTTCCTTGCGGAAAGCGCCGATGCGTCCGCGGAAGACCTCCGCATTCCAGGAAGCGGAGTCTTTCGCCGCTCCGGTCTTCTCTCCGACACGGCCGATCATCGCAACGGCACGACGTTTCGCGGCGCCGGCCCGACGACGGAGCGACCGCACCGCGCGGCGCGCGAACACGGCCGTCGGCTGAGGGCCGGCGTTCACCGGCTGACCCACCAGCTGCGTGCGGCCAGCCCGATGCGCAGGAGAGCCCGAACCGGGGCGAGGTACCAGGCCGAGTACTTGTCGGCGAGATAGAGGTAGGCGCTGCTGTGGTGGGCCCGCTCCATGCGCTTCGCGCTGTTGGAGGTCGAGTGCGCCCCGGTGTGCGTGACCGTTGCGGTCGGAACGTAGAGGTTGCGCCAGCCTGACTTGCCCAAGCGCGCGCCAAGGTCGACGTCTTCGAAATACATGAAGAACCGTGGGTCGAAGCCCCTGACCGCATCGTATGCGCTCTTCCTGACGAGGAGGCATGCTCCGGAGAGCCAACCGGCGTCACGGGACTGCGTACCGTAGTCACGCTCGGCGCGGTAGCTGACCGACCACGGATTGCTCGGCCAGATGCGTCCGAACAGCGCATGTCCCACGCCCGTCCGCAACGACGGCAGGTTGCGCGCCGATGGATACACGGTACCGTCGGCGTCGAGGATCCGTGGGCCGACGGAGCCGACATCTGCTGCACCCTCTGCGGCGCGGACGAGTTCGTCGATGGCGCCGGGCGAGAAACTGACATCCGGGTTCGTGATGAGCACGTAGTCGGCGTCGGCGCCGTGCGCGTCGACGCCGGCCGTGACCCCGCCACCGTAGCCACGGTTGTCTGCAAGCTCGAGGAGGACTGCGCCGTGAGCCGCGGCCAACGATCTCTCCAAGCTGAGGTCGCGCGACGCATTGTCGACGATGACGACGGTCAGTGGTTCCACGCTCGCGGTCGATAACGACTCAAGGAAGGGAATCAGCGTCTGCCCTGTGTTGTACGTGACCGTGACAACGAGCACGGCTGGGGACGTCTTGCCGGAGTGATTCATGCGATGGAGGCAGACGTTCTCAGGCCGAGGCGCCCAGGTCGACGAAATCGGGCTCTGCATAGGTGGTTCCGACGGCCAGCGGGGTGTCGGCGACGTCGAAGGAGCACCCCTGAGGCAGATCGAAGATGTGTCGTCCCGTCGAGTCCATGATCGAGGCGTTCACGAAGTACTTGCCTGTGCCGAAATGCGAGTCGCGCAGGCGGAACTGAACCGTGCGCCTCCCCTCGAAGCGCCCGAGTGCGATCCCCAGCCGCTTGCTCGTCGTGCCGTAGACGACCTGGCCGAGGGTGTTGTCGATCTGGATGGCGCACATCCAGTCATCCGTGCCTGTGAAGTGTTCGATGTCCATCGTGACGAGGATGTCGTCGCCTTGCTCGATGGCAGCGTCGTCCGAGCGGCCGTCGGCCCGCGCGGCGACCGCGTGGATCACGGCCTCGCGGTTGGCCTCTTCTGCGGAGTGCACTGTCGAGGTGTGTGCCACCCGACGATCCTCGAGGATGTCACGGAACTGGGCGACGGCCTCGTGCGGCTCGCCGTCGAAAACCACCTCGCCGCGGTTGAGCAGGATTGCCCTGTCGCACATCTCGGGCACCTGGCTCAGCGAGTGGGTGACCAGGATGATGGTGCGACCCTCCTCCTGGAACGAACGGATCTTGTCGAGGCACTTGCGCTGGAACGCCTCGTCGCCGACGGCCAACACCTCGTCGACCAGCAGGAGGTCCGGGTCGGTGTGCACGGCGACGGCGAAGGCGAGACGCACGTACATACCCGATGAATAGAACTTCACCTGGGTGTCGATGAACTCGCCGATCTCGGAGAAGTCGAGGATGTCGGTGAAGCGCGCGTCGACCTCGGCGCGGCTGAGCCCCATGATCGATGCGTTGAGGTACACATTCTCGCGGCCGGTCAGGTCCGGGTGGAACCCGGCGCCGAGCTCGAGCAGGGCAGCGATGCGCCCGCGCCGCGCCACACGGCCGGACGTGGGATCGATGATTCCACCGATGACCTTGAGGAGCGTGCTCTTGCCCGAGCCATTGTGGCCGATGAGCGCGACAGTGTGGCCGGCCTGAATGGTCGTCGTGACGCCGCGCAGCGCCCAGAATTCCTCGCGGTGCTGTTTGCCACGCCCGAAGGTGACCAGCCGTTCCTTGAGCGAATTGTCCTTGCGCAGGACAAAGCGCTTCGATACATCCTCGATCGTGATGATGTCCGGCGCTTCGCTCATGCTTGTTGGTTCCGTTTCGTATGTCTGCGTCATTCGAACTGCGTCGCTTCCCGCTACAGGACCTGCGCGAAGTTGCCCTGCAACCTCGAGAAGACACGCTGGAAGACGGCGATCAAGATCGCTCCGACGACGAACGCGATCCCCAGCCGGAGCATGAGGAAGTCGGGGTATGCCACAACGTCATGTCCGCTGATCCAGAACGCACGCTGGAAGCCGAGGACGGCCAGCGTTATGGGGTTGTTGGTGTAGAGGTCCAGAAGCAGTCCGGGGCCGAGTGCATCCTTCACCATCTCCCAGGCGTAGACGACGGGGGAGGCCCACAGCAGGAGCAGCAGCACGACCTCCACCAGGTACTGGACGTCACGGAGGTAGACGTTGACCGCCGACAACAGAATCCCGAACGCCGTTGCGAAGACAAGCAGGACGGCGAGCGACGGGATGAAGTAGATGAGGTCGGGGGAGATCGGGAACACTCCGAGCAGGAGGGTGGCGATCAGCAGGATCCCGAGTTGGATCACAAAGTTGAAGATCGCCGAACCGACGCTGGCGAGGGGGAAGATCTCACGCGGCAGGTACACCTTCTTGATGAGGCCCGAGTTTCCGACGATCGAGGATGTCGCGCTCGACATGATCTCGCTGAAGAGACCGTAGGCGGTGAGGCCTGTGAAGACGTAGATCGCGAAGTCGGGAATCCCGCGTGCCGCCCCGAGGAACTGGCCGATCACGACGAAGTAGATCAGCAGCTGGGTGATGGGGCGCACCAGCGTCCAGACGAAGCCGAGCGCGCTGTCCTTGTAGCGCGACTTCAGGTCGCGCCTGATGAGCAGCGAGAGCATCTCGCGCTGCTTCGCGATCTCCCGCACTGATGCGATGAATCCCTTGCCTGAACCGGCGCCGGACCCTACCGTCACCAACTCCTGCTGTGCGAGAGCGGCGAATCGGTCCTGTGCTGACATGCGGCTTCATTTCATTTCGGGGCAATGGACTGTCACAAGCATAGTGCGGCACTCTCCGAGCTCCCTGACGGGGACGAGCGCCGGGTCAGTCGCTGTCGCTGTCGCTGCCGCCCCATCGGGAGAGGAACACCCGCTCGTTGTTGGCCGACTGCGCAAACCTGCCGGGGCTGAAGACGCTGAAGTGCGTGATCCGCGATGAGGGGACAACGGCAAAACGAGGATGCCCGTCCTCGGCCATTCGCAACGCGAGGTCCGCGTCCTCGAGCCCGTTCGAGTAGATCGGGTCGAACCCGCGCAGCCGCGCGAAGTCGCCAGCCCGGTACATGCTTGCGATGCCGGAGAGCGCGAAGAGCTGCGGGTCCGATCCGATCGTCGTGCGGTCGCGGGGCAGCCCGCTCTCGGGGTCCAGCTCGAGTCCCGCGCTCTCGACCTCGCCGTTGGGTGCGTACACGACGGCCTGGGCGGCGGTGAGCCCGGGGTCCAGGTCCAGTTGTGCGCTGAGCGGAGCCAACCAGTTCGGCTCGACGAGCACGTCGTTGTTCAGGAAGACCACGAATTCGCCCCGAGTCTGGGCGAACGCGAGATTCGAGCCGAGCGCGAAATTGGTGTTCCTCGGAAGGGAGACCAACCGGACCTGGGGATGTCCGGTCAGGCTCGCGAACAGGATCTCTCTCACCGATCGTGGTGAACCGTTGTCCAACACCAGAAGCTCGAAGGCGACGTCTCCGGAGTTCGCCAGGATCGACTGCACGGCGTCCACCGTCATGCGCCAGTCGGCATACGTCAGCATGATGATCGAGATGAGCCCCTGCTGACGATCGGGAACGGCCTCCGCGATGCCCGGCCAATCGAGCAGGTATTTGGAGAGCACGACCTGCTCCCACCCGTTGGGCTCGGTTGTGCTGATGCGTTTCATGTCGCCCCTGTGGCTGTATGCAACACCGATGGCGGGAAGGAACTGGAGCCTGCCGAGTTCGCTCAGACGGATGACGAGGTCGTAGTCGACCCAGCGGCGTAGTCCCTCATCGAAACCACCGATCTCCGTGACGGCCGAACGGCGCGCAATGAGGGTGTTCAGATCGATGAAGTTGCCGCCGTTGAGCAGGTCCTCCCTCGTCCCGCCTTGGGCGAGGAAGCTCTTCTCCCCGTGCTCGTCGACCATCTCAACGGCTGCGTGCGTCGCCACGACATCGTGGTCGGCGAAGCCAGGAAGGCTGACCTCGATGAAATCGGGGAGCCATGCGTTGTCCGAGTCGATGAACGCAACGAACTCACCGTGTGCGTTGGCGAGGCCATTGTTGCGTGCGGCGCACACGCCACTCGGCGGCTGCCGGATCAGTCTGACCCTGGGGTCGCGCGCGGCAAAGCCCTCGACGACGTCGCGTGTGGCATCGGTTGAGCCGTCGTCGACGATGATGAGCTCCCAGTTCTCATGGGACTGGGCGATGACGGATTCGATGGCGCCGGAGATGATCCCCGCGCGGTTGCGAACGGGCATGATCGCCGAGACCTGCAGCGCGTGCTGGGACGGATCGACGCCGACGGCCACTGTGGGTTCCGGCGCCCAGTGGTGAGTCAGACGGGGCCGCACGAAGTGGGCGCGCTCGTTGATCTGTCGTGTGGATTCCAGAGCCAGCGCCCTCGCCTCGCCCCATGTCAGCGCTCCGACAGCCCACTCCGGAGTGGGCAGGACCGTGTCACTGCTCGCATCGGCGAGGAAGAACTCGATCGCTTCGCGACCGGACATCGGAACGGGGAGCTGCGCTTCAGCGCGTTGGCTCGCGAAGACTCTGGCATCAAAGAACGGCGAGCTCGTGCTGAGCGGTTCGGAACCGAAGAAGAAGGAGAGAAAGCACGGTTCAGTCCCACGCGAGGTCTGAAAGCGGTACCACTCGTCCTGGAAAAGCGGGGTGGGCGAGAGCCCCTCCTTCATCCCGACGTCAATGAAGTGGACGACGGCGTCGCGCTTGCGCTGGAATCGCGACTGGGCCTGCGCCTCATAGAACTCGTGGTCGAAAAGCGCTGAGCGTTTGATCGCCGAGATCTGCCGGTATCGGTCGAGCGGAAGAAGGTATGAGTTGATCATCTTGTAACGCCTCACATGGGTGCGAAATCTACGCGCTGTTAAGCGAGGTGCGATCTCCATCGATCTCCTTGTCCCGGCCTGCCCATGTCTGCCGCTGGGACAGTTTGCATCAGACTACCGAGAAGCAGGAGCAAGCGGGCAACTCAGTTTCGAGGGCCTCGCGGCCTCACAGTCGCCGTCAACCACCGAAGCGGCCGGGTCATCTTCCAGGAGGTGCTGGCCTCCAGGCCGTCAACGCGTCGTTGCAGCGCATCGAGTTCTTCGTTGCGGGGCGTCATCACAGGGCGGCGGTTGTCTGCGGCCTTGCGCGGTGTTGCACAGAAGGCGACGAGGGGCGCCAGCACGGTCGACCACCGCATGGTGGCGGCGAAGTTCGTCACATTCGCGGCGATGCGCGTTCGCTCGCCCTCCTTGTAGAGCACGTCCTCCAACGCGGATTCAAGTGCGTCGGCGTCCTCGGGAGGTACGACCCGCCCGAGGTCGTGCTGTCTGACGATGCTCGCGAAGGTGTCTCCCTCGGTGCTCACGATCGGCAGGGAGGCCCACAGGTAATCGAGAATGCGCGTGCGGAAGCTGAATGCCGTCTCGAGGTGGTCGAAGTGCGTGCTGACTCCGAGGTCGGCATCGAGCAGGAAGTTGCTGCGCTCCTCGTACGGCACCCAGCCCTCGTTGAAGAACACGACGGAGTTCAGCATGCCCAGCTCCTCGGCGAGTTCGCGGGTTCGCAGCGAGACCGCCATCTCCGGAACATTCGGGTTGGGGTGCTTCACGCCGAGGAAAAAGAGTCGGAGATCTGGATGCCGTTGCGACAGCGCGTGCACGGCACGGATCAGCGTCAGCGGGTCGAACCAGTTGTAGATGCCGCCGCCCCAGAGAATGACGGTGTCGTTCTCCGAGATCCCCGGAACGACGCCCTTGATGCCGTGGCGTGTCTGGGTCGGCGCCGCGTCTTCAATGCCGAACGGGGCTACGTCGAGGAGGGAGCGCAGGCTCTCGTCCTCGTCGTAGGTCGCCGGGTTGATGCGGTACAGCCCTGCGAGCTGTCCGAGCCAGAAATCGCGCTGCTTCTCTGACGCGCAGAGCATGAAGTCTGCGCGTTCGATCTGGACGTTCAAGACCTCAGCAGTCTGCAGGGACAACGCGTAGCGCTGATCCGGAGTCAGGTCCTTGCCCTGTTCGAGCACCTCGAGATGCATCGGGTCATAGATGTCGGCGACGAGGATGTTGCGGGGGTCGCGCAGCCACGGAAAGCTGGACAGCACGTGGCCTTGGAAGACGATGACGTCGGCCCAGTCCGCATACTCGCGCAACAGGGATTCCGGTGCGAACTCGATGGGGAACGCATCGTGATCGAGTTCGGCGTGGACCGTCGAGACGAGGCGCACCCCCGCGCCAGCAGTCGACAGCACCTTCGCCATCTCGAATGCACGGATGGCTGGACCTGCCATCTTGACCCCGATTGAGTCCGGAGTGATGATGAGGACTTTGCGTTCCAACGGGATACCTCGTTCTACACGTGAAGGTTCGGTGTGTGGCCGGGCCGCTTCAACAGACACTGAGTCGGTCGGCAAGGCAGTTCAGGAGACTAACACGGCTGGCTTGCCTGCTCCTGTGCGCGCCGCGGGGGCACACCCAGATTGCGGGGATTCCGATTGGTACACTCAAATCTGCCATTCCCATATAGAAAGGCCCGCATGCCCAAGCAGCGACCCGGTGTCGTTTCCGTTGTCCTCGTGAATTTCCGAGGCACAGACGACACCATTGAAGCCATCGACAAACTGGGCAAGCTGGACTGGCCGTCAGAGCTGCTCGAGATTGTCGTCGTCGAGAACGCCTCCGGCGACGACAGCGCAGAGCGCATCCGTGCCGCGGCCCCGCATGTGCTGCTCGTCGAGTCGAAGAAGAACCTCGGTTTCGCCGGCGGCTGCAATCTCGGTGTCAAGGCGGCATCCGGCGAGTTCATCGCCTTCCTGAACAACGATGCGAAGCCCGATACTGCGTGGGTCCGTGCCGCGGTCGAGCGCTTCGCCGAGAGCCCCACAATCGGTGCCGTCGCCAGCAGAGTCCTCGACTGGGACGGCGAGCTCGTCGACTACATCGGCTCGGCCATGACCTGGTTCGGCCAGGGGTACAAGCCGCTCACCGCGCAGCCCGTTCCGAAGGAACCCGACCGCGTGCATGACGTGCTCTTCGGCACCGGCTCCGCCATGTTCGTGCGGCGGAGCGTGTATGACGCGCTGGACGGTTTCGACGAGCGCTACTTCATGTTCTTCGAGGATGTGGACCTCGGCTGGCGCTTGAATCTGCGCGGCTGGCGCTACGTCTACGAGCCGGCCTCGCTGGCGTACCACAAGCACCACGCGTCGATGTCGTCGTTCGGTTCCTTCAAGGAGACATACCTGCTGGAGCGCAACGCGCTCTTCACGCAGTACAAGAACCTCGGGGACGACGCGCTCGCGCAGGCACTCCCCGCGACCCTTGCGTTGACCGTGCGCCGCGCGGTCGCACGCGGCGAGCTCGACTCGACCGACTTCGACCTGCGCAATGGCGCGGACAACGGGCCGAGCATGGAGGTCGCGAAGGAGACGCTGGCAGGCGTCTACGCCATCGACCAGTTCGTCGAGAACCTGCCTTCGCTCCGGGAGTCCCGCGACAAGATCCAGTCATCGCGTGTCGTCTCCGACAGCCGCCTGTGGCGCCTCTTCGGCGAAACCGACGCGCCGTCCTACCAGTCGGAGCACTACCTCGAGGGCTATGACAAGATCGTCACCACCTTCGGTGTGACGGAGTCCCCCACTGTGACCCGGGTGCTCGTGATCACGGGTGACCCGATCGGCGCGAAGATGGCCGGTCCGGCTATTCGAGCATGGAACATGGCCGAAGCGCTCGCCGCGGACAACAACGTCACGCTGGTGACCCTGGCCGGCGCCGAACCCGTCTCCGCGCCATTCGACATCGTGCACGTGCGCCCCGGCGATGACCGCGCGATGGCCAAGCTGGAGCGTGAGAGCGACGTCATCGTGTTCCAGGGCCTGGCCATGGCGCTCTTCGACAGCCTGCGCAAGAGCGACAAGATCATCGTCGCCGACATCTACGACCCCATGCACCTCGAGCAATTGGAGCAGGGGCGCGAGCAGGGCAACGAGCAGTGGAACAAGCAGGTCGTCGATGCGACGGAGGTGCTCAACGAGCAGCTCTTGCGTGGAGATTTCTTCCTGTGCGCGTCCGAGCGCCAACGGCATTTCTACCTCGGACAGTTGGCTGCCCTCGGCCGCATCAACCCGGCCAACTATGCGAGCGACCCGGACCTGACCGGCCTGATCAGCGTGGTTCCTTTCGGCCTCAACGACGAATTCCCCGCCCAGAGCAAGCCGGCGCTCAAGGGAACCCTCCCCGGAATCGGGCCAGACGACAAGGTGCTGCTGTGGAGCGGTGGCCTGTACAACTGGTTCGACCCTAAGACCCTCATCCGGGCCGTGGCCAAGCTGTCGGAAACGCACGACAACGTGCGTCTGTTCTTCCAGGGCACGAAGCACCCGCACCCGGGTGTGCCGGAAATGGGCATCGTCGCCGAGTCGCGCGCCCTCGCGAAGGAGCTCGGCGTTCTCGACAGCTCGGTGTTCTTCAACTCCTCTTGGGTTGACTACGCGGACCGCCACAACTACCTGGGTGAAGCCGATGCCGGTGTGAGTACGCACTATGCCCACGTGGAAACGACGTTCTCCTTCCGCACCCGCATTCTCGACTACCTCTGGGCGGAGCTGCCCATGGTCGTGACGGAGGGTGACCACTTCGCCGAGCTGATCGCGAGCGAGAAACTGGGCGTTGTCGTTCCGCCGACGGACGTCGATGCTCTCACCGACGCACTCGAGACGGTGTTGTTCGATGAGAAGTTCGCCCGCGCCGCACGTCGCAACATCAAGCGCGTGCGCCAGGACTACGAGTGGGGAACCGTTCTCGCTCCGCTCGTCGACTTCGTCGCCAGCCCGCAGCACGCCCCGGATCTTGTCGCGAGCGGAGCGGTCACCGCCGGGTCAAACGGGGGAGCGCGTAAGCCCGTCGTCCGACGCAAGAAGCACGGGATCCGCCACGATGCCGGACTCTTCGTGCACTACCTGAAGAACGGCGGCCCGAAGGTCGTCGTCAAGAAGGTACAGAGCCGGCTGCGACGCCGCCGCTAGGCGTCGGCTCGTGCACCGGGGCTTCCTCCGCGCGGAGGCCCCGGGCACGGAGAGCGAGCGCGGCCGCAGCGATGACGACGACGGCGAAGGCTATCGTGAGTCCGAGCCAGGTTCCCGGGGGCTGCCACTGCGGTTCACGCAGCATTTCGGACCAGGTGCCAGTTCCGACGACGTAGCGGCGGAGGACCCACGCGAATGTGACAATGTGACCGATCGCCATCGCCCACACGGCGACGCTCACGAGCGTTCGCCTCGCCGCCGTGCTCACGATTGACGTCATCTCGTCGAGTGCAATTCCGGCGCAGAGAACGAGGCAGCTGTAGATCGCCATCATGTACCGCCCCTGCCAGATGAAGCCGTAGTCGGCGAGCAGGATGCCCTGAGACACGGGTGGGACGATGACGGCGCTGATCAGCAGCACGATCGTCGCCCACCGGATGCTGCCACGGGCGAAGAGCACAGCTGCGCCGATGATTCCGCCGAGCACGAGCGTCCACACGAGCACGGCGAGTTCGGGCGCCGGCTGGTCGATCCACCCGAAGAGTCCGATCCACGCCTTTGCGAAGTCAAGAGTGCGGTCGGCCATGTACTGCACGCCGCTGAGGAATCCGCCGCCGAGCCCGGGCGCCGGGGGCAGATCCCCCTCCGGGATGACCGGGACGGGCCGCGTGAACCAGAGCAGTGCCGCAACGCAGCCCACGGCCGACAGCGCCAGCGCGATCCAGCTCGGGACCTTCCTGACGAGCGATCTCAGCGTCGCGCTGTCGCTGAGCATGAATGCGACGCCGACGATGATGGCCGTCCAGAGCAGGGCGATGCTCCTGGTGTTGACAAGCAGCCAGGCGCTGAGTGCGACGAGCCCCGCCCGTTCCCACAGCAGGCCGGGACCTGTCTGCTGTCGCAGCACGAGCGTGAGCGTGGTGAAGAGCGCCGCTGCCGCCGTGACCTCGATCGCATTCGGGTTGATCGAGCCACCGAGGAACAGGAGCATCGGGGTGAGCGAGGCCGCCGCCGCGACGACCTTCCACCGGGTCGCCCCCAGCTGCACGAGCGATGTCGTCGCTACGGCGAAGAGTGCAGCCGTGAGCAACGCGCTCACGATGCGCATGGCGTACAGGGCAGCATCACCGGAGAGGAACAACGTCGGCCAGCCGACGAGTGCGTAGTAGACGGGGCTGTTGACCCCCGCGGATGTCGCCGCCGCAACGATCTCATCCGGGTCTCCGGCCGGGGGGAGCTGGCAAGCGGCACTCGCCGTCGGATCGAACGCGAAGCACGGAAGGGCGCTGGTCTCTGCGACGTACCTGGGCACCTGCACCTCGAGCTGCCACGGCACCGACTCCGATGGGGGTGCCGTGATTTGGCCGCGGGCGACTGCCGCTGCGCGCACCGCGTGAGCCGGTTCGTCAGGCACAGCCATGAGCGGTGACGCGAGTGCCCAGAGCGTCATCATCGATGCGACAAGGGCGAAGACGGCGCCGAAGAACGCCCAACGACCGGAGGAGACCGCGGCCGGGGTGACAGGGACAGGCATCATGCTCGGTTCATTCTCGTGGAAAGTTTCGGGACGGGCCGGGCCCGCAGATCATCCCCCACCCTAAGACATCGCCCTCGCGCGGCACGGTGGGGGAGACGCCGCCCAGCGGATCTGCGCTAAAATCGAGAGCGATTGGCGCTTGTCGTGAGCGAGTGTGCCCGGAACCAGGGTCGATGCCGTCGATTTATCCGAACTGACCGAGCGAGAATCCGGGTGCGAGTGAGTACTGATGTGAGCCTAGCGCCCGCCGAACGCGTGACCCTGCGCAGCGGATTGAGCGGGCGCCACAACGCCCTCGGCGTCATCCGTTTCCTCTTGGCGGCCGCCGTCATCGTCTCGCATGGCTTCCCGCTCTCCGGATGGGGCAACGACCCGTTCTTCACGCGATTCCACAGCCAGGAGAATCTCGGCGGTGTCGCGGTGATCGGCTTCTTCGCCATCAGCGGATACCTCATCACACGCAGCGGCATGGGCAGTGGCGTGCTGGAGTATCTGTGGCGACGGGCATTGCGCATCTTCCCCGCATTCTGGATCGTCTTGGCCGTCGGCGCCTTCGTCGTCGGACCGGCCGTCTGGTTGATGGAACAGCGCCCGATGAGCGAGTACTTCACGCCAGGCGCCGGCGGGCCGTTCGGCTACATCTCACTGAACTGGCAGCTCACGATTCACCAGTGGGGCATCCACGACATCTTCGCCACGACGACGCCATACGGTGAGATCGCCGGCAGCGTCTTCAACGGATCGCTGTGGACACTGAGCTACGAGTGGTATTGCTACCTGCTGATCGGCGTCCTCGTGCTGTTCGGCGTCTTCAGCCGTGCCAAGATCATCATCCCGGCGCTCACGGTCGTCTTCCTGTTCCTGCAGATCGTCCGCTTCGCATCGCCGCAGACCCTCGGACAAGTCGTTCCGTGGTTGGCCGACCCGCTCACGATCAACCTCACGCTGATCTTCCTCTGGGGCGCGTGCTTCGCCGTCTACGCCGACAAGGTAATCATCGACGACAAGCTCGGGCTGCTCGCCGGCGCGGTCACGATCTACACGCTCATCAACGGCGGATTCGGCATCGTCGGATTCCCCGCGTTCGCGTACCTGCTGATGTGGCTGGCGGTGCGCGCACCCGCGCCGTTCAAGAAGATGTTCAGCAAGAACGACTACTCCTACGGCATCTACCTGTACGGCTTCCTCGTGCAGCAGTTCGCCGCTTACATGGGGTGGAACCGGTGGGGGTACCCCGTCTACATCGTGATCTCCCTCGTTCTCTCCTGTGCCCTGGCCTTCGCCAGCTGGCACCTCATCGAGAAGCGGGCACTGGCGCTGAAGGATTGGGGCCCAGGTCGTGGGCTCAGCTACTGGTATCAGCGGGCGCGCGCGCGTTTCACTCGCACGCAGCCCAGCACAAATGAATCGATCGGAGATCTGAACAATGGCTAACGCGCAACTGGGTGTCGTACTCGTGACGGGCGGAGCCGGATTCATCGGTTGCGCGCTCTCGCAGAAGCTCGCCGCATCGGCCGAGCGCTGGGTTGCGGTCGACGTCATGCACCCGCAGGTGCACCAGACAGCCGAACGGCCGACGGATCTGCACGCTGCAGCCGAACTGATCGTCGGCGACGTCACCGACGCCGCGGTCTGGGACGAGGTACTCGCCTCGATCCGCCCCGATGTGATCATCCACCTCGCGGCGGAAACGGGAACGGCGCAGTCGCTGCACGAGGCGACCCGCCACGCCGTCGTCGGGACGACCGCGATGCTCGACGCGCTCGGACGGGCAGGGCACGTGCCCGCGCGGATCCTGCTGAGCAGCAGTCGCGCCGTGTACGGCGAGGGATCCTGGCAGCGCGAAGACGGGACCGTCTACCAGCCCGGAATGCGCAGCCACGCGCAGCTCGAGGCCGGGCAGTGGGACTTCCCCGGCGCTCGCGCCCTCCCGAGCTCTGTGGACGCGACCATCCCGAGCCCGACGAGCGTCTACGGCGCGACGAAGCTCGCGCAGGAGCACATCCTCGCGGCCTGGGTCGGCGCCCTGGACACCGAACTGACGATCCTGCGCCTGCAGAACGTGTACGGCCCCGGCCAGTCGCTCATCAACTCCTACACCGGCATCGTCTCCCTGTTCTCCCAGATGGCCGAGCAGGGGGCCTCCATCCCCGTGTACGAGGACGGCCTCATCACCCGCGACTTCGTGTACATCGACGACGTGGCCAACGCCTTCGTGGCCGCCCTCGCCCGCCCGCGCGCGAGCGGCGTGAGCCGCTACGACGTCGGATCCGGTGTCGGGACCACGATCCTTGAGCTGGCCGAGGCCATCGCGGAGTACCACGGTGCCCCCGCTCCCGCCATCAATGGGGCATTCCGAGACGGTGACGTTCGCTTCGCGGCCTGCACGATCGAACGCACACTCGCCGAGCTGGACTGGGCGCCGCAATGGAGCGTCGCGCAGGGCGTCGCCGGGCTGCAGGAGTGGATTGCGGCGCAGGCCTAACAGATGAGCGAACCCCGCGCAGCCGCCGGCCGATTCAGCGGAGTCAGGCTCATTCTTCTGGCGACGGTCATCGCGGGAATCTCCGGCTATGTGACACTCGGGCTCGTTGCCGGAGTGATCGGCCCGGATCGCTATGTCGCCTTCAGTGTGTTCTGGGGCACCTTGTATCTCCTGGTCGGTACCCTCTCTGGCATCCAGCAGGAGGTGAGCCGCGCGACGTACCCGTTGGAGGAGAGCGCGGCGCGGTCGGCGGCCGGCGCACACGTCGCGCGGAACTTCGGAATCGTTGCGACGGTTCTCGTCGGCGTCGTCGTCGGGTTCAGCGCGCCGCTGTGGATGCCCGTTGTGCTTCCGGGCAGTTCCCCGATCGTCGCCGTTGCGATCGCCGTCGGCGCAGCCGGCTACACCGTCGTCGCGACGCTGTGCGGAACGCTGTACGGCCTGAATCGTTGGGCAGCGCTGGCCTGGCTCATCGGGCTTGACGGCGTCCTGCGCCTGATCGCGGTCGGTCTGGCGCTCCTCTCCGGCGGCGGCGAGGACGCGCTCGCCATCGCGACGGCGATGCCGTTCCCGATCACGCTCATCCTGGTGTGGCTCGTCATCCGACGCGGCGTCGTCGGCCGGTCACAGCTGGATGTCGGCTACAAGGCCCTCAGCTGGAACGTCGCCCGCACGCTGCTGGCTGCGGCATCGATGGCCGCGCTCATCAGCGGGTTCCCCACACTGATGGGGGCGACGAGCGCCGGAGAGGATCCAGCGCAACTTGCGACGCTCCTGCTTGTGATCACCCTCACCCGCGCGCCGTTGGTCATCCCGGTGTTGGCACTGCAGAGCTTCCTGATCGTGAAGTTCAAGGATCGCAGCGGCAACTTCTGGCGGGTCTTCTTCACCGCCATCGGAGGCATCCTGGCGGTTGCCGTGGTTGCCGCTCTCCTCGCGGCGGCCATCGGGCCCTGGCTCGTACAGCTCGTCTTCGGAACGGCGTATGCGGTGGACGGCGTCGTCCTCGGCGTGATCGTCGTGTCCGGTGGCGTGACGGCGGCGCTCTGCGCGAGCGGTCCGGCGGTGCTCGCGCTCGGCAAGCACGGCGTCTACACCGCCGGCTGGGTGCTTGCGGCGCTCACGACAATCGCCGCGCTCATGCTTCCGCTTGACCTCGTGTTGCGAACGGAGTTGGCTCTGCTGCTCGGCCCAGCGGTCGGCCTGCTCGTTCACACGGTCTACCTGGTCACCGTGCGACGCTCGCGCTCGGTCGCCGCAGAGCCGGTGTCGGACTCAGACGGCGCTCGCCCGTAGAGCCACCCTCCGCGCGCGGGCGATCAGCGCGAGCGCGCAGCCCGGCGAGCAGGCCCTCCGTCTTGTTGCGGAGAGCCGTTCGATGGCTACGGTGAGTCGTTCTCGCGGCGTGTGTGAGACTCGAGCGCCTCGATGCGCAGCTCCTGGAGCGCACAGTGTTCTGCCAACACGCGGGTCTTGTCCTCGAGGTCGGTGAGCTCGGCACTGTGCTGAATGCAGACCAGGAAGAGGATCAGCACACTGACGAAGAAGACGAGATTGGTCGGAACCTCAACGCCGACGAGGCCGGCCGCCCACTCGAGCACCGGTGGGAAGATGCCGATCAGGAGTGCGAGCACTCCCGCGACCAACCACCAGACAGCGTGGCGCTCGCGCAGCCGGCGCCGACGGAGCATCTCGATCACAACGGTCAGGGTCAGCAGTGCAGCTGCGATGCCGAAGATGTAACTCGCGAGGCTCACGCCACAACGCCTTTCTCTGACAGCGGCACCCGCGGCCGCATCAACGCGATGAGCAGGGCCATTCCGGCGCGGCCGAGGTAGGCGGCGGCCTTGACGGGGTTGTGCGACGGGGTTCCGCCGGCGCGCGGACGCATGGCGACGGGAACTTGGCGGATCTCGCAGCCGGCCCTGGCGGCGATCACGAGGGACTCGATCGTGTCGCCGAGGTACTCTGCGGGGTAGTGCTCCGCGAAGAGCCTGACGGCACGGGGCCCGGTTGCACGGAATCCGGAGGTCGTGTCCGTGAGCGTGGTCTTGGCGAGCCGGCTGATCACGCTGGCCAGGACGACCATCGCCCACTTGCGCGGACCGCGCACCGTGTAATCGCCCTCTCCGGCGAATCGTGCGCCGAGAACGAGATCGACCTCGGCAAGGGTCTCGAGCAGCACGGGAACGCCGGCCGGATCGTGCTGGCCATCGGAGTCGACCTGAACGACGTTCTCGAAGCCGTGCGCCATGGCGTACTTGAATCCGGCGCGCATGGCTCCGCCGACACCGAGGTTGTACGGAAGGCTCAACACTGTCGCGCCCGCAGCGCGGGCAACGGCTGCCGTGTCGTCCTTTGAGCCGTCATCCACGACGAGCACGGAGACGCCTGGCAACTTGTCGAAGACTTCGCGAACGACATCGCCGACGGCCTCTTCCTCGTTGAGCGCGGGCATCACGATGAGGGTGCGCGCGAGCGAAGGGGTCATTCTTGAGATCCTAGCAATGGCTGTGGTTGGCGGCGTTCGGCGCTAGCCGGTGAACACATGGCGAAGCAGGGCGGAACGCCCTGCGCTGTTCTTGGCACGGATGGCCGCCGGCACCTCGCTCAGCGCGTTCAGGCGCGACGTGAAGTGCCTGCGGGCCGCACGGGCGGCCTTCGGCCAGCCGAGCGCCGTGCATGCGGCTGTGGTCTCGCGGAAGAGCGTGAGTTCCTGGGCGAATTTGGAGCCGTCCGGTCCGTTCACGGCCGAGACGCTCGCGGAGTGCCGCCGGTAGTTGAAGCACAGGGCATCGTCCAGAACCAGCGAGCCGCCACCCTTGGTGATCTCCAGCAGCATCGCGAGGTCCTGGACCACGTCCAGGTCGGTGCGGAAGTCGCGCGTGCGCAGTTCCCGGACGTTCCAGACCAGCGAGGGGAAGTAGGTCCAGTTTCCGCGCAACAGGCTGGTGGCCAACTGTTCTCCGCGGTACTCCCGCGCGCCGCTGCCGTTGAAGCGGTACACGGCCTTCACCCGGTCGGCGAGTGGACGCGACGGCGCACCATTCTCATCAATGACGCTGACCCCCGGCTGAATCACTCCGGCGTTCGGGAACTGTGCGATGAGTTCCTTCACCCGGCCGACGTAGTTGGGCAGCATCACATCGTCGCAGCCCATGAGCACGGCGAAGTCGCTCTGCATGAGCGTGATGCACTTGTTGTAGTTGCGGCTTGGACGGAGGTTGTGCTCGTTCCGGATGTAGCTGATCCGCGGATCGCCGAGGCCGACGAGCCACTCGCCCGGAGCGCGGTCGGGGTAGACGTCATCGACGACGACGAGTCGCCAGTCCGGGTCGCTCTGCGCGCGCACACTCTCGACGGCGGCGCGGAAGTGGTCGAAGCTGCCGTAGAACGGCATCATGATGTCAAGGGTCACTGTGGAGGAATCCTGGCTCTTTCAGCGGGGACGATGAGGACCCTCCATGCTCGCACATCGCGCTGGGCTTCACCCGAATCGCTAAACTAGGCCGGATGTCAGTATCTAAGAACGGTGCGCCCGAGAACTCGGCGTCCACAGAGGCCGGGCGCAACGAGGGCACTCCGATCAGGGTGACGCTGTCGATGCTCTCGCTCGTGCCTGGCGGAATGGGTGGAAGCGAGACGTACGCGCGCGAACTCGCGCGCGGCCTCGACGCCCGCACCGATGTCACGGTCGACGCCGTGGTTCCGGGGAACGCAGGTGGAAGCTCCGGAATCGCCGCTGAACACGCCATCGACAGCGTGATCGCGAGGCCGTCGACGGTGGGGCGCCTGCGCGCTCTGCTCAACGCGACCCTCGCGAAGCGCTCAATCCGGGCCGTGAGCGCTGATGCCGCGGTCGTGCACTTTCCGTTCACCGTGCGAGTGCCGAATGCGGGGGCGGGCCAGGCCACGGTCATGACCGTTCACGATGTGCAACACCGCGAGCTACCGCACCTGTTCTCTCTCGCCGAGCGGATCTTTCGCGTGTTCAGCTACGAGATCCCCGCCCGCAAGGCTGACATCGTCGTGACCATCAGCGAGTTCGCCCGCGGCGGCATTGAGAAGCACCTGAAAGTTCCCGCCGAGCGCATCCGTGTCATCCCGCTCGGCGTCGACATCAGGGAATTCACCCCGCACCTCGGGGAGCGCGAGGAGTTCGTGCTGTACCCGGCCCGCGGCTGGCCGCACAAGAACCATGCTGCGCTCCTCGCCGCCATGGAGCTGTTGCGCGTTGATCGCCCCGGGCTGCGTTTGGTGCTCACCGGAGGCAACCTCGACGCGCTGGGCAGCATGCCGGAGTGGGTTGAGCGTCGCGGGCTGGTGTCCCGTGATGAGCTGCTCGGTCTCTACCGCAGCGCATCCGCCCTCGTCTTCCCGAGCCTCTATGAGGGATTCGGTCTGCCGCCCCTGGAGGCGATGGCCTCCGGCTGCCCGGTCGCCGCGTCGAACGCCGGCTCCATCCCCGAGGTCTGCGGGGACGCCGCGGTGCTCTTCGACCCGACCGATCCGGCGGACATCGCACGCGGAGTGCGTGAGGCGATCGCCGCGGGCCCCGAGCTGTCCCAGCGCGGACTCGTTCGCGCCGCCCAGTTCACGTGGGAGTCGTGCGTCGATGGACACGTCGCCGCTTATCGCGACGCGGCGCGATTGCACAGCACCCGATGACCGCGCGCATCTCCGTCGCCCTGGCGACGCACAACGGTTCAGCGTTCATCCGCGAGCAACTGCAGAGCATCCTTGCCCAGACGGTGCCCGTTGACGAGATCGTCGTCTCCGACGACGCGTCGAGCGACGACACGCTTGCCATCATCGAAGCGGTCTGCGCAGAGTGGGCGAGCATCCACGGTTCCGTGCCGGCGCTGCGCATCCTCCACAACGAGCGGGCACTCGGGGTGACGGCGAATTTCGAACAGGCGCTGAGTGCGTGCACGGGCGAGATCATCGCACTGTGCGACCAGGACGATCGCTGGGACGACGGCAAGATCGCGATGATCGACGAGGCATTCCGCTCCCGCTCGGCATTGGAGCTCGTGCACAGTGACGCACGGATCGTCGATGCGGTCGGGACCCCGACCGGGCTCCGCCTCCTCGAGACGCTCAACGTCTCCGAGTCGGAGCGCCGGGAGATTCGCGGCGGTCGCGCCATCGAGACGCTGTTGCGGCGCAATCTGGTCACGGGGGCCACCGCGGTGGTGAGTCGCGGACTCATCGAGCGTGCCCGCCCGTTCCCCGCGTCCTGGGTGCACGACGAGTGGCTGGCCGTGGTCGCGGCGTCGAACGACCGGCTGCTGCTGATCGAGCAGGATCTGATCGACTACCGCCAGCACGGCGCCAACCAGATCGGTGCGACCTCACTGACAGGGTCGATTCGGCTGGCCCGGCTCATGCAGCCGCGCACGGACCGTGATGCGCGCCTCCTGGCGCGGGCCATCGATCTTGCCGAGAGGCTCCCTGGCACCGGGGCGCCCGAGGGCGTCGTCGAGCTGGCGCGGGACAAGGTGGTGCACGAACGCGTGCGCAGTGGCTACCCGCGCGCCCGCCTGCTTCGCGTGATCCCCGTGCTGAGGGAATGGTTCAGCGGGCGCTACCGCCGCTTCGGACTCGGTGCGCAAGACGTACTGCGCGATCTGATCCAGCCCGTCTGATCCAGCCCGTCTGATCCAGCCCGTCTGATCCAGCCCGTCTGATCCAGCCAGTCTGAGCCGCCAGGCCGGGCCGGCCGGTCTACTCCTTCGGAACCGGTTCCGGCTCGTGCCGGCGCAGGGCGTCGCGCCAGCTCATGCTCTGCGAGGCCTTGATGGCGCAGACGATGAGCAGCATCCAGCCGTACTCGCCGAGCACCGTGCTCTCGGCGAATGAGGTGACGGTGAGAGCGACCACGATGAGCGCAGGCCAGACGTAGACCGAGCTGCGCTTCTCGCTGGCGAGCAGCCACGAGCGCACGAGCGCGAAGCCGATCAGAGCGCTGAAACTGATGAGACCGACGATCCCGAGCTGGAAGTAGACGTCGTAGAAGGCGCTGAGCCCCGAGTTCTGGGTGCCGCGGGTGGCGAGGTTGATCCAGACGTACGGAGCCTCCAGCGGTGGCCAGGCCCCCACCCAGCCCCAACCCTGCAGGGTGTTCATCTGCGAGTAACGCATGATCTCGCGCCAGACCGCGATCCGCACCTCGAACTCGCTTCCGGCGTTGAGTAGTTCGAGGATCCTGGAGCGCGTCAGCCAGAGCACGGCGGCCGTGATCGCCACGAGAGTGAGCAGGCCGAGCTGCCAGTACATGCGCGTCGCGCTCGGCACCCGCCGGATGCCGGCGAGCGCCAGCGCCGCGAGGCCGACGACGAAGAAGGCGCCCATTGTCACGGGCGAGCCGGAGAGCAGCACGCAGAGCGTCGCGACCCCGATCGAGAATGCGCCCTGCATTCGCGGCACCGACCGCGTCATGTACTCGATGGAGAAGGTGATCAGCGCGATCAGCGCGATCAGGCCCAGTTGGTTGCGGCTGCCGAAGATGCCCTGCAGCGGCCCGAGCGAGGTGAGGTTGCCCTGGATGTCGAGGAAGACGATCGGCAG
>CAZZNX010000043.1:22227-25927 GCA_964655795.1 uncultured Leifsonia sp. | reverse complement strand
CGGCCGGCGAGGAGGAGCGGACGCTTCGCCGCGGCGATCGCGGCTGCGGCGGCATCCGTGTCGATGTGGTCGGGGCGCACGGGGTGCGGTGCCCGAACGGCCGGCGCGGCGTCGTTCGCTCGCTCGGTGCTCGGGGCGGCGGCGAGGTCGTAGGGGATGGCGAGCACGACGGGGGAGCGGCGGGCCAGCGCGCGTTCGATGGCGTGGATGGTCTGGCGGGTGGCATCCGCTGTGGTGACGACGATCGTCGGAACGCCGAGCGCTGCGGCGAACGAGCTCTGCTCGATGTCCCAGGGGCGCAGGCCCGTCGTCGGGGCCTCGCCGACGACGAGAACGAGTGGGATGCGCGCCTGCGCGGCCTCGGCCAGGGCGGTGGCGGTGTTGGTGAATCCGGCACCGTAGGTGGCGGTGCCCGCGGCGATCCGCCCGCTGGCGCGATAGTAGGCGTCGGCGGCGGCGACGGCAGCGGTCTCGTGTCGTACGGCGGTGAACTCGGCGCCGGTGCCGCTGAGAGCATCGATGAAGTAGGCGTTGCCGTTGCCCATCAGGCCGAAGACGTCGCTGATGTGCGCGGCGAGGGCCTCGGCGACCCGCGCGGACACCGTCGGTGCGACGGGGAGTGCGGCGGATGCGGCACCGGCGGTGCCGGACGGCGTGCTGCTCGCGCTCGAGGCGGAGGCCGAGAAATGGGGCAGGGTTGCTCCGGTGGTCGACAAAGCGTTCATGGTGTTCCTTGAGTCATATCGCGGGTTTCTATGTCCGTATATGTCTCACGAGGACTGTGCTGCGGTGCACACCATCGCTCAGTGTCCCTTTTGAGAACACGACGGCAGAGCCGTCTGACGCGATCAGTCTAGAGCACAGCTCAGTAGCTCGCGCGTTCTCCGCCGCTCGGTGCGATGTAGCGCGCGGCCAGTGCCTCCGAGGCCCGCGCCAGCAGTGCGACGTCGGCCCCGACCGAGACGAAATCGGCACCGGCAGCCAGGTAGCGGTCGGCCGTCGCAGGCGCGAAGGCGTTGACGCCGACGGGCTTGCCCGCCGCCTTCACCACGCGGATGCAGTGCTCGACGGCCGCGACGACATCCGGGTGGTCCTGCTGACCGAGGAAACCCATCGACGCGGCGAGGTCGGATGGCCCGATGAACAGCCCGTCGACGCCGTCGACCGCCGCGATTGCGGCAACGTTGACGACGGCGGTCACCGTCTCGACCTGCACGAACAGCGACACGAGGTCGGCCGCGCCGCCGAGGTAACCGTCGATGCGGTTCCAGCGCGAGGCGCGGGCGAGGGCAGAGCCGACCCCGCGAACACCGGCGGGCGGGTAGCGCGTCGCCGCCACGAGGCCCGCCGCCTGCTCGGCGCTGTCGACCATCGGGATCAGCAGGTTCTTCGCTCCGAGGTCGAGCAGCTGCTTGATGATGACGGTGTCGCCGACCGGTGCCCGCACGAGCGGGGTCACCGGGTAGGCGGCGACGACCTGCAGCTGGGCGAGGATCGATTCCAGCCCGTTCGGTGCGTGTTCGGCATCGATCAGCAGCCAGTCCACACCGCTTCCCGCGCAGATCTCGGCTGCGACCGGGCTGCCGGAGCAGACCCAGATGCCGATCTGGGCGCGGTCGGCACCGGCGAGCACGTCGCGCAGCGTCGGCTCTGCACCCGGGACGAAACCGCCCTCTACTCGAATCGGCATGTGATCGCCCCCAGCTGGCCGTAGTCCGCGTGCACGGTGTCGCCGCGCTCCACCCACATCGGGCGGGTGAATGATCCCGCCAACACGATGTCGCCCGCCGCGAGGCTCGATCCGTGCTGGGCGAGCTTGTTGGCCAGCCAGGCAACGCCGTTCGCTGGGTGGTTCAGCACCGCGGCTGCGACCCCCGATTCCTCGATGGTCTGATTGCGGTAGAGCAGTGCACCGATCCAGCGGAGGTCGACGGCATCCACCTTCACCGGGTTGCCGCCCATCACCATTGCGCCCATCGCCGCGTTGTCGGAGATGGTGTCGACGATCGTGCGGCCGCTCATCTCGATGTGCGAGTTGAGGATCTCGAGTGCGGGAACCACGTAGTCGGTGGCGGAGAGCACGTCGAAGACGGTGCAGTGTGGCCCGCTCAGCGGCTTCGCCAGCACGAAGGCCAGCTCGACCTCGATGCGCACATTCGAGAAGTCGTCGAAGGGGATCGTCGAGCCGTTCTCGTAGACCATATCGTCGAAGATCACGCCGTAGTCCGGCTCGGTGATGCCCGTTGCCACCTGCATCACCTTGGACGTCAGCCCGATCTTGCGGCCGACGATGCGGTGACCGGATGCCGCGCGGCGCTCGGCCCAGAGGCTCTGCACGGCGTAGGCGTCTTCGACGGTCATGTCGGGGTTGCGTGCCGTCAGCAGCGGCACGATGCCCCGCGTCTCATGAGCATCGAGAAGTTCGTCGGCGATGGCCGCGATTCGTGAGGGTTCCAGCACTGGGCACCATTCCTTTGTCGGTGACTGCCTTGTCGGTGACTACCCAGTGATCGTATACGATGACGCGCCCGTATGGGGAGCGCGCAGCGCGGTTGACACCGTGGTGACACGTGGACGACCGAGGCGGGCGGCCCGGATGGGCCACCCGCCTCGGCGCGATGGGCGCGAGTGCGCGCCGGCTGATGGCGCGGCCTAGCCGCTGACGACCTGCGGTTCTGCGACGGCCTTCAGCCCGGCGACGCCGAACTCGCGGCCGTAGCCGGACTGCTTCGCGCCGCCGAACGGCACCATCGGGTGCAGGCCGCCGTGCGAGTTGATCCAGACGGTTCCGGCCTGCAGGCGAGCCGCGATCTGCCTGGCGGCGTCGCGGTCCGTCGACCAGACCGATGCCCCGAGCCCGAACTCCAGCTCGTTGGCCAGGCCGATGACGTCGTCGAGATCGGAGTACCGGATCACCGGCAACGCCGGGCCGAACTGCTCCTCGGTGACGAGGTCATTGTGCGGGTCGATGTCGGCGACGATCGTTGTCGGGTAGAAGTTGCCGACGGCGCCGTGGTCGGGGTCGCCGCCGAGCACGACGCGGGCGCCGGAGGCCTTGGCCGACTCGACGAGGCGGTCGACGATCTCGTACTGCCCGCGGTTCTGAAGGGGACCGAGCACGTTCTGCTCGTCGAGGCCGACACCCATCGGCATGTCCTTGGCGAAGGCGACGAGGTGCTCGAGCACCTCGTCGTAGACGGCGTCGTGCACGTAGAGCCGTTTGAGGGCTGCACAGGTCTGGCCCGTGTTGATGAACGCGCCCCAGAACAGATCCGCGGCGATCGCCGCGGCATCCACGTCGGGAAGCACGATGCCGGCATCGTTGCCGCCGAGCTCGAGAGTGAGCCGCGTGACGTTGTGCGCGCTCGCCTCGATGATGCGCTTGCCGACGCCGGTCGATCCGGTGAACATGATCTTGCCGACGCGCGGGCTCCTCGTGAGGGCGTCACCGACGGTGCGGCCGGGGCCGGCCACGATGCTCAACACGCCGTCGGGCAGTACCTGGTTCATGACCGCCACCAGCGCGATGCCGGAGAGCGTCGTGGTCTCCGCCGGCTTGGCCACGACCGCGTTGCCCATGCGCAGCGACGGAGCGATCTGCCAGATCGAGATCATCATCGGCCAGTTCCACGGGGAGATGGCGCCGACGACGCCGATCGGGCGGTAGTGCAGTTCTGCGTAATTCTCGCCGTCGTCCACG
>CAZZNX010000043.1:4564-22217 GCA_964655795.1 uncultured Leifsonia sp. | reverse complement strand
AGGGGCGTGTCCGCTGCGGCGCGCAGCCAGACGGCGCAGGCGCCGACCTCGAAGCGCGCGTTCGGGCCGTTCAGCGGCTTCCCCTGCTCGCGCGACAACAGCTCGGCGAGCGGCTCGGCCGCGGCCTCGATGGCATCGGCGGCGAGGTGCAGGTAGCGGCTGCGCTCCTCGTCCGCCAGCGCGGCCCACGCGGTCTGCGCGGCGACCGCGCGGTCGATCGCCGCCTCGAGCTCGGCCACGTCCTGCACCGGTGCGGTGCCGATCAGTGCACCGGTCGCGGGATCGCGGACCTCGCGCGTCGGTCCGTGCTGTGCCGTGATTGCCGCGAGAAGTGTGTCGTACGTGTGCATGGGTCCTCCACTGTGAGTCCGGTCTGTCCCCACGATAGGTCGGCACCGCGGCACCGCTTTGACCGAGTCGGCACAAGAGTTGACGATGCGCGAACGGCATTCGCAGCGATCACGCGGCGATGCGTGACGCCGGCGACGAGCGGAGCACATCGGCCGCGGTCCTGCGTCCGTGAGACCCGTGTACACCGCTGGATGTACACGGGCCGGGCGGCGGTGTCGGTCAGTGCTCGCAGTGGCAGTCCCCGGCGCCTGTGGTCGAACAGCTGCCCGATGCCGTTGCGGCTCCGTCAGGCAGGTCGAGTGCCGGGTTGCGGTCGAGGAAGCCGTGCGGTTTGAACAGGAAGCCGGAGTAGTCGACTGGCATGATCGGCCAGTCTTCCGGGCGTGGAACGTGCGTCGGGCCGAAGACGTGCCAGAGCACGATGTCGGTGCCGTCGAGGTCGCGATCCTCCGCGGTCCAGCGCGGCAGTCCATCGCCGCCCTGGTGGGCATTGGGGAAGTCGCCGGCCGGGAAGCGCTCGGCGGCGTCGAACGCCGTGCCCCAGAGGTGCTTCGTCGCGAAGTTCGCGCGGGCGTGCACAGCCGATCCCGGCTGGGCCATCAGGGTCGGCCCGCCCTGCGGGTGGAGGCGGTACGCGGTCGGCTTGCCGATGTGGTTCGTGCGGTGCGCGCTCTGCACCTCCCAGGTGCGCCCGGCGGCCGGCGCGGCGAGACGCTGCGCCTGCTGTTCGCTCGTGAGCGGCGTGCTCTGCCAGGTGAAGGCATTGCCGTAGGGGTTCTTCTCGCCGATCGGGATGCCGACGACATCCACCTCGTGCAGGACATTGTCTTCGCCGTCGATGGCGACGTCCAGCCGCGCGCAGAACAGGTGCTGGTGAACGGGGGCGAAGAGGCCGGGCGCGATCTCCGGCGCGTGCGGGTTCGCCTCGCCCGGGTGCCCGGCGCCGGCGAAGACGATGCCGGTGGCCTTCGCCTCGACCTGGATCGTGCCGTCGAGGTAGAAGTACCAGAAGAAGCCGTAGTCGTAGTTGCCGATGGTGGAGAAGTAGCTGACCACGAGGCGCCGGCTGCGGCGCACCTCGCTCTTGCCGTTGAGATCGGTGTGCTTCCAGAGGATCCCGTAGTCCTCCTCGTGCATGCAGACCGCCTGCGGGATCTTGACCGGGTGGCCGTGGTCGTCGGCCACGATGCCGTCGAAGTAGTGGATGACGCCGAGGCAGTCGCAGCCCAGCGCGAGCGAGTTGGCGTTCTTGCCGAGCAGGTACTCGCCCGCGTCGAAGTAGCTGATCCAGAAGCGTGTCGCCGTGGTGTCCCCGTAGGGAACGACCATCTCCGGCACGCTCGCCCGGTGCAACACCTGACGGTCCTCATCGCCGTCGCGGAAGCTCACCGAGTTGAGCACGAGCCCCTCGCGGGCGTTGAATCCCACCCGGAACGTCCAGTTCTCCCACTCCACGCGGGAGCCGTCGACGTGGAAGCTCGGGCCATCCGGCTGAGTGATCTCGATCGGCTTCAGTGAGGTGCGGGCCGGGCCGACGGCATCCGCCCCGTAGTTGCCGGAGCCGGCCGGAACGGGAACGTCGCCCTCGTCCTCGACCCGGATCACGCTGTTCTCGGTGAGGTCGATGTGAACGATCAGGCCCTCGACGGGGTGCGCCCACGGGCTGTCGAGTTCGTCCTCGCGCAGGAAGGTGAGCGAGCGGATGACGCGGCGCCCGACCTCGTCGTCACGCCCGAAGAAGCCGGGGGCCAGCGGGGCGCAGAACGCCAGCTCGATGCGCTCGGCCAGGCCGCGACGGGTCATCGCCGCCCGCCACTCCGGTGAGGCCTTGGCGATATCGGCCGCGCGCTCGTACTCCTCGAAGAGGTACTGCGGCTGACCATACGGCGGCTGATCGTTCGCAAGCGTCACGTGCTCGACGACGGTCTCGGCCGTGATCGACACGACCGCCTCGGCGGCCATGCCCGTTGCGGTGTCGAGCAGCACATAGTGCACGCGGCGGTCGATCGGGTCGCCGTCGGTGAACGCGGCGACCACGTCCTTGTCCGGCTCGACCGGCAGCACCTGCGCGCAGCGCACGGTCTCACCGAGCAGGCCTGCGGCGACGAGGATTGCGCGGCCGGCGCCGAGCTCACCGGCCGTGAGCGGGTCGAGCGGATGCCGCACAACGGTCGGCTCGCTCGAGGCGGCGCTGTGAGCGTGGCGGCTCTCCGGCGAGAGCAGGTTTTCGGGCGTGTGCGACATTGCAGTTCCTTTGGGTGCTGCGCCAGGATGGGCGGCGCTGCGATAGTTGCCTCCACCCAGTATCAGCCGCGCGGGGTATCGCCTCTTGTCTGCGAGTGTGCTCCCCTTGACTGTGCGTGCGCGACACGCGGCGCCGCGCAGACAGTCAAGTGCTGTGCGCGCACATCACAGTGCGCGGGACGGTGACGGAGCACACTCGGTGCATACCCGCAGTGAGCGAGACCCTCATGGCCCCGCTCGAATCGAAGGAGATTCCGTGAGCAGCTCACCCTCGCCGACCGTCGCCGCCACCCGCGCCGACGGCGCGGCATCCGAACGTCGCAAGCTCGGTGTTCCCGCCGTCGCCTTCCTCATCATCGCCGCATCGGCACCGCTCACGGTCATCGCCGGCGGCGTCACCTCGACGTTCTCGGTGACCCACGTCGCCGGTGTCCCCGTCTCCTTCCTCTTGCTCGCCGCGGCGCTCGCCATCTTCGCCATCGGATACGCCGCGATGAGTCGCTTCATCACCAACGCCGGCGCGTTCTACGCCTATGTGTCTCAGGGCATCGGTCGGCCGAGCGGCGTCGGTGCCTCTCTCGTCGCACTGGTCGCGTACAACATGATGCAGATCGGCATCTGGGGCATGTTCGGATTCCAGGTCTCGATGCTCGTCGCCGAGAAGACGGGCATCGACGTGCCGTGGTGGGTCGGCGTGCTGGTCGGCATCGCGATCGTCGGCATCATGGGGGTGAACAGGGTCGATCTCTCCGCCAAGGTTCTCGGCGTGCTCGTCGCGCTCGAGTTCCTCGTCGTGATCGTCTTCGACGTCGTCGCATTCGCCAACCCGGCCTCCGGCTTCTCCACGGAGCCGCTCAACCCGGCAGCGCTGTTCGTACCCGGCGTCGGCGCCGTGTTCGCCTTCGGCATCGCCGCGTTCATGGGCTTCGAGCAGGCGGCCATCTATGGCGAGGAATCCAAGGACCCGCGCCGCACGATTCCACGCGCCACCTTCCTCGCCGTCGCCGTGATCGGCGTGTTCTACGCGCTCTCCTCGTGGGCGCTCGCGCTCGGCATCGGGGTCGACAAGATCGTCGCCCCCGACGGCATCACGGCAGAGGAGGCCGGGCCGCCGCTGTTCTTCGGCTTCGTCGCACAGAACATGGGAACGATCTGGGTCGACATCATGTCGGTGCTCTTCATCACGAGCATCTTCGCCGCGCTCGTCAGCTTCCACAACGCCGTCGCCCGCTACCTCTTCTCGCTGGCACGTGAGGGCGTGTTGCCGGCCAAGCTGGCGTCCGTCCGCGCCTCCAGCGGTGCGCCATGGGCAGGCTCCCTCACCCAGACGGTGTTGGCCGCTGTCGTCGTGCTGATCTTCGCCGTCGCAGAGGGCGGGTGGGATCCGGCATCCGGCCCGTACCCGGTGATCACGCTGTTCACCTGGCTCACCAACACCGGTGCGCTCGGCCTGGTGTTGCTCATGGCGGTCGTCTCCATTGCCGTGATCGGCTACTTCCGCAAGGACGCCAGCGGAGTCGGAGTCGGCAGTCGTCTGATCGCGCCGCTCGTCGCTGCCGTGGCGCTCGCCGCGATCTTCGTGACCATCCTCAGCAACTTCGACGTGCTCCTCGGCCAGAGCGAGTCCACCGCGACGACGTTCGTGCTGCCGGCGATCGCGATCCTGCCCGGGGTCGTCGGCGTGATCTGGGCGTACAGCATCCGGCGCAGGAAGCCGGAGGTCTACGCGCGCATCGGCCACGGTGCCGACAGCTCTGCGGCTCAGCTGGGCGAGGCGGAGGGCATCTGAGCGGCGCGGGCCGCCGCACCGAGCTGACACGATGAAACGGCGCCCCTCCTTCGCGGAGCGGGCGCCGTTTCCGTGCGTTCGCCGCGGATCAGGCGCCGGCCGCCGCCCGTGCGCGCAGCTCGCGGGGGGCGAGGCCGTATGCCGCCTTGAAGACACGACTGAAGTGCGCGGCATCCACGAAGCCCCACCGTGACGCGATCGCTGCGACCGGCCGGTCGGCGAAGGCGGGATTCAACAGATCGCGACGGCAACGCTCGAGCCGGCGCGTGCGGATCCACGTGGAGACTGTGGTTCCCTCCGCTTGGAACAGGCCGTGCAGGTGCCTCGTCGAAATGTAATGCGCCGCCGCGATGTGTGAAGGTCCGAGCTCGGTCGACGCGAGGTTGGCGTCGATGTACGTGCGCACCCGTTGCATGAGCGCCTGATGCGGGGTGGCCGTTCCGCGTTCAAGGTCGAGCTCGCTGGAGAACATCGTCGAGACCAGGTCGAGTGCGCTGTGCACGAGACGGGTTCCGGTTGCGCCGCCCAGCTGGTCGAGGTTGCCGACGAGCTGCGAGAGGAACGGCACGATCATGCGGCCAACACCCTCACTGCCGGACATGCGCACCGCGGTCAGTTGCCCGACGGCCTCCGGCGGCAGGTCGATCAGATTCTTCGGAAACATCACGACCATGGTGCGGAACTCGTCGTCGAACACCAGGGAGTAGGGGCGGTTCGTGTCGTAGACGGCGACGTCGCCGGGCTGGAGCACGGCTTCACGGTTGTCCTGGATCAGCAATCCGGTACCGGCGAGCTGGAGGCTCAGCTTGAAGTACGGCCGGTCGCCGCGGGCGATGAGCTCCGGCGTGCGCTCGACGACGTGTTGGCCGGCACTGACCTCGCTGACGTGGATGTCGTCGACATCCGTCGAACGGATCCGACCGCGGAACGGCTCCGGCCTGTCGCTCGTGACGTGCAGCGGAACGAACGACTCCGAGACAGCGGTGCGAAACTCGCTGAAGTCACGGGCGAGTGCCGTGGTGACGCGCGAGCTTGAGGGGGCGGGCGGCCGGTGAGTGGGCGCGGAGCGCGCGCCATCCAGGGCAGGAGCAGCGGCGGATGTGGAGGGGAAAGCACTCGACAACGGGGGCACCACCAATGTGATCTCTCGGGCTTCGTAACAGCGCTGTGGACGAACCGTGACACGGATCTTATCAGCACAGCATGGGACGAGTCGCCGATGTCAGATCGCGTATCTGAAATTGTATATGATATCCTGAGTCCGTTGACCTGCACATTTCTGGGTGCAGGAGTTCGCCCACGGTGCTTGTGCGCCGGCGCGGACACAACCGCCATTGACAAAGACGAGGGAGTCTTGACGTGACAGCAATAAGTGAACGGCCGGCGACGAGTCAGCGGGAGCTCCGCCGTGTCGCCATGGCCACGGTGATCGGAACGACGATCGAGTGGTACGACTTCTTCCTCTACGCCAGTGCGGCCGGGCTCGTCTTCGCCCAGCTCTTCTTCGCACCGGCCGGACCGCAGTTCGCGATCCTGCTCTCCTTCGCCTCCGTCGGCATCAGCTTCCTGTTCCGCCCATTCGGCGCGTTCCTCGCCGGGCACTTCGGTGACAAGATCGGCCGCAAGGCGATGCTCGTGCTCACGCTGATTCTGATGGGCTCCGCCACGATGCTGATCGGTGTGCTGCCGACCTACGAGCAGATCGGTGTCCTCGCTCCGGTGCTGCTGCTGCTCCTGCGCATCCTGCAGGGCCTCTCCACCGGTGGCGAGTGGGGTGGCGCCGTGTTGATGGCCGTCGAGCACGCGCCGGATGATAAGCGCGGTCGCATGGGAGCATTCCCGCAGATCGGTGTTCCGATCGGCCTCCTGCTCGCCTCCGGCACGCTCGCGCTGATGACCGGCGTCGTCTCGCCCGGCGATGCCTTCCTCGAGTGGGGCTGGCGCATCCCGTTCCTGCTCAGCTTCGTGCTGATCATCGTCGGCCTCGTCGTGCGTCGCACCGTCGAGGAGAGCCCGGTCTTCACCCAGATCGCTGAGCGCAAGCAGCAGAGCAAGACCCCGATCCTCACGCTGTTCCGCAAGCACTGGCTGCTCGTGCTCCTCGCCGCGCTCACCTTCGCAGGCAACAACGCGGCCGGCTACATGACAACCGGTGGCTACCTGCAGAACTACGCCACCACCCCGGTGGAGGATGGCGGACTCGTCGGCATGGAGCGCACACCGGTGCTGCTCGCCGTCTCCGGCTCCGCGCTCGTCTGGCTGCTCTTCACCTGGATCGCCGGAAACATCTCGGACAAGATCGGGCGACGGAACACCTACATCATCGGATGGAGCGTCTTCCTCTGCACCGTGTTCCTGCTCTTCCCGTTGGTGAACACCGGCAACGTCTGGCTCGTCTTCATCGGGCTCGCCCTGTTCACGATCGGCAACGGTCTCACCTACGGTCAGCAGGCCGCGTACTTCACCGAGCTGTTCCCGGCATCGATCCGCTACTCCGGTGTCTCGATCACCTACGCGATCGGCGCGATCCTCGGCGGTGCCTTCGCCCCGCTGATCAGCACCTGGCTGGTGCAGACCACCGGATCGGCGACGTCTGTTGCGTTCTACATCGCCGGCATGATCGTGATCGCCTTCGGTGCGACCCTGCTGCTGCGTGACCGCACCGGCATCCCGCTCGGCCCTGACCACGAGGCCGAGCAGTCGGTCGGCCAGATCTACGGCCGGAAGTAACGCCCAGCCGCACGGACTCTGCGCCCTCGCGCAGGGTCCGTGCTGGCGCAGACAAGTCGCCGCGCCCCGCCCGACCTAGCGTTGAGGAATGGTCGCGCTCTCGAACACCGTCTTCGGACTGGCGCTGGCCTGCACGCTCCTCGGCGCGGCCTGCGCCTGTGCAGTGACGCTGCGGCGGCCGCGCGCCTGGTTCGCCGTCGGCGGCGCGGCGCTGATGGGCGCATCGACCATTGACATGCTCGCCCCCGTCGCCGTCGTGCCGCCGATCGGCTGGGCCGCCGTGCTCATCCTCACGGCGTTGCTCGCCCTGCTCGACAGACGCCGCAGGGCGGATGCCGCCATGACGGCGGCCGCATTCCTGGTGATGAGCATCATGTGGATCGCGATGGCCGCGGCGTCGCCCGCCGCCGAGGCGGCCGCAGGTCCAGGCGGGCACGCGCACCAGGGCGGCGCGCCATTCGGGGCAGCACTCGGAGTGCTGACGGTGCTGCTGGCCGCCGCGCTCACCGTCATCGCGGTGCGCAGGCATGGCCGTCCTCGGCGCGACGGCATCCGCTTCGCCGCGTTGCACCAGCCCGCGATGAGCCTCGGCATGCTGCTGATGGCGCTCGGGATGACGGCCCCCGCCCTCATCGGCTGAGCTGACGTTCACGGGTCGTTCACCGATGGTTCTCCCGCCCCTCCCAGACTGTGCGTTGGTCGAAGACGGCCGCTACCCGACGCCCCACCGGGGCAGCCTCGAAAGGGCACCATGCGCACACTCCGGCGACGGTCGATAACGGCCGCCATCACCTGCCTCGCACTGGCCGTACCACTGGCGGGCGTGGCCACTGCCGCCACGGCGGCAGAGCCCTCCCCGATCCGGATCAACGAGGTCGCCCAGAACAGCGACGTCACCGACTGGGTCGAGCTGATCAACACCGGCTCAGAAGCGGTGGACGTCTCTGGATGGGTGGTCAAGGACGACAAGGACGAGCGAACGCTCGCATTCGCCGCGGGAACGACCATCGCCGCCGGCGGGTTCCTCACCATCGACGTCGACGGCGACGAGCACGGTGATGCCGGATTCGGCCTGGGGCGTGCCGACACGGTGCGCGTCTTCGCCGCCGACGGCGCAACACTCATCGACTCCTACGCGTGGGGCGATCACACACCCACGAGCTATGGCCGCTGCGCCGACGGCGTCGGAGAGTTCCGCGAGACCGCGGGGCTGACGAAGGGGGCGGCCAACCTCTGCGATCTCAACCCCGTCGACGTCGTGCGCATCAACGAGGTCGAGTCGAACGGTGACCTCGTGGACTGGATCGAGCTGACCAACACCGGCAGGGCCCCGGTCGACATCTCCGGCCTCCGCATCAAGGACAACGACGATTCCCGCACCGCGGCCGTCCCTGCGGGAACGAGCATCCCGGCCGGCGGCTTCTACGTGATCGAACCGCCCGTGCTTGACTTCGGGTTGGGGGCTGACGACTCCGCGCGGCTCTTCACTGCTGACGGCTCCGCCCTCATCGATTCCGCCGACTGGACGGCGCACGCCGGCACCAGCCTGGCCCGCTGCCCGGACGGAATCGGTGCGTTCGCGGCATCCGCCAGCCCCACCAAGGGTGCGGCCAACGACTGCGTCGCACCGGCCACCCCGTCCGTGCTCGTCAACGAGGTCGAGTCGAGCGGTGGAACGCCGGGCGACTGGGCCGAGCTTCTCAACACCGGTGCGACGGATGTCGACCTCTCCGGCTTCCGCGTCTCCGACAGTGACGACAGCCACATCTCGGTGCTCCCGGCCGGTTCCATCGTCGCCGCGGGCGGCTACCTCGTCGTCGAGGAATCCCAGCTCGGCTTCGGCCTCGGCAGCGACGACCAGGTCCGCCTCTTCCTCGCCGACGGACTCACGGTGGTCGACGAACGCAGCTGGAGCGGCCACGCCACGACCAGCTATGGCCTGTGCGGAACCGACTTCGTCACCACGACGTCACCGACGAAGGGTGCGGCGAACGACTGCAGCGCCCCGGTCCGCATCAACGAGATCGAATCGAACGACGGCGTTCCCGGTGACTGGATCGAGATCATCAACGTCGGGGCGCAGGGCGTCGACGTGTCGAACTTCACGCTCTCCGACAACGATGACGCCCACGTCTTCGTCATCCCGGCGGGCACCACGATCGCGCCGGGCGGCTACTTCGTGGCCGAGGTCGACGGCGACACCGGATTCGGCCTCGGCAAGGCGGACTCCGCGCGCCTCTTCGACGCCGACGGCACGACACTGCTCGACTCGTACAGCTGGAGCGCCCACGCGGCCACGAGCTACGGCCGGTGTGCCGACGGCTCTGGAGCGTTCGCCGAAACCCGCGAGGTGAGCAAGGGAACAGCCAACCTGTGCGCCGGTGACCTCGTCACCGAGGCGTGGCCCGGTTCCGCCGAGGTCGCCCCTGTCGACACGGCCGGAACGCTCGGCGGCAACATGAGCGGCCTGGCCTACGAGGCCGTCGCCGGCGGCGACGTGCTGTGGGCGGCCAAGAACGGTGAGGGCACGCTGTTCCGCCTCGTCTCCGACGGCACGTCCTTCGTGCCGGACACCGCCAGGGGCTGGGGCGCAGGCAAGCCGCTGCACTACCCGGACGGCAGCGGCGACGTCGACGCTGAGGGCGTCACGCTGACGGCGGCCGGAGCCGGTGGCGGCGTGTTCATCGCGAGCGAGCGCAACAACTCCCTGAGCGGCGTCAGCCGACTCTCCGTGCTCCGCTACGACGTCTCGGATGCGGCAGCCACCGAGCTGACGGCGAGCCGCGAGTGGAACCTCACCGCGGATCTGCCCGCGGTCGGTGCGAACGCCGGGCTGGAGGCCATCGCCTGGATTCCGGACTCCGCCCTCGTCGCGGGCGGGTTCCTCGATGAGAACACCGGCATCGCGTACGACCCCGCCGACTACAGCGGGCACGGCGACGGGCTCTTCTTCGTCGGTGTCGAGGCCGGGGGAGCGATCCACGCCTACGCCCTCGACCAGCTCACGGGCGGCTTCGACCGCATCGCGACCATCGCCAGCGGCTTCCCCGGTGTGATGGACCTCGAATTCGAGCCGGAGCGCGGCGCACTCTGGGCGGTCTGCGACGACGGATGCGACGGACGAAGCGCCGTGCTCGACATCTCCCCGTCTGGCGCCGCGGCCGGTCGGTTCGAGGTGACGACGGTGTTCGAGCGCCCGGCCGCCATGCCGAACATCAACAATGAGGGATTCGCGATCGCGCCGAACGCCTCCTGTGTCGACGGTGCGAAGCCCGTGTTCTGGGCCGACGACTCGAACACGGGAGGGCACGCCATCCGCGTCGGCAGTCTCGACTGCATCACGCCTGTGAAGCCGACGGAACCGCCGGTCAAGCCGACGGAGCCGCCGGTCAAGCCGACGGAACCGCCGGTCAAGCCGACGGAACCGCCGGTCGGCCCGGGTACGCCTGGAACGCCGTCGTCCGACGAGCTGACGGAGCAGAATCGCGGCGGCCTGAACGCGCCGGCGAGCGTTGTTGCCGGATCGACGTTCACGGCAGTGCTGCCCGAGTCCGGCCAGCCTCGCTCCGTGAACGGCTGGCTGTTCTCCGAGCCGACGGCGCTCGGCACGCTGACGGCCTCGGCCGACGGTCTCATCCAGATCACGCTTCCCGTATCGGTTCCCGCCGGGGAACACCGCCTCGCGCTGACCGATGACGCGGGAACGATCATCGGCTGGGACGAGGTGACCGTGACGGCGGCCGGGGGCTCGACCGCGCCCACGCAGGACGGCGCCTTGGCGAGCACCGGAGCCAACGCGGGCGGAGCCCTGGGCCTCGCCGTGCTCGTGCTGCTCGCGGGCGGGCTGCTCCTGGCCGCTCGTCGCCCGCGCACCCGATAGGCGGTTCGTTGCTCGGGCTCCGCGTGCTGCGCGGAGCCCGAGCCGCACGCTCGGCGCGTGCGACTTGACCGGCCGCGCAGCCGGATTGCCCGCACGGGCACAATGCCGCCGTCGGCTTCCAGAACGGGGTGCTGGTGATTAGGGTCGAAGTGTCAGCGACAGCGAAGGAGCCCACCATGCCCACGACCAGCACGAGCGAGAACACGGTGGGTACGGCGCGCGAAGCCGCGTTGCTCGCCGGCATCCCGAACCAGCTGTTCATCGGTGGAGCGTGGGTGGACTCCACCTCCGGCCGCAGCATCGAGGTGCACGACCCGGCCACCGGTGACGTCATCAAGACCATCGCGGATGCCTCGGTCGCCGACGGCGCGGCGGCCATCGACGCCGCTGCCGCAGCGCAGGAGTCGTGGGCGGCGACGGCCCCGCGCGTGCGCGGCGAGATCCTGCGACGCGCCTTCGAGCTGCTGCAGGAGCGCAAGAACGACTTCGCGCTGCTGATGACGCTCGAGATGGGCAAGCCGCTGGCCGAGGCGCTCGGTGAGGTGGCCTACGGCGGCGAGTTCCTGCGCTGGTTCAGCGAGGAGGCGGTCCGCATCAGCGGGCGCTATGGCGCGAACCCGGAGGGCACGGGGCGCATGATCGTCTCCCAGCACCCGGTCGGGCCGAGCTTCATGATCACCCCGTGGAACTTCCCGCTGGCCATGGCCACCCGCAAGATCGCCCCCGCACTCGCCGCGGGTTGCACCGTCGTGATCAAGCCGGCCGAACTCACCCCGCTCACCACCCTCGCCTTCGCGCAACTGCTCGAGGAGGCCGGACTGCCGGCCGGCGTCGTCAACGTCATCACGACGTCGACCTCGTCCGCCGTCTCCGCGCCGATCATCGCCGACCCGCGCCTCCGCAAGCTGTCCTTCACCGGATCCACCGCCGTCGGCCAGAAGCTCATCCAGCAGTCGGCCGCCGGGGTGCTCCGCGTGTCGATGGAACTCGGCGGCAACGCCCCCTTCGTGGTCTTCGAGGACGCCGACCTCGACAAGGCCGTCGAGGGCGCCCTCATCGCGAAGTTCCGCAACATCGGCCAGGCCTGCACCGCGGCCAACCGCTTCATCGTGCACGAGTCGCTCGCCGATGAGTTCGCCAGGCGCATCACCGAGCGTGTCTCCGGGTACGCCATCGGCCGCGGCACCGAAGACGGCGTCACCATCGGACCGCTCATCAACGACGACGCCGTCGCCAAGGCGATCGAGCTCGTTGCGGATGCCGTGAGCCGCGGTGCCGCGATCGCAACCGGCGGCGCCGCCATCGCCGGGGCCGGCAGCTTCTACGAGCCCACCGTGCTGACCGGGGTGCAGCCGGGCAGCGACATCCTGCGCGAGGAGATCTTCGGGCCGGTGCTCGCGATCACGACCTTCCGCACCGAGGAGGAGGCCGTCGCGCTCGCGAACAACACCGAGTACGGCCTTGTCAGCTACGTGTTCACCCAGGATCTGGCCCGCGGCCACCGCATGATCGAGAAGCTGCAGACCGGCATGATGGGGCTGAACGTCGGCGTCGTCTCCAACGCCGCCGCACCGTTCGGCGGTGTCAAGCAGTCCGGCGTCGGGCGCGAGGGCGGGCTCGAGGGCATTCACGAGTACCTCAGCACCAAGTACACGCTCATTCCGAACTCCTAGCGGAGACCCTTTTTGGATCACCGGATGCCGCTGGCACCGGTGGCTGAGTCTGTTGCTGTTTTCGGGGCGTGCCCTAGTCTCAACGAATGATCGATTCGGCGGTGCTGCCAGGGCGCCTGCGTATTGCTGGGCCGATTTGGCTGCTCGTGACCAGTTTCATCGTGGCGGTATTTGTGGGCAGTGGGTTCTTGCTTAACCTTCTGCGTGAGCAGCTGCACTACCAGTGCAGCTTCTTGCGCATGGGCGCCAGCGATCCGGGTGGATTCAGCTGCGCTGACGGCATCAGCTACATCGCACCGGGAGTCCTCATTCTGGGGCTGCTCCTTGTGCTCACAGCATTCGCGATTGCTGTGCTCGCATCAGTACGCCGATACGCCCACGGCACAAGGACGGCCCGCGTCCTGGCCGGGCTCGCTCTTCTGCCGCTGGGACTCATCACTTGGGCGGCCTGGTTTGTCACGCACGAACGTCCCCTCGATGCCGAGCCCGACGCCGACTACTGGACTCCGGCAATGCTGGCCGCCACCGTGCTTCTCGGCTGTGCCGCCGTTTTGATGATCGTGCTGTGTGCTGTGCCCGCGCGTTGGGTGCTCATGCGGCGCATCGCGTGGGTTGGCGCGTGCGCCGTTTTGTTCGCCGCCACGGTCGTGCAGCCCGGAGTTTTCGTGGCAACAATCGTTTCGGCCGGGTTGTTGGGGGCTGCTCGACTCGTTTGGCGTGCCCCGGCCGACGGCTAGGCTGCCGAAAATGAAAGCTCCCGGTGCCGGAGTCAGCGGCATCCGGCGCCCGGAATAGGATCGACGGGTGCCTGTCACCCTGATCACCGAGCTGAGCGACCCGCGGCTGCGCGACTACTCGCACCAGACCGACGTTGCGTTGCGGAAGGCGCAGTCGACCGAGCATGGCATCTACCTGGCCGAGTCCGCCCTCGTGCTGGAGCGTGCGCTGCGTGCGGGGCACACCCCGCGCTCCGTGCTGGCGCTCGGCGGCACCGCGGAGGAGGCCCGCGCCCTCGTCGGCGACGAGGTGGCCATCTTCTCCGGGCCGGACGAACTGCTGGCCGAGCTCACCGGCTACGTGCTGCACCGCGGACTCATCGCCGCGATGAACCGCCCGGCTCTGCTCGATCCGGCCACGCTGATCGCCGATGCCCGCCGCATCGTGATCGTCGAGAACGTGGCCGACCCGACCAATCTCGGCGCGATCTTCCGCTCGGCCGGTTCGATCGGCGCGGATGCCGTGCTCGTCACGCCCAGCTGCACCGACCCGTTCTACCGCCGCGCCATCCGCGTCTCGATGGGCACCGTGCTCCAGGTGCCGTGGACGCGCACGGGCGACTGGGCGTCCACCCGCGCGCTGATGGACGCGCACGGCTTCCACGTCGCGGCGCTCGCACTGACACCGGATGCCGTGAGCCTGCGAGACTTCGACGGGGCGGCGCACGAGCGGCTCGCCCTGGTGCTCGGCGCCGAGGGCACCGGCCTCACCGACGCCGCGATCGCCGCGGCCGACACGGTCGTGCAGATTCCGATGAAGCATGGGATCGACTCGCTCAACGTCGCCGCCGCCAGCGCCGTGGCGATGTGGGCGCTCGGCTGATTTCGACAGGCTCAATCAACGGGTTCCATTCCTGCTGGGTGAGCCACCCCGTTGGTTGAGCTTGTCGAAACCCGGCGGGCATAGGGTGGGAGCATGAGCAACGATGCTGTCATCATCGACGTCGTCCGCACGCCCTCCGGCCGCGGGAAGCCGGGTGGCGCGCTGTCCGGTGTGCATCCCGCCGACCTCCTGGCCGGTGTGCTCGGTGAGTTGCTCGCCCGCAACGATCTGGATCCCGCCCTCGTCGACGACGTGATCGGTGGCTGCGTCAGCCAGGTGGGCGAACAGGCCAACAACATCACGCGCACCGCGCTGCTCAGCGCCGGGTTTCCCGACTCCGTTCCCGGTGCAACCGTCGACCGGCAGTGCGGCTCCAGCCAGCAGGCCGCGAGCTTCGCCGCGCAGGGCGTCATCGCCGGCGCCTACGACATCGTGATCGCCTGCGGTGTTGAGTCGATGAGCCGGGTGCCGCTCGGCTCATCGCTCGGAGCCGGTGAGCGGCGACAGGACCCGTTCGGCTCCCTCATGCACGAGCGCTACCCGCAGGGCCTGGTGAATCAGGGCGTCTCTGCCGAGCTCATCAACGCGCGCTGGGACATCGGCCGCGAGGAGCTCGACGCCTTCGCCGCCCGCTCCCACGCACTCGCCGCCGCGGCCGCGGCGCGCGGTGATTTCGCCCGCGAACTCGTCTCGGTGACGGCATCCGATGGCACGATCGTCTCGGCAGACGAGACGATCCGCGCGGGCACCACGCCCGAGTCCCTCGCCGGACTGAAGCCGGCGTTCTACAGCGAGACACTCGCCGACCGCTTCCCCGAGCTCGACTGGCGCATCACGGCGGGCAACTCCTCGCCGCTGACGGACGGCGCATCGGCCGCGCTGATCATGAGTGCGGAGAAGGCGGCGGCGCTCGGGCTCACTCCCCGCGCACGCTTCCACAGCTTCGCGGTCACCGGAAGCGATCCACTGCTCATGCTCACCGGCGTGATCCCCGCCACCCGGCGCATCCTTGACCGTGCGGGCCTCGGCATCGATGACATCGACGCCTACGAGGTGAACGAGGCCTTCGCCAGCGTGCCGCTCGTCTGGCAGCGCGAACTCCGCGCCGACGTTGCCAAGCTCAACCCGCGTGGCGGCGCGATCGCACTCGGGCACGCGCTCGGATCCTCCGGCACCCGCCTGCTCGGCACCCTGCTGAACGAACTCGAAGGCTCCTGCGGGCGCTACGGCCTGCAGACCATGTGCGAGGGCGGCGGCATGGCCAACGCGACCATCATCGAAAGGCTCTAGACATGCTGATTCACGGTTCCGCAGCACTCGTCACGGGAGGCGCATCGGGTCTCGGCCTCGCCACCGTCACCGCCCTGCACGATGCGGGCGCGGCCGTCGTCTTGCTCGATCTGCCCGGCGCACCCGGCGAGGAGATCGTCGCAGCGCTCGGTGGGCGGGCTCGTTTCGTCGCCGGCGATGTCACGAGCGCCGCCGATGTGCAGGCCGCGGTGGACGCGGCATCCGCCTTCGGGCCGCTGCGAATCGTCGTGAACTGCGCGGGCATCGCGCCCGGTGCGCGCACCATCGGGCGCGACGGCCCGCTGCCGCTGGAGGCGTTCGAGCGCGTCATCCGGGTGAACCTGCTCGGAACCTTCAACGTCGTGCGCCTGGCCGGGGCGGTGATGCAGGCGACGATGCCGGCGGGGGAGGAGCGTGGCGTCATCATCAACACGGCCTCGGTCGCGGCATTCGACGGCCAGATCGGGCAGGCCGCCTACGCCGCATCCAAGGGGGCCGTCGCCGCGATGACCCTGCCGCTGGCGCGCGAATTCGCGCAGACCCTGATCCGTGTGATGACGATCGCGCCCGGAACCTTCGACACCCCGATGCTGCGTGCGCTGCCGCAGGAGGTGCGTGACTCCCTCGGCGCACAGGTGCCACATCCGTCGCGCCTCGGCGACCCGAGTGAGTTCGCGGCCCTCGTCTGCCACATCGTCGAGAACCCGATGTTGAACGGGGAGACGATCCGCCTGGACGGGGCGATCCGGATGCAGCCGCGCTGACGGTGGGGCGACGGTCGCGGGCCAAGCCGCGACCGTCGCTTCGCACCGTATCCGCCCCCGCGGAACCCCTCTACTTCCGATGCGCATGGCTATTCTAGTACGCCGCGTGCAGTTAATGCACCCGCCCGTCAGGCGATCCTAAGCGGTGCCGGCGAGGAAACGCTTCCGCGATGCCGCGTCGAAATGCTCGATCGCGAATCGCAGCGTCACCCGAGCCATCGACGGGCCGTGTCGTTCGAGGAACGCGCGCAGTCGTTGCTCGTCGTTATCGCCCGCCGCGCGCAGCACCGCGCCGACCGGCTTGCGCACCAGGTCTTCCGGATCGCCGAGCAACAGCTCCGCGATCGCGTAGGCATCGTCGAGCTCTCCGCGACGCACGAAGGCCAGCGTCGCGAGCATCGCCGTCCGGCGCTCCCAGGGGGATTCCGACTCGGCGAGGCGGTAGAGCACGTCGCGGGGGTGGTCGCGGAGCCAGCCGCCGACGACATCCCACGCGCCGAGGTCGACGAGATCCCAGTTGTTGATTCGGTCGTGGCGGCGGAGGTAGAGCTCGTAGAGCTGCCGACGGGTCGACTCGTCGGCCGACTTCGCCTTGGCCCGGTTCGCCATGATGCGGAGCGCCCCGGCCCTGGCCTCGTGGATGTCGTCGTCGAGCAAGGCCTCGATCTCGTCGAGGGGGAGCGCGGCGAACTCGCCGGCGAGTGCGAACACCGTGCCCATGCGCACTCCGATGAAGCGGTCGCCGTCCGTGCGTTCGCCTGAACCGGGGAAGTACCTGGCGTATTTCGCGAGTTCCGCCTCGGACTGCTCGCGCCAGAGCGCGGCGACGAAGGTCGCCGCGGTCAGTTGCCGCCCCTGATCGACGGGTTCACCCATGCATGCATTCTGCCGCCGGCGCCGTATGGGCGCCAGCGGTGCGGAGTCAGCCCTGCACCGGTTCCAGCACGAAGAGGGGGATGATCCGCTCGGTCTTGAGCTGGTAGTTCGCGTAGTCGGGCCACGCCTCAACGGCACGGGCCCACCACTCCTCACGCTCGGCACCCTCGGCCTCGTGCGCTCGGTAATCGCGCTTCGCCTCGCCGTCCTGCAGCTCGACGAGCGGCTCGGCCACGATGTTGTAGTACCACGCCGGGTTGTCAGGCGCCCCACCCTTGGAGGCGACAACCGCGTAGCGGCCCTCGTGCTCCACCCGCATCAGAGCGGTCTTGCGTAGAGCGCCCGTCTTCGCGCCCTGTGTCGTCAGCACGATGATCGGCTTGTTGCGCAGCAGCGCAGCCTCACTCCCGCCCGACTCCTCGAACTGCTCGGCCTGCTTGCGCGCGAGGAACAGCGC
>CAZZNX010000043.1:0-4509 GCA_964655795.1 uncultured Leifsonia sp. | reverse complement strand
GTCGGCGACGTGCCGGGAGCGCCAGGCCTTGATGAAGCCGTCGACGACGTCCCACACGGCCACCCCGATCAGAATGAAGGCGATCACCGGGACGGCGTAACCCATCGCCTCCTCGAAGTCGGCGCCCGTCCCGGGGATCGCGTCGAGGAACGCGGGATTGATCAGCTGCTCCGTCAGCAGGAGCCAGACCGCCGGAACGGTGAACGCGACGTTCAGGATCAGGTTGATGAATGCGAGGCCGAGCGTCATCCGTCCGCGCTGGTACACCCACACCGCGAAGACCATCTCGAGTGCGATGAGGCCGAGGAACCAGTACATCCAGCCCGTCCAGAGCGCGGGCTCGAGCACGGGAATCGGGGTGCCGTCGGCATCCGTGAGGAAGGAGTTGAACTGCTGCCAGATCAACCAGCCGGCGAACACCGCGAGGAAGACGAGGCTCACGATCAGCTCCGTGAGCGACTGCCGGCTGGCGGCGGGAGCTGGCAGCTGCGGGAGGCTCTCCGGCGCCCACTCGAGTAGCGGGCCGTCGCCGTCGGTGGTGCTGCGCTGGGAGTTGCGTTCCACGAGCGCGAACACGAGCGTGACCCAGAAGCACAGGTGCACGGCGACACCGATGGCGGTGGTGAACAGCGCGCCGGCCACGTCGCCGACATCGCCTCCGCTCAGCACGCGGGCGAGCGCCGCCCCGAGCGCGGCGATCGGCACGACGATGGCCAGCAGCAGCTTGAGCAGCCGTAACCAGTCAAGGTAGTAGCGCGGGCCGATCAGCTGCAGGGTGCGCTCGGTGTAGCCGGCGGCCAGGCGCTCTGGATCGCCGAGCTCGAGGAGCGTCGCGCGCTCCACGTCGGCCTCGGCAAGACCCTTCTCGCGCTGGGCGTCCGCGGTGTCGGCGATGAGGCCGCGGAGCTCCGGCTCGAGCTCGCCGCGTTGCTTCTCTGGAATGCTGCGCACGGCAGCCCAGACGTAACGGTCGGTGAGGGTGCTCATGGTCAGTGTCCTTCCTGGGGTGCACGCGTCTTCAGCGCGCGCAGTGACTCGTCGATCGAGTGCCACTCCGTGGTCAGTGATGCGGCGAGCTGGTGGCCGAGTGCGCTCGTGGTGTAGAACTTCCGCGGCCGGGCCTCATCGGTGTTCCACGCGCTGGTGAGGAGGCCCTGCTTCTCGAGCCGCCTGAGCAGCGGGTAGAGCGTGCCGGCGTCAACAGAGAATCCGAGCTCGCTGAGCGTCTCGAGCAGGGCGTAGCCGTACTCCGGCGTGGACAGGCGCACCAGGCAGGCCAGTACAACGGTGCCGCGGCGCAACTCCTGCACGTGCAGCTGTGTTGCCTCATCCATATCCATGTGTCACACGATAGTGTGAGTCGCACACTATTACAAGAGGCACATGCTCAACGTGTCAAAAAGGGGAGTGTCAGGCCTCGCGTTGGTGGCTCTCCAGGAACTCGTACACCTCGGCATCGTCGACGCCGGGGAAGGTGCCGGACGGCAGCGGCGAGAGCACGTGAGCGTGCAGGCGCGCGCTCGGCCAGGCCTGGCCGCTCCAGCGGGCGGCGAGTTCGGCCGGTGGGCGCCGGCAGCACGACTCATCGGGGCAACGCGACTCGACCCGGTTCGAGGTCTCCCGGCCGCGGAACCACTTCGCCTCGGCGAACGGCACGCCGACGCTGATCGAGAACTCGCCGGAGCGCCCGGTGCCGGACTCCGAACTGCCGGTCTGCGTGGCGCACCAGAAGGTGCCGGCCGGGGTGTCGGTGTATTGGTAGAACTCGGTCGTGCGGTTGGTGTGCGTGAAGGCGTTGCGCGCGCTCCACTGCTTGCAGACGAACTGCCCCTCGATCGATCCGGTTACATCGGTCGGCAGCGGCAGGTCGTCGTTCTCGTAGCCCTTCTGCAGCGCGCCGTCGCCGCTCACGCGCAGGAAGTGCAGCTTCATGTCGAGGTGGGCCGTTGCGAGGTTCGTGAAACGGAGCGCCGCGGCCTCGTGGGTGACGCCGAATGCATCGCGGAAGTCCTCGATCGCGAGCCGCTTCTCCTTCTTGGCCGTCTGCAGGAATGCGACGGAGGCCTCGCGCGGCATCAGGCAGCACGCCGCGTAGTAGTTGATCTCGAGTCGCTGCCACAGGAACTCGGCGTAGCTGGCCGGTCGCTGGTGGCCGAGCAGCCGGTGCGCCATTGCCTGCAGCGCCATCGAGCGCAGGCCGTGGCCGCCGGGGATCGAGGCGGGCGGCAGGTAGATGCGGCCATTGGCGAGGTCGGTGAGCGAACGGGTCGAGCTCGGCAGATCGTTCACGTAGATCAGCGTGAAGCCGAGCTGTTCGGCCATCACGCTCACCTCGCGGTGCGTCAGGGCTCCGGAGGTGTGACCGGATGCCCGCACGCGGTCCTCCGCCAAGGCCTCGATCTCCGGCATGTAGTTGTCGCGTTCCCGCATGCGCTCACGCAGTTCCGTGTTCGCCCGGCGGGCCTCCTCCGGGGTGGCGATGGCCTCGGATGCCCGGCGGGCGAGTTCCCGGTGAAGCCCGACCATCGCCGCCAACGCCTCGGTGTTCATTCCCCGCGTCGGCTTGACCTGGGGCAGCCCGAGGGCCGCGTAGAGCGGACTCTTCTGTGCCCGACCCAACTCGATCTCCAGCGCGGCGCGCTCGTTGGGGGCCTCGCCGGAGAGCAGGGCGCTGAGCTCGATGTCGAGCGCGGCGGCGATCGCCTGCAGCGTGCCGACGCGGGCCTCGCGCTTGCCGTTCTCGATCAGCGAGAGCTGGCTGCCGGCCAGACCGAGGCGCTCGCCGAGCTGGTCCAGGGTGAGACCGCGCTGGCCGCGGAAGTGCCGGATGCGGTGGCCGAGCGTTTCAAGATCGGAGCTTCGTTGCTTCATGCCTTAAGAATACGGAAAGAATCGTGATTCTTAAGACCACTTTTCGTGGCTTGGGGGCTGAAAACAGGCGCATTCTTGAATGGAAGGTCGGGATTCACACAAAACGGTCGCCATCGGCATCCGGAATCTGGGTGGATCGCCGCCGTACACACGAACTGCACGAAGAAGAGCGGAAAGGCAAGAGACATGACAATCTCAGAGATCTCAGTGGGAACGGGCTCCTCGGCACGCCCGGCCAACCAGGGGACGACCGATCCTGCGCTGCGTGCCTGGGTCAAGGAGATTGCCGCGATCACGCAGCCGGCCGACATCGTCTGGTGCGACGGCTCGATCGCCGAGGCCGACCACCTCACCAAGCTGCTCGTCACCGAGGGCAAGCTCATCCGGCTGAACCCGGAGTGGCGCCCCAACAGCTACCTCGCGCGCACCGACCCGAAGGACGTCGCCCGCGTCGAGGACCGCACCTTCATCTGCTCGACCTACGAGGAAGATGCGGGCCCGACCAACAACTGGCGCGACCCCAAGCAGATGCGTGCAGAGCTGCGCGAGGTCTTCACCGGCAGCATGCGCGGCCGCACCATGTACGTCGTACCGTTCTCGATGGGCCCGCTCGGCGGCCCCATCTCGCAGCTCGGTGTCGAGATCACCGACTCGCCGTACGTCGTGCTCAACATGGGCATCATGACCCGCATGGGCGACCGTGTCTACCGCATGATCGAGGACGGCGACGCCTGGGTGCGCACCGTGCACTCCGTCGGTTACGAGCTGGTGGATGCCGAGGGCTTCCCGCGTGACGACCTCGACTGGCCGTGCAACGACACCAAGTACATCGTGCAGTTCCCCGACAGCCGCGAGGTGTGGTCGTACGGCTCTGGCTACGGCGGTAACGCCCTGCTGGCGAAGAAGTGCTTCGCGCTGCGCATCGCCTCGGTGATGGCGCGGGACGAGGGCTGGCTCGCAGAGCACATGCTGCTGATCAAGATCACCTCGCCGGAGGGCAAGAGCTACCACGTGGCCGCCGCGTTCCCCTCTGCCTGCGGCAAGACGAACCTGGCCATGCTGCGCCCGACCATCCCCGGCTGGAAGGTCGAGACCATCGGAGACGACATCGCCTGGCTGCGGCCCGGTAGCGATGGGCGCCTCTGGGCGATCAACCCGGAGGCCGGATTCTTCGGCGTGGCGCCCGGCACCGGTCTGAGCACGAACCAGACGGCCGTCGACACGCTGTGGGGCAACACGATCTTCACCAACGTCGCGCTGCGCGACGACGGCGATGTGTGGTGGGAGGGTCTGACCGACACCCCGCCGGCGCACCTGATCGACTGGCAGGGCAAGGACTGGACGCCGGACTCCGGCCGCCCGGCCGCGCACCCGAACTCGCGCTTCACGGTCTCTGCCGCGCAGTGCCCGTCGATCGCCGACGACTGGGAGAGCACCGACGGCGTGCCGATCGACGCGATCCTCTTCGGTGGACGGCGTGCGACGAACGTGCCGCTCGTCGCTCAGGCCCGCAGCTGGAAGCACGGCGTCTTCATGGGTGCGACGATCAGCTCCGAGAAGACGGCCGCCGCAGAGGGCACCGTCGGCGAGCTGCGCCCCGACCCGTTCGCCATCCTCGCGGGCGGCGGGTACGACGTG
>CAZZNX010000042.1:21557-26924 GCA_964655795.1 uncultured Leifsonia sp. | reverse complement strand
CCGCTGCGTGAGCGTGCGCTCAGAAGCGAGCGTGACGCGGGCGAGGAGTTCGACGGCGTTCCGGCAACCCTTCTTGGCCGAGAGACGGTCGTCGCCGAGTTCTCGGCGGGAGCGGAACGCGACCTCACCGGCCGCCTTGATGCGGAGCGCATCGGCGAGGCGCCCGACGGCTTCGGCGGTCGCGGTGAACTCGAGCAACTCGTCGTGGTGGAACAGGCGTTCGTCGGAATCGGCGAGGGCATCCAGGAGAAGCTTTTGTGCTTCTGCGAGTGCCGCCGTCGGGGTTCCCATGGGATCAATTTTACCCCGGTGGGGTGTGGTCGCCTAGGGAAAAGGCCTGATGTGGATAAGTATTTGAGAATCGGGGACTGTGCACAAGAGGTGGTCTCGGCGGGGCCGCGATACGGCCGCGGGCGGCCTCCGCGACCGAGGGGGGGGGGCGGGTTCGGGTCGGTTTCGACAGGCTCAACCGGCGGGGCGGGTTTCGACAGGCTCAACCAACGTGGTTTCGACAGGCTCAACCAGCGGGGGCGCGCGGAGGCACGAAAACGGGGCACCGCCAATCGGCGGTGCCCCGTTTCGGTTCAGAGAATTAGACGCCGCAGCTGCCGCCGCCGCAGCAGCCGGTCTCGGCCGTTGCCTCAGCCGACACGTCGGTCAGCTGAATGAGGGGCTTGCGGGTGACGGACTCGACGGTAATGGTGTTCTCGCTCATGCGGAAATCTCCTCGGCTCGTTCGCTCCGCACCTGCTGCAGAACTTGTGCAAAAGTACCAGCATCCTGCGCGCCCGACAGACCGTACTTGCCGTCGATCACGAAAAAGGGCACGCCGTTGATGCCGAACTGCTGTGCCTGCGCCTGGTCGGCGCGCACGGCGGCGAGGTACTCATCCTCGTTCAACGAGCGGAGCACGTCGTCGCGGTCGAGGCCGAGCTCTGCGCCGAGATCGGCGAGGTCCTCGACCCGGCCGATGTGGCGGCCCTCGGTGAAGTAGGCGCTGAGCAGACGCTCGACGGCCTGCAGCTGGATGCCCTGCGCCTTCGCGTAGTGCAGGAGCTGGTGGGCCTTGACCGTGTTCGTGTGCTGCAGGATGTCGAAGTTGTACTCGAGGCCGACGGATGCCGCGATCCCGGTCACGTGCTCAAGCATCTCGCCGACGCGCTCGGCCGGCATGCCCTTGTGCTTGGCGAGGAAGTCGATCTCGCTGCCCTCGAAGTCAACGGGGGTATCGGGGGAAAGCTCGAAGCTGTGGTACTCCACGATCACCTCTGGCGCATCGGCATCCTGCTGGAATTCGGTCACACCACCCTCGAACTTGCGCTTGCCGATGAAGCACCACGGGCAGGCAATGTCGGACCAGACGTCAATTTTAATGGGTTCACTCACAACAGGGCCCAACCGGCGCCGCTGCCGCTGTATTCCCGCGGCACTCAGCTCGGCCAGATACAGTTGGCAGTGCCATGGCAAACAAACTCAACCCGCACCCCGACATTCCCCTCGACCTGCCGACGGGCGAGCGCATCGCCGCCGCCGTCGACCACTACGGCGAGGAGGTCGTGGCCCAGAACGCCATCGCCCTGCTGCGCGCCAAGAACGCGGGCAAGGACTTCCTGCTCTACGCCGGTGGGCGCCACGCCCTCGGAATCCTCGACGGCGCCCCCGCCCTGTACTGGCCGGAGCTCTGGGGCGCACGCGCCCTGCTGCACGTCTGGGATGACGCGGCCGCCCCGTACGTCGTCGTCGGCCTCGGCAACCAGGCCTGGCGGGTGCGCGAGATGTGCGCCAAGGTCGTGCTGCTGCGCGATCTTCAGGTCGCACCCAAGCTGGTGCGTCTGACGACCGACGAGAACCCGCGCGTCCGCGCCGCCGCCCTGCACGCCCTCGCGGCGCAGGGCACGGAGGAGCACGTCGAGACGATCGCCCAGCGCCTCCGCGACTCCGAGAAGTCGGTGCGCCAGGCCGCTCAGCAGGCCCGCGACGTGCTGCGCGAGCGCCTCCGCCCAGCGACCGAGTCGACCGCGCCCGCCGACACGACCGAGCCGGCCGAGGCGACCGACACCGTCGAGGCGGAATAGCTCAGTCGCTCAGGCGCTCAGCAGTTCAGGCGCTGGGCGCGTCGACGGCCCCGCCGAAACGCCGATTGCGTGAGGCGTACAGCTCGACGGCGCGCCACAGGTCTACCCGCGAGAAGTCCGGCCACAGCGTGTCCAGGAAGACCATCTCGGCGTAGGCGGACTGCCAGAGCAGGAAGTTTGAGGTGCGCTGCTCCCCCGAGCTGCGCACGAACAGGTCGACGTCGGGCATCTCCGGGTTGTAGAGCTTCTTCGCGATCGCCTTCTCGGTGATCGCGGAGGGCTTCAGCCTGCCCGCGGCGACGTCTTCCGCCAGTGCGCGCACGGCATCCGTGATCTCGTTGCGGCCGCCGTAGTTCACGCACATCGTGAGCGTCATCGTCGAGTTGCCGGCGGTGAGCTTCTCGGCGTACTGCAGCTCGTTGATGACGGATGCCCACAGCCGCGGCTTCCGGCCTGCCCAGCGGATCCGCACGCCCCACTCGTTGAGCTGGTCGCGGCGGCGGTGCAGCACGTCCCGGTTGAAGCCCATCAGGAAGCGCACCTCATCGGGCGAGCGCTTCCAGTTCTCAGTCGAGAAGGCGTAGACGCTGAGGTGCTTGACGCCGATCTGGATCGCGCCGGCGACGACGTCGAGCAGCGCCGCCTCCCCCGCCTTGTGCCCCTCGACGCGAGTGAGGCCGCGGGCGTTCGCCCAGCGGCCATTGCCGTCCATCACCACGGCGACGTGCTCCGGCACCGCCTTCGCCGGAATCGCCGGCGGGTAGATACCGGTCCAATCCAGGGGCTTGTAGGCGACGGCATCCTTGTGGGTGAAGGGTTTCGGGGTCATACGCTGCTTTCTCGCGAAACGTGGGAGAGCGAGCGCAGCCCGCGCTCCAGGTGCCATTGGGTGTACGCGGCGACGACGCCGCTGGCTCGGGATGCCGTGTTCTCCGGCGCCGCGTCGGCGACGGCCCAGTTGCCCTCGAGCAGGGCGCCGAGCAGGCCGATCGTCTCCGTGTCGAGGCGCGGGGACCCGGGGGGCGAGCAGTCAGAGCAGACAACGCCGCCGACCTGTACGACCATGTGGTCGTGCGGGCCGGCCAGGCCGCAGCGGGCGCAGTCGTGGAAGCTCGGAGCCCATCCGGCCATGGAGAGTGCACGGAGCAGATAGGAGTCGAGGGTGAGGCTCGAGTTGTGCTCGCGACGGGAGAGCGAGCGCAGAGCGCCAACGAGCAGTAGGTACTGCTGCAGCGATCCCTCCGACTCGGTGAGCTTGTCGGCCGTCTCGACCATTGCCGTCGCCGCGGTGTAGCTCGGGTAGTCCTCGGCGATGAGCGCACCGTATGCGCCGATCGTCTCGGCCTGTGTGATCACGTCGAGCGTGCGGCCCTCATAGAGCTGCAGATCGGCGACCATGAACGGTTCAAGACGAGAGCCGAACTTCGATGCGGTGCGCCGCACGCCCTTGGCGACCGCGCGCACCTTGCCGTGCTGACGGGTCAGCAGCGTGACGATGCGGTCCGCTTCACCCAACTTGTGGGTGCGGAGCACAACGGCTTCATCACGATAGACAGGCACAGTCAATTATCCCCCGCGCCCGTGCGGTCTGGGCCGCCCCTCGCCGGATGCGGCCGTTCGGCCGCGCGCGAGCGTAGAGTCGCAGCGTGAACGTGCTTGTCACCGGGGGAACCGGCAATCTGGGTCGTGCGGTGGTCCATCGGCTGCGTGCCGTGGACATTGAGCCCCGCGTGCTCAGCCGCAAACAGGGCCCCGGGCTGATCACCGGCGACCTGCGCACGGGCGACGGCCTGGCCGCTGCGCTCGACGGCGTCGACACGGTGTTGCATCTGGCGACGGGCAACCGCAACGATCTCGACATCACGCGGGCCCTGCTGGATGCCGCGCGCTCCGGTGGCGCCTCCGCTCCCCGCATCGTCTACATCTCGATCGTCGGCGTCGACGCGATCCCGCTCGGCTACTACCGCGGCAAGCTGGCGGCCGAGCGCGCCATCGAGGGATCCGGCTTGCCATTCGCCGTGCTCCGCGCGACCCAGTTCCACACGCTGATCGAGCAGATCTTCCGCGCCCAGCGCGCTCTCCCCGTGCTCCTCGCCCCGCCGTTCTCTGCCCAGCCCATCGCGGCGAGCGAGGTCGCGGAGCGGCTGGTGGAGCTGGTGCACACGGGCACGACGGGCCGTGTCGCCGACATCGGCGGTCCGGAGGTGCGCACCGCCCGCGAGTTCGGCCTGCTCTACCAGGAGGCGCACTCCGGTCGTCGTTCCGTGCGCACGCTGTCGATGCCCGGCTCGATCGTGCGGGCGTTCCGTGCCGGTCACAACCTCGTTCCCGGCGTGCCGTACGGGCGGCAGACTTTCGCGGAGTTCCTCGCCGCACGCTGACCGCGTCATCGCCGGGCCCCGCGACTTGGTATACATGGAGCATGAGCACCGCCCTCTTCGTCATCCCCCTCTGGCTCGACCTCACGGCGGTCGCCATCGGAGCGATTCAGGGCGCCATGTTCGCCGCCCGCATGAAGGACCGCCGCATCGACCTGCTCGGTGTCGCGATCATCGGCGTCGCCGTCGGGCTCGGCGGTGGTTTGCTGCGTGACGTGCTCATCAACCAGCTACCGGCCGCGCTGGCCAGCAACTGGTACCTGCCGGTGGCGACGGCATCCGCCCTCATCGGCATGGCGCTCGTGCGCGTCTTCGACAAGCTGAACCCGCTCATCATCGGCCTGGATGCCGTCACGATCGGCCTCTTCGGCGCGATCGGTGTCACCAAGGCACTCGCATACGGCGTGCCAGAGGTGCCGGCCGCCTTCGTCGGTGTGCTGAGCGCCGTCGGTGGCTCGATCCTGCGGGACATGATGCTCAATCTGCCGATCGCGGTCATGCACGTCGGCTCGCTCTACGCGGTCGCGGCCGGTGTCGGCTGCACCCTGCTCGTGATCCTCGCCTCGGCCGGCGTGCAGATCACGATCGCCGGCATCGTCTGCGTCGGTGTGACGACGATCATCCGGCTGCTCGCCGTGCGCTTCGGCTGGAGCCTGCCGGAGCAGCGCGCCCTCGCCAGCTGGCCGCGCTGGCGTCGCGGCTAGGCCGGGTCCGCCGGGGTCCACGAACACGCTCAGGGCTTCGCGTGCGGCGCTGCTCCTTCGTCGCGGCACCGCTCGCTCGAGCCAACGTGCAGGGCGGGAGTCTCGACGAAACCCACGCTGGCTCGAGGGAGCAGCCGAGGAACGAGGCCGCCCCCGAAGCCGAGTTGCGGCCCGACGCTCGAGGCAACGTGCAGGGACGGCGCACGGTTA
>CAZZNX010000042.1:15076-21493 GCA_964655795.1 uncultured Leifsonia sp. | reverse complement strand
TGACTGCTTCGGCGATCTTCTGGAGCGTCGTCATCTCAGTTGCCGCAGTGCGCTGTGCGCGGTTGACGGCAGACACGACGGCCTTCAGCGAGGCGACGGAGGTGTCGCCGTCGATGCCGACGCCCCACAGACGCTGGCCGTCGACGTCGAGCTCGACGTACGACGCCGCCTGGGCGTCGCCACTGGCCGAGAGCGTGTGCTGAGAGAACTCGAACAGATCGACCTTCAGCCCGCGGGTGGCCAGAACCGAGAGGAACGCGGCGATCGGTCCGTTGCCAGAACCCTGCGCGATCTCGACGACGTTGCCCTCACGCAGCTCGACCTCGAGGTGCACGCCATCGCCCTTGTGCGTGGTGACGGTGGAGATCAGCTCGAAGCGGCCCCACCGCTCAGCGTCGGCGCCGGCCTCCGCGGTCGGCAGGTACTCGTCGCGGAAAATGTTCCAGATCTGCTCGCTGGTGAGCTCGCCACCCTCTGCATCGGTCCTGGCTTGCACGACACCGCTGAACTCGATCTGCAGACGACGCGGCAGTTCCAGGGCGTGGTCGTTCTTCAGCAGGTAGGCGACTCCGCCCTTGCCCGACTGCGAGTTGACGCGGATGACGGCCTCATAGCTGCGGCCGAGGTCCTTCGGGTCGACGGGCAGGTACGGCACGGCCCACTCCAGCTCGTCGACCGTGACGCCGCGCTCTGCGGCATCCGCGGCCATCTGCTCGAAGCCCTTCTTGATGGCGTCCTGGTGCGAACCGCTGAATGCGGTGTAGACCAGATCTCCCACCCACGGGTGGCGCTCAGGCACCGGCAGCTGGTTGCAGTGCTCGACCGTGCGCTTGACCATGTCGATGTCGGAGAAGTCGATCTGCGGGTCGATGCCCTGCGTGAACAGGTTGATGCCCAGTGCGACCAGGTCGACATTGCCCGTGCGCTCGCCATTGCCGAACAGGCAGCCCTCGATGCGGTCGGCGCCGGCCAGGTAGCCGAGCTCGGCTGCGGCGACGGCGGTTCCGCGGTCGTTGTGCGGGTGCAGGCTGAGGATCACGTTCTCGCGGTGGGCGAGCCTGCGGCTCATCCACTCGATCGAGTCAGCGTAGACGTTGGGAGTGGCCATCTCGACGGTGGCCGGCAGGTTGATGATGACCTTGCGCTCCGGCGTCGGCTCGAAGATCTCGATCACCTGGTTGCAGATGTCGAGTGCGAACTCGAGCTCCGTGCCGGTGTAGCTCTCCGGCGAGTACTCGTAGTACACCTCGGTGCCGGCAACGAGCGACTCCATCTCGCGGCACTTGCGCGCGCCGTGCAGGGCGATGTCGATGATGCCCTGCTTGTCCTTGCGGAACACGACCTCGCGCTGCAGCACGCTGGTGGAGTTGTACAGGTGCACGATGGCCTGCTTGGCGCCCTTGATCGACTCGTAGGTGCGCTCGATCAGGTGGTCGCGGGCCTGCGTCAGCACCTGGATGGTGACGTCGTCGGGGATCGCGTTCTCTTCGATCAGGCTGCGCACGAAGTCGAAGTCGGTCTGGCTTGCGCTCGGGAAGCCGACCTCGATCTCCTTGTAGCCCATGCCGACCAGCAGGTCGAACATGACGCGCTTGCGCTCAGGGCTCATCGGATCGATCAGTGCCTGGTTGCCGTCGCGCAGGTCAACGGCACACCAGCGGGGTGCCTCGGTGATGCGCTTGCTCGGCCAGGTGCGATCGGGCAGTTCGACGGTGATCTGCTCGTGGAACGCACGGTAACGGTGGACCGGCATTGCGGATGCTTTTTGGTTGTTCTTCATGGTGTCTCAATCTCCTCGCGAGTGGTGGTCAGCCAACGACAAACTCCGCGACGAGAGAGGCCTGAGATTAGGACTCGTCGCGGCAGCTAAGGAGGAGCAGACCGTGCAACACACTTTCAGGCTAGCACCGTCTCGCGGACTTGCGAGACGGTGCCAGCCGATTGTTACCAATCGGAGGTGCAGAAGGGGGCCTAATCCACCGCCAGCGCGAGCACGGGCGACACGGTCGTCGCCCGGCGGGCCGGGGCGACGGAGGCGATCAGGGTGAGCGCGGCACCGGCGAGCACCGTGAACACGAGGATCGGCCACGGCAGGCTCGGCGGCATGAGCTGCCCCTGGATCGAGCCGAGCAGCGATTGCGCGCCGGCCCAGCCGTAGAAGACGCCGAGCACGAGGCCGAGCCCGACCGCTGCGACCGTCATCTGGGCGCTCTCGGCGAGGATCATGCCGCGCACCTGGCGCCCGGTGAAGCCGAGCGCGCGCAGCAGCCCCAGCTCCCTCGTGCGCTGCAACACGCTGAGCGAGAGGTTGTTGACCATGCCGATCGCCGCGATGACGGCGCTGAAGCCGACGAGGGCGAGGAAGATCGATGTGGTCAGCGTCACCGACTGGTCGATCACGGCGGCCATCTGCGGATCGTCGGCGAAGGTGCTGGCCACCATGGCACGGTAGCTCTCCATGGTGACGGCGAACATCGTGACGAGGGTCACACCGATCACGAGCCCGATCGTCGCGCGGGAGCTCCGGTCAGGGAAGCGCACGGCATTCTCGGCGGCAAGTCGCGCCGTCGGGGCGCGCCCCAGCATCCGGCCGACGAGGCGCAGCACCGGCGGCATCACGAGGTGGGCACCGAGGATGATGCCGGTGAAGGAGATGAGCCCGCCGAAGAAGGAGATCAGCAGCCCGAACACGCTGGCGAGGCTCACGAGGATGCCGAGCGCCATCATGGCGAAACCGATCACGACGAAGAGCAGAGCGAAGACGTTCCGCGCGGTGCGGTGCCTGCCCTGTTCGAGCGAGGCCTCGACGGCGGCCCCGGTCGCCTCCATCGGCGACACCGTGACGACCCGGCGGGATCCCACCCAGGCCGCACCCCAGGTGACGAGGGCGACGACGGCGACCGGCAGCACGACGATCGGCTCGATCAGCGCGTACTCGACGGAAGGCAACCAGCCCTGTTGGATGCCGATCGCGACCGCGCAGAGTGTGATGAGCATGCCGAGCGCGAGCCCGATCAGCGCGCCGAGCGCTCCGACGATGAGCCCCTCGGTCGCCACCGCCCTGCGCACGGTCACGGCCCTGGCCCCGATCAGGCGCAGCAGCGCGATCGAGCGCACCCGCCCGGCGATGATCGTGCCGAAGGTGTTCGCGGTCACGATGGCGCCGACGTAGAAGGCGATCACGGTGAAGACGGTCGTGACGAGGGAGAGGGCGAGCCGGACGGATGCCGACTCCCCCACAACGTCGGATTGGATGGCCGTCGCGATGATGCCCGTCGCCTGCAGCAACACGACGCCGAACGCCGAGCTGAGCGCGGCGACCACGAGTGTCGAACCGTGGTCGCGGGTCTTGCCTCCGAGCGTGGCCATCAGAGCGCCGCCTCCATGCCCAGCATGATGCGGGAGATCTCTTCGGCCGATGACCGCGGACGGTCGTCGACCACCCGGCCGTCGGCGAGGAACAGGATGCGGTCGGCGTGGCTGGCCGCGATCGGGTCGTGGGTGACCATCGCGATCGACTGGTCGTACTCGCGGGCGGCGGTCGCGAGCAGCGCCAGCACCTCGCGCCCGGTGCGCGAATCGAGGGCACCGGTCGGCTCGTCGGCGAAGACGAGGTCTGGCCTGGTGCCGAGCGCCCTGGCGATGGCGACGCGCTGCTGCTGGCCGCCGGAGAGTTCATGCGGGCGGTGGCTGAGCCGGTTGCGCAGGCCGAGCGAGTCGATCAGGTGGTCGACCCAGCCCTGTTCCTTCGCGGTGGGATTTCGGCCGTCCAGCTCGAACGGCAACATGATGTTCGCCATGACGTCGAGCGTCGGCACGAGATTGAACGACTGGAACACGAAGCCGACGCGGCGTCGCCGCAGAACGGTGAGCTGGCTGTCGGCCATGCCGCTGATCTCGGTGTCGCCGAGCCACACCTGCCCGCTGCTGCCGCTGTCGAGGCCGGCCATGATGTGCATGAGCGTCGACTTGCCAGAGCCGCTCGGGCCCATGATCGCGGTGAACTCCCCGCGGCGGATGCCGATGGAGATGTCGTCGAGGGCCGTGACCGTTCCCTGCCCGGTTCCGTAGCGCTTGCTGAGGTGTGCGACCCGGGCGATGAGGCCGAGGTCTGTCGTGTTGATTGCCATGCTTCAACGCTACGAATCGGCCTCGGTCCGCGCGTCAGGCCAGCGATGGCTCCCCATACCTCTCTGGGATGACGCTCGGCTCAGTCGACGAGACGATGCTCGAAGGCGAAGACGACCAGCTGCACGCGGTCGCGCAGCCCGAGCTTGCCGAGGATCCGCGAGATATGCGTCTTCACGGTCGCCTCGCTGAGGAACTCCCGCGCGGCGATCTCGGTGTTGCTGAGCCCCTTCGCGGCGAGCACGAAGATCTCGCCCTCGCGCGGTGTGAGCGTCTGGAAGCTCGCCGGCGCCGTCGGCTGCGGGGCGCGCGCCGCGAAGTGCTCGAGCAGTTCGCGGGTCGCGGATGCCGCGATAACGGCGTTGCCGGCATGGACGGTGCGGATGGACGCGAGCAGGAACTCCGGCTCGGCGTCCTTCAGCACGAAACCGCTGGCCCCGGCCCGGATCGCCCTTGCCGCGCTCTCATCGAGGTCGAAGGTGGTGAGCACGAGCACCCGCGGCGGGCCGGCCGGGGCGGCCGCGTTGGCCACGATCGCCTCCGTCGCTGCGATGCCGTCGAGAACCGGCATCCGGATGTCCATCAGGATCACGTCCACCTCTGTCGATGCGGCCAGCGCGATCCCGGCCGCGCCGTCGCCGGCCTCGCCGACGAACTCGAGATCCGGCTGCGATTCGATCAGCATCCGGATGCCGGCGCGAAAGAGCGCCTGGTCGTCGACGAGTGCAACGCGAATCCGCGTCATGAGAGTCCCCCTGTTGTGTCTGAATCTGTTGGGCGCTGCGCGATCCCACTCGGGATCCGTGCGGCGACCTCGAACTGCCCTGTCTCCGTCGCACCGGCGCGGAAGCTGCCACCCGTCAGGACGGCGCGCTCCCTCATACCGGGAATGCCGTGCCCGAGTGTTGCCGTGGCCGTCCCTGGAGCCGGGCTGAGTGCGCTCGCCACGGTGAGTCGTACGCCCTCAGGGCTCCATGCGAAGTCGAGGGTCACCGGCCGCGCGGCGTCGCCGTGCCTCAGCACGTTCGTCAACGCCTCCTGCACGATGCGGTAGACCGCGATCTGGTGGCTCGCGCTCATCGGCACGACGGAGCCCGTCGACGACACCTCGATCTGCAGTCCGGTGACCCGGAGCTGCTCGATCAATCGCTCGAGGTCGTGGATGCTCGGTTGGGGGCCCTCGGCCTCAGAATGCCGGAGCTCGGCGAGGAGCAGGCGAACGTCGGCGAGTGCCTCGCGCGCGGTTGCTGCGATCGTGCCGAGCGCCGGTGCGGCGCTTGCCGGGTTCGCGGCGGCGGCGTATCGAGCGCCAACGGCCTGAGCGATCACCACGGCCAGCGAGTGCGCGACGACGTCGTGCATGTCGCGCGCGATCCGGTTGCGCTCCTGCTCGACGACGACGGCGTATTCGGCGCGTTCGGCCTCCCGCTGCGCCTCCAGCTGCCTGGCCTTGCTCTCGCGGGATGCCGTGCGCGCACTGACCAGCAGGCCGAACGTCCACGGCAGCACGAGCACGGCCAGCGAGGCGACAAGGGTGAACAGGAATTCGCCGACACCGACGGTGGAGACGTCGCTCCCCCTGCCCACCGGCAGCAGGTACATCAGGTACACAGCGGCGAGCAACGCGCCGATGCCGGCCGATGCGAGCCCGAGCCAGCGCACGACGCGATTGCCGTAGCACCCGACCGCGTAGAGCACCATCAGGATGGCGAGGTTGCCCGCCTGCACATCACGCAGCGCAGCCATCTGGATGATCGCACCGATCCAGACCAGGGCAAGGGCGATCGGCGGCGACAGGCGGCGGAACACGAGAGCCGTGGCGTACACGGCGAGCACGAACACGTCGACGACGGCCGGCCACCACCCGAATCCGGCGACACCGATCGCCGAGGTGAACGGCACGAGCAGCACGAAGAACACGCAGGCGCCGATGATGTCGGCGACGCGTTGGCTGCGTGCGAGTGCGCGGAACACCTAGAAGCCGAGGCGGCCGAGCAGCTTCGGGTCGCGCTGCCACTCCTTGGCGACCTTCACGCGCAGAGAGAGGAACACCTTGCGGCCGAGAAGCTGTTCGATCTGCGCACGCGCCGTCGCACCGACATCCTTCAGGCGGCTGCCACCCTTGCCGATGATGATGCCCTTCTGGCTGTCGCGCTCCACGAAGAGGTTCGCGTAGATCTCGAGCAGGTCCTGGTCTTCGCGCTCGATCATGTCGTCGATCGTGACGGCGATCGAGTGCGGCAGCTCGTCGGTGACACCCTCGAGTGCTGCCTCGCGGATGAACTCGGC
>CAZZNX010000042.1:7047-15064 GCA_964655795.1 uncultured Leifsonia sp. | reverse complement strand
TGCGGTCCTCCGTGCCCTCATCGGTGATGGCATCGGCGGGGTAGAGCGGCTGGCTGGAGACAGGCAGCAGCTTGAGCAGTTCCTCACTGAGGATGTCGAGCTGCACGTCGGTGACCGCGGAGATCGGGATGATCGCCGCCCACTCGCGCAGCTTCGACACGGCAAGTAGCTGCTCGCCGACCTTCTGCTTCGATGTGGTGTCGATCTTGGTGACGATGGCCACCTTCTTGGCGCGCGGGAACTCGTCGAGCTGGGTGTTGATGAAGTTGTCGCCAGGGCCGATCGGCTCGTCGGCCGGGAAGCACATGCCGATCACATCGACGTCGCCGAGGGTGGACTGCACGAGGCTGTTCAGCCGCTCACCGAGGAGTGTGCGCGGGCGGTGGATGCCGGGGGTGTCGACCAGGATCAGCTGGCCGTTCTCGCGGTGCACGATGCCGCGAATGGCGCGACGCGTCGTCTGCGGCTTCGAGCTCGTGATGGCGACCTTCTCGCCGACGAGGGCGTTGGTCAGCGTGGACTTGCCGACGTTCGGGCGCCCGACGAACGAGACGAAGCCCGCCCGGTAGCCCTCGGGGGTTGTGGCGTCGCTGGGGGTGGTGGCGTCGCTCATGATCGTGCTCCTTCGTCGTGCTGCGGGGGGAATGCTGTTTCTGCATCGATGAGTGATTTGTCACGTTCAACGATGACGGTACTGATGCGTTTGCGCCTGCCCTCTGTGCGGTCCGCCGTGAGCGTGAGCCCGCTGACGGAGGCGCTGGAACCGGTGACGGGGAGGCGGCCAAGGGCCTTGGCGAGCAGGCCGCCGACGGAGTCGACGTCGTCGTCGTCGAGCTCGATGCCGAAGAGCTCTCCGAGTTCGTCGACGGGCAGGCGGGCCGCGACGCGGTAGCGGCCCGCGCCGAGTTCTTCGATCTCGACGACCTCGCGGTCGTACTCGTCGGAGATGTCGCCGACGAGCTCTTCGATCAGGTCTTCGAGGGTCACGAGGCCGGCGATTCCGCCGTATTCGTCGATGACCATCGCGAGGTGGTTCGACTCGAGCTGCATCTGGCGCAGCAGGTCGTCGGCCTTCTTCGACTCGGGAACGAAGAGCGCCGGCCTGGCGATCTCGGCGACCATGAGCCGTTCGGCGTCGAGCGAGCGCTCGAAACTGAGCTTGGCGACATCACGCAGGTAGAGGACGCCGAGCACATCGTCGACCTCGCCTGCCATCACCGGCATCCGCGAGAAGCCGGAGCTGAGGAAGAGGCCCATCGCGCTGCCGAGGTCGGCCCCGCCGGAGATCGTCACCATGTCGGTGCGCGGCACCATCACCTCGCGCACGACGGTGTCGTTGAATTCGAAGATCGAGTGGATGAGCTCACGGTCGTCCTCCTCGAGAACGTCGAGCTCTGTCGCCTGGTCGACCATGCTGAGCAGCTGCTCCTCATTAGCGAAGGTGCCGAGTTTCGGTCGACCCGGCGTGACCCGGTTGCCGAGGGCGACGAGTGCGTTCGCGATCGGGCCGAGCGCGACACGGAGGAAGTGCACCAGGAGCGCGCTGAGGCGCAGGATGGTGCCGGGGTTCGCCCGGCCGACGCTGCGCGGGCTCGCGCCGACCAGCACGAAGGACACGGCCGTCATGATCAGCGCCGAGAGCACGAGGGCGATCCACACCTCGTCGAAGGTGAAGGCGAAGGCGAGGGTCACAAGAACCGCTGCCGTCGTCTCGGCGATGATTCGCATGAAGTTGATGGCGTTGATGTGCGCGCCAGGGTCGCTGGCGATGGCCAGGAGCGACACCCTGGCCCTGGCCCCGACCGCGAGTTCTTCAATGTCGGCACGCGATTGCGAGGTGATCGCGGCGTCGACGGCGGCCATCAGCCCGCCGAAGGCGACGAGCATGAAGGCCAGAAGAATGAAGAGGATCTCCACTTAGCGTCGGCGCTCCTGCTGCGCGAAGCCGGCGAGGATCTCGCGCTGGAGCCCGAACATCTCCTTCTCTTCGTCTGGCTCGGCGTGGTCGAATCCGAGCAGGTGCAGGATCCCGTGGGTGGTCAGCAACTGCAGCTCGGCCATGGTCGAGTGGCCTGCCGTCTCTGCCTGGGCCTGTGCGACCTGCGGGCAGAGCACGATGTCGCCGAGCAGACCGGCCGGGGTCGGTGCGTCCTCTGTGCCCGGGCGCAGCTCGTCCATCGGGAAGCTGAGCACATCGGTGGGGCCGGGCTCGTCCATCCACTGCACGTGCAGTTGCTCCATGGCGCCCTCATCGACCAGCACAATGGCCAGCTCGGCGTCGGGGTGCACGTGCATCGCGTCGAGCGCGAAGACGGCGAGGCGCTGAATGGCACTCTCGTCGACCTCGATGGCCGATTCGTTGTTGATCTCAATACTCATGGTTCAGTACCTCTCAGGAGCGGGGGCCGCGGCCCGGCTGGCGATCGCGCGGCGCGCCGCCACGGCGTTCCGCGCGGTTCGCGAATTCTCTGGCCTCATCGCGTTCGAAACGCTGGGCCTGCTTCTTGGCGTCGTATTCGGTGTATGCGTCGACGATGCGTCCGACGAGCGAGTGCCTGACGACATCCTCGCTGGTCAGCCTCGCGAAGTAGATGTCGTCGATTCCGTCGAGCACCCGGGTCACCAGGCGCAGGCCGGACGAACCGGTCGGCAGGTCGACCTGGGTGATGTCACCGGTGACGACCATCTTGGAGCCGAAGCCGAGCCGGGTCAGGAACATCTTCATCTGTTCCGGTGTCGTGTTCTGGGCCTCGTCGAGCACGACGAAGGCGGAGTTCAGGGTGCGGCCGCGCATGTAGGCGAGCGGGGCGACCTCAACGGTTCCGGATGCCAGCAGCTTGGGCACCAGCTCCGGGTCCATCATGTCGGCCAGGGCGTCGTAGCGCGGGCGCAGGTACGGGTCGATCTTGTCCGTCAGGGTTCCCGGCAGGAAGCCGAGACGCTCCCCGGCTTCGACGGCCGGGCGGGTGAGGATGATCTTGTCGACCTCTTTGCGCTGCAGGGCCTGCACGGCCTTCGCCATCGCGAGGTAGGTCTTGCCGGTTCCGGCCGGCCCGATGCCGAAGACGATGCTGTTCTCGTCGATCGCGTCGACGTAGGCCTTCTGCCCGCGCGTCTTGGGGCGGATGCTGCGACCGCGTGCCGTGAGGATCGCCTGCCCGAGCACATCGCTCAGACGTGCGCCCTGATCGGCCTCGAGGATGCGGGCAGAGCTCGACACCTCCCCCGGACTCAGGTCCTGGCCCTCGCGGATCAGATTCTGCAGCTCTTCCACCAGACGGCTGACGGCGTGGACCTGCTCGCGAGGGCCGCTGAGCGTGAGCTCGTTGCCACGTGCGTGCACGGCGACATCCGGGTACTCCTGCTCGATCCTGCCGAGGAGTTTGTCCTGTGCGCCGAAGAGGCGAACCAGTGCGACGCCGTCGATGACGAGCCGCAGCTCCGTGTTGTTGTCAGGACGCTTCTGCTCAGGATCCGACAAGCGAGCCCTCCTTGAATGTTCCGGCGAGTACGTGCGCGTGCACGTGGAAGATGGTTTGTCCGGCCTCCGGGCCGGTGTTGAAGATCAGGCGGAACTGGCCGGGCGTTCGACCGGCCGGTGCCAGCTCCTCGGCCACCTGCTTGGCGACGGCGACGAGCTCGGCGAGCAGCGTCGGATCACCGGCGGCCAGTTCGACGACGTCGGAGTACTGCTGCGTCTTCGTCGTCACGACGACGTGCAGCGGCGCCTGCGGGGCGATGTCGTGGAAGGCGATGACGGTGTCGGTCTCCGCGACGATGCGCGCCGGAATCTCGCGCGCGACGATGCGGCTGAAGAGGGTCGGAGTCTGATCGTCGGCTGAAGTCATGCTTCCATCTTAAGGCGCACTACCACCGGCCGAGTCGGGCATTGAGCACCGAGAGCGCCGCGGCGCCCGCCGTGGAGGTGCGCAGCACCGTCGGGCCGAGGCGCACGAGGGTCGCGCCGGCCGCCTGCAGGCGCTCGAGTTCGTGCGGGGCGATGCCGCCCTCCGGCCCGACGACGAGCACGATGTCGAGCGCAGGATCGCTCGGCGCCCACTCGGTCAGCGCGGTGTCGGCCGTCGGCTCCAGCACGAGCATGTGACTCTGTGCCGCGAGCGTCTCGAGGTCCTTGCCGGAGAACAGGGTCGTGACGTCGGGCAGCCAGGCGCGGATCGACTGCTTGCTCGCCTCCCGTACGATGCTGGCCCAGCGTTCCTGGCCCTTGGCAACCTTCGCGCCCTCCCAGCGGGAGATGGAGCGGGTGGCGCTCCACGGGATCACCGCGTCGACGCCGAGCTCTGTCGACGCCTGCACGGCCATCTCGTCGCGCCCACCCTTGGCCAGCGCCTGGACGAGCACGATCCGGGGGCTCGCTGCCTGCACGTTCTCGATCAGTTCCGCGGCGATGGCGAGCTCGCCCGCATCCGCCGTGATGACGGGGCCCGTCACGATGAGGCCGCGACCGTTGCCGATGGAGACCCGCTCGCCGATCCTGGTGCGGTTGACCGTGACGGCGTGCTTGGCCTCCGCACCGGTGACCGCGGCGACACCGGAGGCTTCGACGGCCGCCGGCTCGAGGTCTTCACGCAGGTACAGCGAGCTCACGATCAGCCCCGGAACTTGTCGCGCAGCTTGGCGAAGAGGCCCTGCTGGAACTGGCTCAGCGCCGGCTTCGGGTGCTTGTGCATGCCGGCGAACTGCTCGATCAGGTCACGCTCCTTGCCGTTGAGCTTGCTGGGCGTGACGACCTGGATGCCGATGCGGAGGTCGCCGCGGCCGTTGCCGCGGAGCTTGGTGACGCCGCGGTCCTTGATCGTGATGACCTCTGCGCTCTGCGTTCCCGGCTTGAGGTCGAGTTCGACGTCGCCGTCGAGTGCGTGCAGCGTCGTCGTGGTGCCGAGGATGGCGTCTGTCATGGCCACCTCGAGGGTGGCGAGCAGGTCGTCGCCGTCGCGGCTGAAGACATCGTGGTGGCGCACCTTCATCTCGAGGTACAGGTCGCCGTTCGGGCCGCCGGCCGGGCCGGCCTCTCCGCTGCCGGGCATCTGCAGGCGAACACCCGTGTCGACTCCGGCGGGGATGTCGACCGGAACGGTGCGGCGGGCGCGGACGCGGCCTTGTCCCTGGCAGGTGAGGCACGGGGTGGCGATGATGGTGCCGTAGCCGCGGCAGCTGCCGCAGGGGCTCGAGGTCATCACGTTTCCGAGCAGCGAGCGGACGGCGCGCTGGATGCTGCCGGTTCCGTGGCAGATGTCGCAGGTGACGGGGCTGGTGCCCGGCGCGCAGCAGGAGCCCTGGCAGGTCTCGCAGAGGATCGCGGTGTCAACCTCGATGTCCCTGTGGGTGCCGAAGATGATCTCGTCGAGGTCGACCTCGACGCGCAGCAGCGCGTCCTGGCCGCGCTCGCGGCGCGACCGCGGACCGCGGCGGCCACCGCCGCCACCCCCGCCGAAGAAGGTCTCGAAGATGTCGCCGAAGCCGCCGAAATCTCCCGCGCCTCCGCCGAAGCCGCCCTGGCCGCCCATGTCGTAGTTCTGGCGCTGCTTCGCATCGCTCAGCACGTCGTAGGCGTGCGTGACCTCCTTGAAGCGCTCAGACGCCTCAGAGCTGGGGTTCACATCGGGGTGCAGTTCGCGGGCGAGACGGCGGTACGCCTTCTTGATCTCGTCGGTGGTCGCCTCGCGCGAGACGCCGAGTACTTCGTAATGGTCAGCCACTCCGGCCGTTCCTTTCCGGCCTCGAACATTCTGCGCGCGCACAGCACGGCGAACTCGAGGCGATTCGTTCTACTAGTTTTCGCCCAAGAGTCTGGACAAGTACCGAGCGACCGCACGAACGGCGGCCATGTTGTTGGAGTAGTCCATCCGGAGCGGGCCGAGAACGCCCACCCGGGCGAGCTCGGAACCGGCCGAGAGGTAGCTACTGCTGAGAACCGAGGTCTCGCCGAGCCCGAATGAGGCGTTCTCACGCCCGATGCTCGCTGAGACGCCGTGTTGGTCTGTGGCCATCTCGCCGAACAGGCGCAGCAAGACGACCTGTTCCTCGATGGCTTCCAGCACGGGGAAGATGCTGCCCGTGAAGTCTTCTTCCGTGCGCACGAGGTTGGCGGCGCCCGCCATCACCAGCTTGTCCGCGCGATTCGCGAGCACCTGTTCGACGAGCGTCTCGGCGACGACGGATGCCACGCCGGCCAGGTGCGGCGGAGCGGCATCGGCGAGGCCGCCGGCCGCGGCTGCGGCATCCGTCATGCCCAGCCCGACGAGCGAGGCGTTGATGACGGCACGGAGATCGGCGACGGATTCCTCCGTCACCTCTGATGTGGTGTCGACGACGCGCTGTTCGACGCGCCCGGTGTCGGTGATGAGAACGGAGAGCAGGCGGTGGGTGCTGAGGCGCACGAGTTCGACGTGCTTGACCGTGGCACGGATGAGCGACGGGTACTGCACGAGGGCGACCTGATGGGTGAGCTGGGAGAGCAGCCGCACGGTGCGCGAGAGCACGTCGTCGAGGTCGGCCGACTGTCCGAGGAAGGTCTCGATGGCGTGGCGCTGGGCCGCGCTGAGCGGTCGCAGATCGCTCAGCTGGTCGACGAAGAGCCGGTAACCCTTGTCGGTCGGGATGCGGCCTGACGAGGTATGCGGAGCCGCGATCAGCTCCTCCTCTTCGAGCAGAGCCATGTCGTTGCGGATGGTGGCGGCGGAGACACCGAAGGAGTGGCGCTCCACGATCGACTTGGAGCCGACGGGCTCGCGCGAGGAGACGTAGTCCTGCACGATCACACGGAGAACCTCGAGGCTTCGTTCCGAAACCATGCGCACAACCTCCTCACCGCGCTGGGTCGACCATACGACCACTTAGCACTCACTGCCGTTGAGTGCTAATCATATCGCGACTAGCTTGGGATTGAGCGCAATGCGCGCCGCAGAAGCCCCATCGAAAGGCTCGACCATGAGCGACCCATCAGCTCCGACTCCCCCGTACGATCCGACGCAGCAGCCGCCGGCCCCGCCTGCGCCGCCCGCGCCGCCGACCCCGCCGGAGAATCCGTACGCGAACACCGCCGCGCCAGGCGCCCCGCTGAGCCCGGCGGCCGACATCCAGTGGGCGTCCTTCGCGCACCTCGGTGGCATCTTCAGCTTTCTGCCGTCGCTGATCATCTGGTTGATCTTCAAGGACCGCGGGCGCTTCACGAACACCGAGGCCAAGGAGGCGCTGAACTTCCAGTTGACGCTACTCATTGCCGAGGTCGCCGCCGCGATCCTCAGCGTCATTCTGGCCGTGATCACCTTCGGCTTCTTCAGCTTCAGCATCGGCTGGCTCATCTGGGTGCTCGGCGTCATCTTCTCGATCATCGCCTTCATGCAGGTCAAGGATGGGCGCGGCTACCGGTACCCATTCGCCATCCGCATGATCAAGTAACGGACGCGGGGTACACCCGGCCGCTACACTGGCATCACTTTCGCGAGCACATTCGCACGAATCAAGGAGCACCACATGTCAGCCGCACCTCCTCCCCCCGCCACCCCCTACCAGGGCCAGACGCAGTTGAGCCCGGCCGACGAGAAGCTGTGGGCGACGCTGATCCACGTCGGCGGAATCTTCTTCAGCTTCGTACCGGCGCTCGTCGGCTACCTCGTGCTCAAGGACAAGGGCCCGTTCATCCGTCTTCACACGGCCACGGCGCTCAACTTCCAGATCACGATGGCCATCGCGTATGTCGTCGGTGGCATCCTGACGATCGTCTTCATCGGCTTCATCATCATCGCCGCGGTCAGCGTCCTGATCATCGTGTTCAGCATCATCGCAGCGGTGAAGGCGAACCAGGGGCTGGCCTACCAGTACCCGCTCGCGATCAAGTTCGTGAGCTAGCACCGCGTCAGCTAACACCGCAACAAAGACAGTCGCCCGCGCCGGTCAGTTCTACTGATCCGGCGCGGGCGACTGTTTCGTTGAGCGAGGCTGTCGGCTAGTTGGCGCCGGCCTCGACGTAGCTCGAGTCGTTCACCGTGTCAAC
>CAZZNX010000042.1:0-6971 GCA_964655795.1 uncultured Leifsonia sp. | reverse complement strand
CCCCCACCGACTCCAGCGCGGCCATGATCGTGATGCCGCTCGAGACGACGAGAACGTTGCCGCCACCCTTCTTCGCCTGCGCGGCCGCGACGTCATTCAGCGACGCCATCGTGCGAGCACTGAGCTGATCGAGCGACTCGGCCGGCAGCGGGCTGGTTCCGTTGGCGGTCACGAGCGCGCCCAGCAGCGCACCAATGCTCTGGTCTCCACCGAGAAGCGGGCCGACCTCCGCGAACACCTCGGCCTGGGTCGCACCCTCGAACTTGCCGAATGACACCTCACGCAGGCGCTTGTCGCGCACCGGCTCGCCCTTGTAGTCGAGCTCGTCGAGTGCAAGCGAGATGGTGTCGTAATGGCGCACCATGTCGGCAGAGTACGCGGACTTGAACGTGATCCCCGCCTCGGCGAGGCCGGCGCCGAGGTGCTGTGCGTCCAGCTCGCCCGCCGCGGTGAGCGGTGAGTCCGACCAGCCCTGCATGCGGTGCTGGGTGTTGAGCCAGGTCTCGCCGTGACGGGTCAGGTAGACGGTGACCTCGGCGTTCTTGCCGGCATTGCTGCGTGATGTGCCTGCACTCTCCGCGGCCGCCGGGGCCGAGAAAGCTGCGAGCGAGAAGAGCGTGGCGACGGCGGCGAGTCCGGCGATCGCGACGCGGAATGTACGACGAGACGACATTGTCTGGTGGTCCTTTCGGGGAGAGTCAACAACCCTCGCAGCGTATCTGAAAACCGAACGACGTTTGGTAACGATTCGATGGCGCACCTGTAGAGCGCGATTGCGCCTCGCTGGGCCTCGCTTGTGGCGCCGCTACGCGGCGTCGTCCAGCAGCCGGCGCACGACCGCATCCGCCAACAGGCGCCCGCGCAGGGTCAGCTCGATCGTGCCGGACAGGGCCGCACGGGCGTTGACGAGCTCGTCGGCGATCAGCCCGGCGACGGCGAGGCGCCCGGCGGCGCTCAGCGAGTCGACCGGGATTCCCTCCCGGATGCGGGCGAGCAGCAGCACGCGTTCGAACTCCCGCGTCGCGGCGTCCAGGCTCTCGCGCCCTGCGGCCGGCGAGTCGCCGGCCAGCACGCGATCGGCGTACGCGGACGGGTGCTTGACGTTCCACCAGCGCACGCCGCCGACGTGGCTGTGCGCGCCGGGGCCGACGCCCCACCAGTCGTTGCTGCGCCAGTAGGCCAGGTTGTGCTGCGAGCGGTGTTCGGCGCCACGCGCCCAGTTGCTCACCTCGTACCACTCGTATCCGGCGGCGCCGAGCAGCTCGTCGGCGAGCTCGTACATGTCGGCCTGCAGGTCCTCGTCCGGCTGGGCGACCTCGCCCCGCTTGATCTGCCTGGCCAGCTTCGTGCCGTCTTCGACGATGAGCGAATAGGCGCTGATGTGGTCCGGCTGCTGGGCGATGGCGTGTTCGAGGCTGGCGCGCCAGTCATCGAGCGACTCCCCCGGCGTGCCGTAGATCAGGTCGACGCTGACGTCGAGTCCCACCTCGCGCGCCCAGCGCACGACGAGCGGGACGCGGGCCGGATCGTGGGTGCGCTCGAGTGTCGCGAGCACGTGCGGAACCGCCGACTGCATGCCGAAGGAGACACGGGTGAAACCGGCATCCTTGAGCGTCTGCAGGTAATCGCGATCCACGGAGTCGGGGTTCGCCTCACTGGTGACCTCGGCATCCGGGGCCAGGCCGTGGTGTTCACGCACCGCGTCGAGCATCCTGGCGAGATTCTCGGCCGGGAGCAGGGTCGGAGTGCCGCCGCCGAAGAAGACCGTCGCGGCCGGCCGTGCCGGCACACCGGACTGCTCGAGGATGCGTGCACTGTGCGCGACCTCGAGCACGGCCTGGCTGGCGTAGTCGCTCTGCGTGACGCCGCGCAGCTCGGTGGCCGTGTAGGTGTTGAAGTCGCAGTAGCCGCAGCGCACCCGGCAGAAGGGCACGTGCAGGTAGACGCTGAACTCGCGTTCGGCCGCGCCGTCCGCTGCGCTCGCCGGCAGCAGGCCGTCGGCGGGCGCCGGGTCGCCGAGGGGAAGTGCGCTCGCCATACGGGTTACGCCGCGGCGGCGGGGTGCAGTGCCCGCAGGTAGCGCTTCGTGTACGCGCGCTGCTGAATCCGCAACAACGGTGCGAGGATCCGCCACCCGCGCGTGCTCGGCTTGGAGAAGCTGCGAATGACGAGCCAGACAGAGTCGTCTTCGCGGTGTTCGACGATGAACAGCTCCTCGCCGCTCTCGGGGTGGCCCTCCATCGTGCCGTAGGCGAAGCCCACCGACCCGGGTTCATCAATGACGAGGACGACGCGCACGGGGGCGGTGACGCGCTTCTTCCACGCGGTGATGTGCAGCACGGCGGTCATGCCCGGCGTGATGTACGGTGTGCCGTCCGGCCCGAAGCGCTCGTCGCTGTGGTGCTGCGGCTGCTCGGCAAGCGGGGAGCCGTCCGCGCCGAAGAGCAGGCCGTGGTACTGCTCACCCGTGCCCTGGTTGGTGTCGGTGACCTCGATGCCGCTGCCACGCTGCACACCCCAGGTCATCAGCGCCGCGGACGCCGAGGCGAAGCGTTCAGCGCCGCTGCCCAGCTGCGTGCTGTGGGTGGCCGGGCGGTAGCCGGCCGGCGGGAAGCTCATGAGATCGGGCGCCATCGTGCCGCCGATCGCGCCATAGCTGACCGGTTGATCGGTGAATGTGGAACGACGCACGCGCTGACTACCCTCTCGAAAACCCCTCATACAGAGTAGGCGACGTTTCTGGCAGAGCGCTGCCCCGACGCTCAGCCTCCGCGAGATGGCGAAGATGGCCCCTTCACGCGAGCTGAAGGGGCCATCTTCGCCATCTCGCGGCCTTCCCCTAGAGCAGGGCGCGGAGGAAGCGCGCGGTGTAGCGCCGACGAGCGAAGCCGATGACGGGTGAGCCGACGCGGTAGAGCGAGGTTGCCGGCCGGGCGAACGATCGGATCACGAGCCAGACCGAGTCGTCAGCGCGGTGCTCGATGAGGAACAGCTCCTCGCCGCGCAGCGGGTGGCCCGGCAGAGTTCCGGCGGCGTAGCCGACGCGGCGCGGCTCGTGCATCACGAGCACGACGCGGATCGGCGCCGTGAAGCGCAGGCCGGCCAGCGGCAGCGATTGCACCACCGTGTCGCCGAGCGTGACGGGGCGTGCGGCGGCGCCCGCGACATCCGCCACGGTGATGCCGCTGCGCAGCAGCACCTGCCAGCTCATCAGATCGGCGGATGCCGCAGCGAAGCGCTCGGCACCCGAGCCGATCCGTACGCTTCTCTCCGTGGAGCGATAGCCCTCCGTCGGGGAGTCGAGCAGCGTCGGCGCCAGCGTTCCCCCGACCGGCCCATAGCTCGGGGGCCGGTCGGTGAGCGCTGGGCGCCGCACGGCCTACTTCTTGTCTTTCTTCTCCACGTCACCGGTCAGGGCGGCGACGAACGCCTCCTGCGGGACCTCGACGCGGCCGACCATCTTCATGCGCTTCTTGCCCTCCTTCTGCTTCTCAAGGAGCTTGCGCTTGCGGCTGATGTCACCGCCGTAGCACTTGGCCAGAACGTCCTTGCGGATGGCGCGGATGGATTCGCGGGCGATGATCCGGGCGCCGATGGCGGCCTGGATCGGCACCTCGAACTGCTGGCGCGGGATGAGCTCACGCAGACGCGTGGTCATCAGCACGCCGTAAGCGTACGCCTTGTCGCGGTGCACGATGGCACTGAAGGCGTCGACCTGCTCGCCCTGGAGCAGAATGTCGACCTTCACCAGGTCGGCGGTCTGCTCACCGGCGGGCTCGTAGTCGAGCGAGGCGTAGCCGGCCGTCTTCGACTTGAGGTTGTCGAAGAAGTCGAACACGATCTCACCGAGCGGCATGGTGTAGCGGATCTCGACCCGGTCCTCACCGAGGTAGTCCATGCCGAGCAGGATGCCGCGGCGTCCCTGGCAGAGCTCCATGATGACGCCGACGTAGTCCTTGGGGGCGAGGATGGCCGCCTTGACGACGGGCTCGCTCACGGCCGAGATCTTGCCGACCGGGAACTCGCTCGGGTTCGTGACGGTGACGGTCTTCTTGTCCTCTGTCGTGACCTCGTAGATCACGGACGGAGCCGTCGCGATGAGGTCGAGGCCGAATTCGCGCTCGAGGCGCTCGGTGATGATCTCGAGGTGCAGCAGGCCGAGGAAGCCACAGCGGAAGCCGAAGCCGAGGGCGACGGAGGTCTCCGGCTCGTAGACGAGCGCGGCATCCGAGAGCTTGAGCTTGTCGAGCGCCTCGCGCAGGATCGGGTAGTCGGAGCCGTCGATCGGGTACAGACCGGAGAAGACCATGGGCAGCGGCTCGGTGTATCCGGGCAGCGCCTCGGTGGCCGGCTTCGCGTGCGTGGTGACGGTGTCGCCGACCTTGGACTGGCGCACGTCCTTCACGCCGGTGATCAGGTAGCCGACCTCGCCGACGCCAAGCCCCTTGCTGGGGGTCGGCTCCGGCGAGCTCACGCCGATCTCGAGGATCTCGTGGGTTGCCCGTGTCGACATCATCTGAATGCGCTCGCGCGGCGAGAGCTGGCCGTCGATCATGCGCACGTAGGTGACGACGCCGCGGTAGCTGTCGTAGACGGAGTCGAAGATCATGGCGCGGGCCGGGGCGTTCGGGTCGCCCTGCGGCGCTGGAATGCGCTCGGTGACGCGGTCGAGCAGGTCCTCGACGCCGAGGCCGGTCTTGCCGGAGACGCGGAGCACGTCGTCGGGGTCGCCGCCGATGAGGCTGGCGAGCTCCTTGGCGTATTTGTCCGGGTCGGCGGCCGGGAGGTCGATCTTGTTGAGCACGGGGATGATCGTCAGATCGTTCTCGAGTGCGAGGTAGAGGTTCGCGAGCGTCTGGGCCTCGATGCCCTGCGCGGCGTCGACGAGCAACACGGCGCCCTCGCACGCGGCGAGTGAACGCGAGACCTCGTAGCTGAAGTCGACGTGGCCGGGCGTGTCGATCATGTTGAGCGCGTAGCTCTGTGTGCCGAGAGCCCACGGCATCCGGACCGCCTGGCTCTTGATCGTGATGCCGCGCTCACGCTCGATGTCCATACGGTCGAGGTACTGCGCGCGCATGTCGCGGTCGCTGACCACCCCCGTCATCTGCAGCATGCGGTCGGCGAGGGTCGACTTGCCGTGATCAATGTGCGCAATGATGCAGAAATTGCGGATGAACGCGGGGTCGGTGGCGGCGGGCTCGAGGGCCTTCAAAGCTCGTGGTGACATCGTGTGGCCATTCTCCCATGGAAGCTGCATGTCGGTGGACCCGCCTCCCTTTTCCTCTCGCGCGTCCCCCGCCCGGCGTTCCGCCTTTCGACGGATGCCGCTGGCAACCGGCCCGAACTAGGCTGGCGCCGATGAGTACCGATCCGATGAGTTCAGATCTGCTGAGCGCGACTTCGCTGAGCGCAGGCAGGGCGAGCACGGCCACGGATGCCCCGAGCCGCGCTCACTCGGCGTTGACCCCGGTCTTCCTCACCATGCAGATCGGGCTGCACGCACTCATGATCGGCCTCACGGTGTTCGTCGCCCTCCGTGCCCTGCTCGGCGCCTGGCCGATGCAGTGGCTCGTCGTCGCCCTCTGCGTCGTGCTCCTCGCCGTCTACGCGCTCGGGGTGCGCTTCGCCCGCCGGTCGACGCCGATGTGGGCCAGGGCGCTCTGGTTCCTCGCACTCGTCATCGTGTGGCTGAGCCTCACCCTGCTCGCCTCGGACGGCGCGTACATCGTCTTCCCCCTCTTCTTCCTGGCCCTGCACCTCTTCCCGCCCCGGTGGAGTGTTCCCGTGGTCGGCGCACTGTCGCTGCTGTCGATCCTCGCCCTCGGCACGCACCTGGGCTGGAGCCCGGGAATCTTCATCGGTCCGATCATCGGTGCCGGCGTCGCCGTGGTGCTCGGTCTGGCGTATCGCGCGCTCTTCCTCGAGTCCGCCGAGCGCAACCAGCTGATCGATGACCTGTTGGCCACGCGCGAAGAGCTCGCCGTCACCGCGCGCGAGGCGGGAACGCTCGCGGAACGACAGCGCCTGGCCGGCGAGATCCACGACACCGTCGCCCAGGGGCTCTCCAGCATCCAACTGCTGCTGCACGCGGCCGAACGCAACATCAGCGACGAGGCTGCGCTCGAACACGTCCGGCAGGCCAGGCAGACGGCGGCCGACGGGCTCGCCGAGACGCGACGTTTCATCCGCGAACTTCGGGCGCCTGCGCTCGACGAGCAGTCGCTGCCCGCCGCCCTCGCGCGCCTCGCCGCGTCGATCACGGCTCAATCGGCATCCACCAGGCCCGAGAGCCCGACGGTCGTCAGCTTCCAGCTCAGCGGCGAGCCGACCGAGCTGCCGATGGTGCACGAGACGACGCTGCTGCGCATCGCGCAGGGCTCACTCGCCAATGTGCTGCAGCATTCCCGCGCCGAACGCGCCGCCGTGACGCTGACCTTCATGGATGACGAGGTCACACTCGACATCGTCGACAACGGCGTCGGGTTCGAGGTCGGGGCGGCCCGCGTTGCCGAGCACCGCGGTGAATCGTTCGGGCTGGCGACGATCCGGGAGCGCGTCGAGCGGCTCGGCGGTCGGCTGAGCGTCGAGACCACCCCCGGGGCGGGAACCGCCCTCGCCGTGTCCCTACCCCTGGAGGTTTCCCCGTGATCCGCATGCTGCTGGCCGATGACCACCCCGTTGTGCGCGCCGGGCTCAAGGCGTTGTTCTCCTCGGAGAGCGACATCGAGGTGCTCGCGGAGGCCGAGACCGCCGAGGCCGCCGTCGAGCTGTGCAGGGAGCAGCGCTTCGACATCGTCCTGATGGACCTGCAGTTCGGTTCGGCCGGCCGCGGCGCGATGCAGGGCGCGGAGGCGACGCGCGTGATCCGCGCGGCCGACGGCGCGCCCCGCGTGCTCGTGCTGACCAACTACGACACCGACGCCGACATCCTCGGCGCCGTCGAGACAGGCGCCAGCGGCTACCTGCTG
>CAZZNX010000041.1:24475-27054 GCA_964655795.1 uncultured Leifsonia sp. | reverse complement strand
CGGCCAGGCCGCTGTCGTAGCGGGCGATCGCGGCCGGGTCGCTGAGGCCGGCCAGGTGTTGCACGGCGGCGGACGCATGCGCGTAGCTGGTCAGCCCGGCCCGGAACAGCGCCCAGAGTTGCGGCAGGGAGTCGATCAGGGTTTGGCCCTCGTAGGCGCGGTTACGCGCCTCGCTGGTGGTGAGCTGCAACTGCAGGCCGGCATCCTCCGCGGCGGCCCGTTCGGCCAGCTCGACCGCGTCCGGCTGCTGCAGGGCGCCCGGCCAGAGATACACGGTCAGGTTCCGCCGACTGGTCCGGAGCGCCCCGGCCAGTGCGGCCAGCTCGGCAGCCACGGCCCGGTTCCCCGCATGCCGGGCATTCGCCGCGGCCGTGATGGAGAACCCGACCGATTCCGCCGGCGACACCGACACAGGCCCCGCATCGACGGGCGGACGCGGGCCGGGGCCCTCCAAGAACACCCAATCCGGCTCCGGAGGGGCAACAGAATCGGCGGCGTCGAAGCAGGAAGCCCCGGGATCATCAAAGTCATGATCTACCGGGGCTTCCATGCTTCCGCGCATGCCTCAATTCTAGATCGAAGCTACGACGAAATCCAGTATTTTTCGAGATTTTCTCGAATTAATATGTGAATAGTGGGGGTGCCGTCGGGTTGCGAGGGCTCTCCCCAGATCTAGGCCGTGCCGAAGGGATTGTCGATCACATAACGCCAGCCGTGCTCCTCGTCGAATCTCGCGACATCCGCGGTCGTCCCGGCCAGTGCCAGGTCGCTGCCGTCGGGGCCCGTGCCGGTGATCGTCCAGTCTGCGACCGCGAGGCCGGTGTCGCCGCTCTGGAACACGGTGCGCACGGTCATGGTGATCGGCAGTTGGAGCGAGAGGAACTGCTCGAGTGCCGCGCGCACGTCGGCCGTTCCGGTGACGGGCTGACCGGGTGCGGGCACGAAAACGACATCCGCGGTGTTCAATGCCATGAGCCCGTCGAGGTCCCTGGCGTTGAAGCGCTCTGCGAACGCCGTGTTCAGCTGGTTCAGTTCGGTGACGATGGAGGTCATCGCGTCATTCCTTTCACGTGGGTGGAGTGAGGCCCGATTCCAGGGCCTCACAGAGAAAGACGTCGCCGACGCGACAGTGTGACAACACTCGCCGTGAAGTTCCTCCTCCCTAGACTGGTAGCTGCAGAAATCTGAGATTCGGAGCGATTTCATGAGTGCAACCAGTTCGACCGCCACCCCCACCTCGTTGAGGGTGACGCCACGCGTCTGGATCGGCTTCGCGATCTGGATCGGCTACGCGGTCCTCGTCTTCGTCATCCAGTCGCTGTCAGGTATTTCTTACTCGGCGTGGGGCGACAGCGCGTCGAATCTGTTCTTCGGGGCGGGCATTTCGCTGATCATCGCCTCGATCGCGCTCGCGGTCACCACCACACTGCTCGGCTGGTGGAAGCCGGCCATGCATGACCGGCAGCGCAGCAGGCACCGCTGGCCGATCTTCGTCCCGGTGCTCTTCGCGGTCCTGGCGCTGGTCAACCTGCTCCTCACCGACTGGGACTCCTACGACCTGCCGTTCCTCGGCGCCTCCCTCGTCCTTCTCCTCGTCGGCTTCACCGAGGAACTCACCGCCCGCGGTCTCCTGCTCACCGCACTCCGCAGCCGCCTCCACGAGGGCTGGGTGTGGTTCCTCACCTCACTCTGCTTCGGGCTCTTCCACCTGGTGAACATCCTGCTGGGTCAGGATGCCTTCGTCACGATCGAACAGGTCATCTTCGCGTTCCTGGTCGGCACAGCTTTCTACATTCTCCGCCGCACGACGGGCAGCCTGATCTACGCGATGGTCCTGCACGCCCTGTGGGACTTCTCCGTGTTCGCCGTGGCATACGGGCACCCGTCAGAGTTGGCGAACATCGTCTCGGCCGTGCTGCCGTTGGCCGGCCTCTTTGCCCTCGTCGCGGTGCCCTTCGTAATCCGCGGCTCCGACGAACGCCTGACGGGGCTCGCCCTCCGTTGAGCCGAGCCGGCCGTCCGTCGCCCGGCGCACGGATAGGGTGAGCAGATGCGTTGGGGGCACTACGCCATCAGGCCGCACGAGGAAGCCGATCTCGAGCAGCGCTTCGGCGCGGATTTCCGCCGTTACAGCGCCGCGGTGCGCTGCTGGGGGCCGCGTTCGCTTCGCGGCTGGCGCCAGCCGAACATGTACGGCAAGCCCAATCCCGCCGCCGCGAAGGTCCGCCCGAGCCGCCCCGACCAGTTCGGTGCAGGCAGCGGCGGCAGCGAGCCGTCGAGGTCGCCGACGTCCAGATAGTACGCGCGCACGGTTCCGATCCCCTCGAGTTCGTCGGAGATCTGCTCCACCGGGCCCGGCAGCTCCGCCGTGCCTGTGTCGTAGAGCTGCTCGGAGAGCAGCACGTACTCGGGAATGGTCACCGGATTCTTCAGCATGCGATGCACGAGGATGACGTCGATGCCGACGAGCTTGTGCCGATCGCGGATGGTCTGGGAGGCCACGTCGCCGATGTGCGCGACGAACTTCAGCTTCAGGTTGCCGGCCTCCTTGCAACCGGAGCACGGGCAGAGGTTCGTCG
>CAZZNX010000041.1:18891-24432 GCA_964655795.1 uncultured Leifsonia sp. | reverse complement strand
CTGAGATCTGCAGGTTCACAGTCACCGCAGTGTCGGCTTCACGCCCGTCGGCCTGCCGCGAGAGGAAGGCCGCATCACCCTCGATCTCGATGAGTTCGTATCCCGGAGCGGCGTCGATCATCTTGTCGAGCATCCGAGCGGTGTTCACCTCGGCGTGCGCGAGGCTCATCCGATGGGAACTCATGTAGTCGGTGTATCCACCGATGTCCGCAATCAACAGGACAGCACGCCCAGATTCCATGGGCCAAGGATGTCACCGGAACAGCGCGCACTCAACCGGTTCCGTCACCCAGATTGTGCCGGGGGTTCACCGGACTGGTCCTTCGGCTCGTAGCGGTGCAGCATGTCATCGACGACGCTGCTCGCCTCTCTGGCACTCGGTGTGTAGCCGAGAACGACGGGGAGGAAGCGTGTGGAGTCCAGGGACTGCATGCGGAGCTCGCTCCTGGCCAGCACGGTGGCCGTCCGGCGCGTGTCGCGGAGCAGGGCGATCTCGCCGAAGCCCTCCCCCGGGCCGAGCGTCGCGATGAGCCGCCCGTCGCCGACGACCTCGGCCTCGCCCGATTCGATCAGGTAGTACCGGTCACCGACGTCCCCCTGCCGGAAGACGGTACTGCCGGCGGGCACGGTGACCGGAACGAGGCCGCGGCTGAGCTGTTCGACGGCAGGCAGCGGCAGGGTGGCGAACATGGGCACCCGCCCGAGCAGTGCGGCATCCGCGTTCAGCGCGCCGACGGAGCGGTCAAGCGCGCGCAAGCGCCGCCACGCCAGCACCGCGAGCACCGGGCACAGCAGCCCGATCGCCACCAGCGCGGTATGGATGCCGAACCACCCCACCATCAGCGAGGCAGTGATCGCGCCGATGCCGATGAACACGGTGACCAGGCTCTCCAACACCCCGAAGACACGGGCCAGTACCTCATCGGGCGCCTTCCTCCCGATCAGCGTGAACCCGGCGACGTCGACCAGCGCGTTGCCGACCCCGACGAATGCAAGGAACCCGAGCGCCGCCGATTCCTGGGGAACGAGGCCGACGAGGGTCAGCGGAAGACCCCACAGGCCGACTCCGACGGCGAACCAGGCGCCCAGTCGACCGGAGCCGACGAGGAGTGATGCCGCGAGTGAGCCGAGGACCGCGCCGACACCGACCGCGGCCATCAGCGCGCCGACGCCCGGCTCCCCTGTGCCCAGCACCTCGATCGCCACCACAACGGAGAGCACGGTGAGTGCGCCGCGGGTGAGCGCCTGCGCAGCCGCCAGCCCGATGATCAGGGTCAGGTCACGATCGCGCGCGACCGCCCGGACGCCCTCCGCCGCCTCGCTGAGCAGATTGGGGCGCGTCGGCGCGGCCGGGCGCGGAGCGGCCTCGTAGCGGAGGCCAACGAGCAACACGGCCGCCCAGAAGGACGCGGCCGCTGCGACCGCGAACACGACCGAGACACCGGTGAACTGGAGCAGCACAGCCGCCAGCAACGGGCCGACCAGTGTCGCCGCCGAGTCGAGCAGCCCCCTCACCACATTGGCGCTGGCAAGCTCGTAGCCGGAGCGGCAGAGCGACGGCAGCAGAGCGGAGTGCGCGGGGCGGTAGAGCGTCGCGGCGATCGTCGACAACACGGCGAGCGCATAGATGATCATCGGCGGGCCCGCCACCGCGGCCACGAGGGCGGCGCCGGCGGTCGCGATCCCCCGAACGCTGGACACGAGGATCAGCACCCGCTCCCTGCGCCCGCGGTCGGCGATGGGAGACAGCAGCGGGGCGAGGATCGCGGACGGCAGCATGCGCAGCAGTCCGACCAGCCCCAGGGCGGCCGCGCCGCCGTCGCGGTAGGCGACGATGCCGAGCGCCACCGTGAACGCCCACTCCGCCGTCCAGGCGCCGAGGAAGCTGAGCTGGGCACGCCGCAGGTTCGGGTTGCGGGCATTGCTCGTGAAGGCGGCGACCGCTTGGCCGAGCCTGTTCCGGCGTCCGTCGCCTTCCATGAGGGGATTCTAGGTGGCGGATGCCGCTGACGGACAGACAGGCGTACTGTGACGCCATGGGCAACGTGGGGTCCGGGGTCCACCGCTGTACCGAGAGCACAGGCCAGAATTATCGCGCTGAGCCAGGTCGGCCGGCTCCCGCCCAAACAGCCCAAGCCACGGAAGAAGGGGTAGCGAGCAGCCATGTCGACATTCACCGGATGGCCGGAGGCCGCTGTGGCGTTCTACCGCGGCCTCGAAGCCGACAATTCAAAGGCCTACTGGACCGAGCACAAGCACGTCTACGACGAGGCCGTGCTCGCCCCGATGCAGGCGCTACTCAGCGAACTCGGCGACGAGTTCGGTGAGGGCAAGATCTTCCGCCCGAATCGCGACATCCGCTTCAGTGCAGACAAGTCGCCGTACAAGACCGCGATCGGAGCGCTGCTCGGCCGCGGCTACGTGCAGTTCTCTGCCGAGGGAATCGGCGTCGGCGCCGGCTGCCACACGATGGCACCCGACCAACTCGAGCGCTACCGGATCGCCGTCGCCGACAATGCCAAGGGCGAGGAACTGCTGAGCGTGATCGCAGCGCTCGCGGATGCCGGCATCGGGATCGCAACCCACGACCACCTCAAGAGCGCACCCCGCGGCTACTCCAAGGAGCATCCCCGGGTCGAACTGCTGCGCAACAAGGACCTCGCCGCGTGGAAGCAGTGGCCGGTATCCGAGCCGTGGCTGCACAGCGCGGCCGCGAAGGCTCACATCGTCGGGGCGCTGCGCGCATCGCAACCGCTGGTCGACTGGCTCGATGCGAACGTCGGTGACTCGAGCCTTGAGCGGCGGCGCTGATCAGCGCGCGTTGTAATCAGCGGGCGCTGATCAGCGCGCGCTGTACCAGTGCGGCTGGCTGCTGAGCCCGTGCTCGATCCACACGTGCTTGCTCTCGGTGTACGCGTCAAAGCCCTCTTCGCCGAGTTCGCGACCCAGGCCGGCTTCGCGAAACCCGCCGAAGGGCGCCGCGTAGTTGTCTGGCAGCGGGTTGTTGATCCACACCGTGCCGACTTTCAACGCCCAGGCCGCCTTCATGGCCAGCCCGAGGTCGCCGACCAGCACATTGCAGCTGAGCCCGAAGCGGTTGTCGTTGGCGTAGGCGATGCCCTGGTCGAAGGTGGTGATCGGCACGATTGGCGCGACCGGCCCGAAGATTTCGCCGAGCTCGTTGAGCTGCTCGTGGCTCAGGCCCCGCAGGAGCGTCGGCTGGAAGTAGGCACCGGGCCCAGCGATCGCGTCACCACCCAGCAGGAACTCGGCGCCGGCCGCCCTGGCCCTGTCGCAGAAGTCGACCAGCCGCCCCTGGTGCGCGAAGCTCGCCAGCGGCCCGACACCGGTGCCGGGATCACGGGGATCGCCGAGCACGAGCGCGCTCATCCGTGCGGCCAGCCGGGTCGTGAACTCGTCGATGATCGTGTCGCGCACGTAGAAGCGCTCGGCGGCGGTGCAGACCTGACCGTTGTTGGCGAACTTGGCGAAGAGCGCCGCCTCCACCGCGAGGTCGAGGTCGACGTCATCCCAGACGATCATCGCGTCGTGGCCAGACATCTCGACCGAGCAGCGCTTCGCGTCCTCAGCGCACAGCGCCAGGATCTTCTTGCCAACGGCCGAGCTTCCGGTGAACGCGATCTTGTCGACGCCCCGACTGCGCACCAGCGCCTCGCCGATGTCGGCTCCACCCTGCAGGATCTGGTGCAGGCCCTCCGGCAGGTCGAGCGCGGCCACCAGCAGCGGCAGCGACAGCATCGTCTCCGGCGACGGCTTCGCGATGATCGCGTTCCCCGCGGCGAGGGCCGGTGCGGCCTTCCACGACCAGAGCAGCAGCGGATAGTTCCACGGCAGGATGGCTCCGACGACGCCGAGCGGCTCCTTGATCACCATGCTCGTCGAGCTCTGCGTCGCCTGCGGCGCGATCCGGCCGCCCCGGGTGCGTGCGAGGCTCGCGTAGTAGTCGAAGACGTCGGCGGCGGCTGCCACCTCGAATTCGGCCTCCATCAACGGCTTCCCACTTTCCAGCGTCAGTGCCCGCGCCACCGCGCCTGCGACGGCGCGCATCTGCGCCGCGCACGCCTGGAGCACGTTCGCCCGCGCGAACGGCGTCTCGTTCGACCAGCGCTCGAACGCCGCGCGCGCGACCACGACGGCCGTCTCCACGTCGCCGACGGATGCCGCAGGCACCTCGGCGATGAGCGCACCGTCGATCGGGCTGATCGCGCTGACCGTTGCGCCTGCCACGGCGATCTCCACAGTGTTTCCCATTACCATCCACTCACTTCTTCCGGCTGCCCGGCGATGAAATACGTCTTCTTGGCCTCAACGACCGTGGTCCAGACTCCGGTCCAGCCGCACGGGATGAAGCAGGTCTCACCCGGGCGCACTTCCAGGCTGCTGCCGTCGGCCGAGTCGAGTCGCACCAGTCCGGTGATGAGCACGAACACCTCATCGTGCGGGTAGCCGTCCGCCCGAATGGAGCCCGGCTGACCAGCCCAGATGCCATAGCTGAGTTCACGTGCACCCGGCAGGGTCGGGGCTGCCCAGATATCGGCGGTCGGCTGGCCGGCGACGACGAACGCCGCGGGGATCTCGTCGACGACCGCGCGCGCTCGTGCCGACGAGTCGATGAGGAAGGGAGTCGGGGACGTGCTCATCGGGTTGCCTCCATCTGTTGCTGCGCGGCAGAGTGAGGCGCGTTGGCCCGAGGTCGCCGGAGAGATCGCCAGTACTGTCACGCCGGCTGTGGACCACCGTAGTGAAGCGGATTGCCCAAGGAAATGGGGGTTCTGCAGCCCTCCTGCCATGGGACCCCTCACTGCGGTCAGCTCGCCGAGTCGGTGGCGAAGCCGATTGCCTCGCTCCGGTTCGACACCTGGAGCTTGCGGTAGATCGCGGTGAGGTGGTTCTGCAGGGTTTTCGAGGAGATCTGAAGGGTCGTGGCGATCTCCCTGTTGCTGAGCCCGCTCCGCAGCGCTTCCAGGGTCTCCCTCTCGCGCTGGGTCAGGAGATCCGCGCGATGATCGGCGGAGTGGCGCGGGATCGACACGCTGAGGCTCGACGAGGCGGTCCCCCGCACGGCGCGGAGTGCCCCATCGAGTTCCGCGATGTTCTCTGCGGCCTCGACACTCGGCGTGAATGGATCCTTCATCGACTTCACACTCGTGCCGAAATCGATGCTGACCGTGATCTCCTCCGGTGAGGAGTCGAGGAGGACCAGCAGGTGGTCGTCCGCGATCACGGCGATCTCGTCGACGAGGCGCACCAGGAGGAGGTACAGGCGCGAGGCGAACGACGTCGACAGGGTCGTTGGCCATGAGCCGAGCTCCACGGAGCAGCTCAGCCCGCTCGAGTGGGAGAGCCGGTCGATGATGCTCTCCTGGACGAGGTCGAGGAAGTCGAACTCTGCCGCGTGCACGCCCTCCGAGCGTTGGGCGAGTCCGAGCAGCATCTCGACATGCTCCTGTTCCACGGCCGAATCCGGTGAGCCGTACTGTTCCGCGATTGCGCGCAGTTCTCTTGCGAAGTGCTCCCGTT
>CAZZNX010000041.1:12251-18875 GCA_964655795.1 uncultured Leifsonia sp. | reverse complement strand
ACTGCGACACCAGGGTCCGGAAGTGGCGCACACGTTCCTGCTGGAGCGTGCCGAGCTGTTGTTCGAGCAGCCCCGTCTCGATGTACGGCGTGATCAGGCCGGCCACCATTTCGAGGAATCCCAGTTCGTCGACGGTGAATGGCTCCGGTGTGCGCTTGTACATCTCCAGGATGCCGATCCGCCGCGATCCGCGGAGCAGCGGGACGCACGCATACGCCCGCAGGCCCTCGCTGTGGATCATCTCGCGGCCGACGCCGGTACCCGCTCGCAGGTCCGGCACAGAGATCGGCTGGCGGAGCGCGAACACCTGCCCTCCCAGACCCTGGTGGATCCGCCACGGCTCCAGTGCCTTGGTGAAGCCCTTGGACAGGCCGAAGGTGCAGTACACGTCGATCTTCTGGCGCACCAGATCGGCGAGGGTGACGGATGCGGCATCCGCCCCCATCGCCCGAGCGACCTGGGCCACGACGAAGGAAAGGGAGGCTCGGATGTCGTCGCTGGCCCGCAATTGATGTGTGATCTGGTGGAGCACCCCGAAGAATTGCACGGTGCGCTGGTCGGCCGCGCTTCCGGCCGGCTCCGGCGCGGTGCTCAGCGGATCGACGCCCTGCGAGGCGGCATAGGCCAGCCCCACCGCGTGTAGGCGTTCGGCCCCGTCGAGCTCGGTGGCCAGCTGCGTTGCCCGCTCGATGTCGGCGGCGCTGAACACCCGGTACCCGCTCGGTGTGCGCGACGGGGTGAGCAGGCCCGACGTCTCCCACGCGCGGAGTCGCCACTCGGGCACGCCACTTTCGCGGGCGGCAACACCGATGGTGACGAAGCGACTCTGCATGCGTCGAAGCCTACAAGTTCACCAAAGGTTTAGTGAAGGTTCACTGAGACATTGTTATCGGCCGCGGACACCGCATCAGCGGCCGCGGCCGCCCGCGAACAGCGCGTGCAGCAGCGGCAGGATCGAGCCGAGCATCAGCACCGTGCCGAGAACGGCATCGTCGGCCAGGACCACGGCGCCGGCGACGAGGAGCGCACCGAAGAGCATGGCCGACACGAGCCGTCGTGCGGCGCGCTCCAACCGGGCGACGCGCCGCTCCAACTCCGGGCTGCGCACGGCCACGGTTCCGTCCTCGATCCTGGTGACGACGGCATCCAGCCGTTTCGGCAGCCGCCAGGCCACCGCGGCGATGTCGGCCGCCTCGCGGGCGAAGTCCTTGACCACGTTGCCGCCCTCATCGCGCAGCAGCTGCGCCGCGTACGGCTCGATGGAGTCCCAGACGTTGAACTCGGGATCGAGCGCACTGCACACGCCAGAGGTGAGCGACATCGCCCGGATGACGAGCAGGAAGTTCTCCGGCAGCTGGAACGGCAGCGACCGCACGACCTCACCGAACTGCACGGCGAAATCGCGGAACTCGCGGGGATCCACATCGCGCAGCTCGGCGAAGCCCATCCCGCCGAAGCGGGCGAACAGTTGCACCATCGCCCGCTCGAGCTCCTGCGTCTCGGCCGACGGCAGCAGCACGCCGACGTCACGCATCCCATCCACCAAGCCCTTGCCGTCGCGGGAGGCCGCGGCGATGAGCAGCTTCCGCAGGCCACCGCGGGTGCTGGTTGAGATCTCGCCCATCATGCCGAAGTCGATGAATGTCAGCTTCCACGGTCGCGCGCCGGGATCGGCGGCGACCGGGGTGACGAAGATGTTGCCCGGATGCGGATCGGCGTGGAAGAAGCCCCGGGTGAAGAGCTGGTCGAACATGACGGCCGCGAAGACCGGGGCCACCTCGGCCGGGTCGATGCCGGCGGCACGCAGCGCGTCGGCATCCGTGATCTTGATCGCCGTCACATCTTCGAGGGTGAGTGCGCGCCGCGTCGTGCGCTCCCATACGACGGCGGGCACCGCCACCCGCTCGTCGCCGGCGAAGTCCGTGGCGAACCGTTCGGCGCTCGCGGCCTCGTGCAGATAGTCGATCTCGTCGAGGCTCGTGTGAGCGAACTCCTCGACCAGCGCGGGCATGTCGACCCGGTCAGAGACCAGCCGCACCCGGCTGAGCCATCCACCCACCTTACGCAGCGCCGCCAGGTCGACATCGACGATCTCACCGATCCCCGGCCGCTGCACCTTGAGCACGACCGCGTGCAGACCCGTCTCGGCGGCTTCGGATGGCAGAAGGGTGGCGCGGTGGGCCTGGCCGAGGGATGCCGCAGCGACCGGGCTCTCTTCGACCGTCGCGAACGCCCGCTCCAGCGGCATGCCCAGTTCCGCCTCCGCGAGCACCCGGATGGCGTCGAACGGCACGGGCGGCACCTCGTCTTGCAGCCCCTCGAGCTCGGTCGTGATCTCGGGCGGCAGGATGTCGAGGCGCGAGGACATGAACTGCCCGACCTTGATCATCAGCCCGCCGAGGTCGACCGCGAGCAGGTGGAAGCGCTCCGCGAAGCGCCGCATCCGCTTCGCCCGTGAACGGCCGGCGAGTTTCGCCAGCCCGATGCGTGGCAGGAACAGTTCGAACCACCACGCAACGGCAAGATGCCAGCCCGCGAAGCGCAGGATCCGGCGGTAGCGGGCGCGGGTGTTGCCGGCGCCCGGCACCGACGGCCCTCGCTTCTGGCCTGCACGACGCTCCTGACGCGACGCCACCCTCGTCAGTCCTGGGCGAGGATCGCGTAGAGCTTCCGACGCGCCTCGTCGATCACGGCCACGGCCTGTTGCACCTGCGCCGGGGTTCCGGTCCGACCCACCTGCGCCGCCACCTGGGCGAGCTCGATGCCCGCCTTGGGCAGCGCGGTGAAGGCGGTGCTGTCGGTCGTGCCCGCGGTCGCCCACGGCGCGGAGGCCCCAGCACGGGTGGCCTCCTCGCGGCCGTCATCGGTGAGGGCGTAGGTCTTGCGACCATTCGACTCCTCGGCGCTGATGAGCCCCTCGTCGGCGAGCAGTTGCAGCGTCGGATAGACCGAGCCGGCGCTGGGCTTCCAGCTTCCGCCGCTGCGCTCCTCGATTTCGCGGATGATCTGGTAGCCGTGCATCGGCTGCTCGGCGAGCAGCGCAAGCACGGCAGCACGCACATCACCGCGACTCACGCGCGTGCCGGCTCGCTTCTCGAAACCGGAGCGCAGCTGCTCCATCATCTGCCACACGCCCTCGGCATGATTGCCGGAGCCGAACCCTCCGGCCGGAAATGAACCACCCATGATGTCCTCCTTCGAACGATACTCAACGATATATCGTGATAGCCGTGAACGATAGGGTTCTGCGCAGGAATTTCGCCCTGCATCAGCACACTAGATCAGGCCGGTCTCACGGGCCAGCGTCACGGCCTTGGCACGGCTCTCGACGTTGAGCTTGCTGAAGATGTGCACCAGGTGCGTCTTGACCGTGGCGACGAGCTCGCGGGCGATCTCGCGGTTCGACGCCCCGGTGCCGAGCAGGCGCAGCACCTCCAGCTCGCGATCGGTGAGCTTGATCCGGGGCTGGCGCATGCCGTCGACGACGCGCTGCGCCATCTCGGGGGCCAGCACCATGCCGCCGCGCGCTGCCTCCTTCAACGAGGAGACGATGGTCGCCGGTGAGACGTCCTTCAAGAGGTAACCGGCAGCACCGGCCTCGATGGCGCGCAGGATCTCGACGTCGCGGTCGAAGGTGGTGAGGATGATCACGGCCGGGGCCGGACGCTGCGCACGCAGCGCCGCCGTCGTCTCGACCCCGTCGATGCCGCCACCGAGGCGCAGATCGCAGAGCACGACATCCGGATGCAGGTGCTCAGCCAACGCGATCGCCTCCTCGCCGGAGGCGGCCTCCCCCACGACGAGAACGTCGTCGTTGCGCTCGAACAGGGCCCGGAGCCCGGTGCGCACGACCGGGTGGTCATCCACCAGAAGCACGGTGATCTGCATGTCTAGTTGCCTTCTCTCAGCTGTCGCGCGAGCGGAACGTGCGCCGACAGCGCCACGCCCTCGCCCGCTGCGCTCTCCACGTCGAGCCCGCCGCCGAGCTCACGGAGCCGGGCACGCATCGAATGCAGCCCGTAGCCGCCCGCGGACCCGGGACCCGTGTCCCACGCGCCGGCGTCGAAGCCGCTGCCGTTGTCGACGATGTCCAGGCGCACCGAGTCGCCGGCATCCGCCAGGTTCACCACGACCCTGCTGGCCCCGGCGTGCTGCCGCACGTTCGCCAGCGCCGATTGCGCGGTGCGCAGCAGCGCCACCTCGACGGTCGTCGCGAGGGCGGGCAGGCTCTCGTCGACGCGGAATTCCGTGTCGATCCCGCTCTCCTCCGTCAGGCGTTCGAGCATGCGGCGTAGTGCACCGGCCAACGCGCCCTCCTCGAGTTCGGACGGCGCCAACGCCGCAACGATCCGGCGCACGTCGACGAGGCTCTCCCTCGCCAGCGCATCGATCTGCTGCAGTGTGCGCGGCATCCGCTCGGCCTGCCCGTGCTCGATGGCCGCCGTCGCCAACAACGAGATCGAGGAGAAGCCCTGCGCAATCGTGTCGTGGATGTCACGCGAGATCCGCGTGCGCTCCTCCTCGGCGCCCGAGAGCCGCTGCGTCTTGGCGAGCTCGTCTTGCAGCTCGGCCATCTCGGCCTGGGTCTGCACGAGGGAGGCGACGAGGCGCTGGCGTTCCTGCAGGTCGCGGACCAGCTGCACGTAGCCACGCGCGATGCTGAGTGCGAAGGCCCCGCCGATCAGCGGGCCGATCACGTTCGCGTAGCTGGTGCTGCCGTGCTGCATGATCGGGGCGGCGATGACCACCACGAACACCGCGACGGAGAAGAGCACCGCCCAGCGCAGGCGCAGAATGTAGCCGGCGAGCAGCCAGAGCGAGAAGGCGAGCCAGACGAACTCGGCGGATGCCGCGACCGCCCCGACCCAGATCACGGCGAGCCCGGCCAGCCACCAGCCGGAAAGCTGACGGCTCTGCACGCGGCCGCTCAGGATCACCCCGCCGAGGTACCAGGCCGAGAAGACGACGGCGCTGGTCAGCACCAGTGCCGGCGGCACCTCGTCGACGATGGCGCGGGTTGCGGCGACCACGACGAGCGCGGCCGTGATGATGTGCAGGCCGATCTGCATCGAGCGGATGGTCGCGCTGAGGGTGCGCGGTGTGCGCCGCGCACCCTGCTCCCCCGCGCTAACCGGCGAGGACGGGGTCGGAGTGGGGCGCGTCATGCTCCGATTCTCTCCCCTGCCGACCGTCTTCGTGCGGCGCATCGCTGGGCGCCCCGGCCTTCGGCGCCTTCGACGGCCACCAGATGCGGTCGCCCAGCAGGCTGAAGAGCGCGGGGACGACCACCGTGCGCACGACGAGCGTGTCGACAATGACGCCGATGCCGACGATCAGTCCGAGCTGGCCGAGGGTCACCAACGGCAGCATGCCGAGGGCGGCGAAGACCGCCGCCAGCACGATGCCGGCACTCGTGATCACGCCGCCCGTGTTGGCGACGGCACGCACCATGCCCTGCTTCGTTCCGTGCGTGGCGGCCTCACTCCTGGCACGGTGCACCAGGAAGATCGTGTAGTCGATGCCGAGGGCGACGAGGAACAGGAAGGAGAGCAGCGGAACCTGCAGGTCGAGCGCGTCCTGGCCGAACAGCACGCGGCTGAGCCAGGACCCGGCACCGATCGCGGCGATGGCGCTGACGATATTCACCACGAGCAGCAGGGCGGGGGCGACGAGCGAACGCAGCAGCACGAGCAACACGATGAAGCTCACCGAGAGCACGAGTGGCACGATCAGCAGCAGGTCCTGCACGTTGCCGGCGCGGGCATCGACGTCTTCTGCCACGGCACCGCCGACCATGGCATCCGCACCGTCGACTCCGTGCACGACCGTGCGGAGCTCCTCGACGAGGGCCAGGCTCTCCGGCGTGCCAGGGCCGGGCTCGCCGGTGACCATCAGCTTGCTGAGCTCGCCGTCCTCGGACTCGCCGAGCGGGGTGACCCGCACAACGCCGGGGATGTCGGCGGCCGCGGCACGCACGTCGTCGACGGAGTCGCTGTTCGCGATCACGATCATGGGCTGTGCCTCGCCGGCCGGGAAGTGCTCTGAGAGCGTTTCGAGCCCGGCGGCCGACTCGGAGGCGACCCGGAACTTCTCGGTCTGGGTCAGGCCAATCGAGGTGCCGAACAGGCCGAGGGCCATGATCGCCAGCAGGGTGCCGCCGGCGACGAGCGCGACGACCGGGCGACGCACGACGCGGCTGGCAACCTCGCCCCAGACGCCCCGTCCGCTCGTGGCCTGGCCGGGGCGGGGAACGAAGGGCCAGAAGACACCGCGCCCGCAGATCGCGAGCAGCGGGGGCAGGGCGAAGAGCACGGCGAGGAGGGCGATGAGATGCCGAGGCCACGGGTGCCGGGGATGACGGCGAAGACGAGCGTCAGCAGTGAGAGCACGACGGTCACGTTCGAGGCGAGGATGGCCGGAGCAGTGCCGCGCCAGGCCGTCGACAACGCCAGGCGGTGATCGTCGCTTTTCAGGAGTTCCTCGCGATATCGCGAGATCAGCAGCAGCGCGTAGTTCGTGCCGGCGCCGAACACCAGCACACTGATGATGCCCGCGTCGAACTGCAGGCCGAGCACGCCGCCGACCCCGTTGGTGGCGAGGCTGGCGAGACGGTCGGCGATGGCG
>CAZZNX010000041.1:6503-12241 GCA_964655795.1 uncultured Leifsonia sp. | reverse complement strand
ACGACGGTCAGCGGGATGATCCAGAGGATCGGCGAGCGGTAGGTGAGGATCAACAGCAACGCGACGATGCCGATCGTCACCATGAGCAGGGTGAAGTCGGCTCCCTCGAAGGCGCCCGCGATGTCGGCGCCGAACGCCGAACCACCGGTGACGAGCACGGTCATGCCGTCGATCGGGTTCTCCGCCAGCGTGGCACGGAGCGCCTTCACCTCCTCCGCGGTGGCGGTGTTGTCCTCGCCGAGCGCGATCGAGGTCTGGATGACGGCGGCCTGCTCGTCCTCGCTGGCGAAGGGCTGCGAGGCGGTGTGGCCCGTCGTCGCGTCGATCTCGGGCACGAGCGCCGCTACGGATGCCAGGTCGGCATCCGTCAGCTCTCCCCCATCGTCTCGGGTGGCGATGATGAGCACAGAGCCCTCATCGCTGCCCGCGAACTGATCCGCCAGTGCCTTGACCTCCGCCGACTCGGAGGCGGACGGCGCGATCGCATTGCCGCTCGGCGCCTCCACTCCGCGGAGCAGGCCGAAGGCGGCCACGATGGCGAGCAGGACGAGAACGAGCGAAACCCAGGCGCCTCGACGAGAGGTGAGGCGCTCTGGCAAGGAGGGGCGAAGCCGAGAATCAGACATGATTCCACTTCAGCAGCGCGGCGGTTTCAGGGGATCGCGCGGGCGGTTGAACTTCGTCTCAACCCTTCGGTTGATGAGGAGGCGAGAGATCCGAAATCGGCGACTCTTCGGACAAATCATGCACACAATGTGGTGCGCTCTGCCCGAGTGCCCCTATCTTCAGAGGACGGGGGTCCGGCATCGGCCGGTTCCGCGTCGAGTCCCTCGTCGTCTGGAGAGAACATGTGGCAATGCATCGGTGACCAGCTGTGAGCGCGGAACTGGCGAATCTGCTCGGTGTCATTGTGATCCTCGTGGACCTGACGATCCGGATCGTGGCCCTCATCATCATCCCGCGGGAACGGAAGCCAACCGCCGCGATGGCGTGGCTGCTCGCGATCTTCCTCATCCCCTTCATCGGCATCCTGCTCTATCTCGTCATCGGCAACGTGAAGCTGCCCAATTTTCATGATACGGCGACCACCGAGATCTACACGATGATCGAGCAGCGCGCGGAGACTCTCGACCTCCGTACCGACTCCGCGGCCTGGCCGACCTGGTTCCGCACACTGACCGAGCAGAACCGGGTGCTCGGCGCGCTGCCGGCCACCGGCGGCAACCGCGCAGAACTCATCGGGGACTACCAGTTGTCGATCGACCGGATCGCCGAGGACATCGACACGGCCAGGCACTTCGTGCACGTCGAGTACTTCATCGTCGCCTTCGACGAGACCACGCGCGGATTCTTCGCCGCCATGGAACGGGCGGTGCAGCGCGGGGTCACGGTGCGCCTGCTGATGGACCACATCTCTTCGGCGAAGGTGCCTGTCCACAAAGAGACCATCGCGGAGCTTGACCGGATCGGTGTGGCGTGGAACTACCTGTTGCCCGTGCAGCCGCTGAAGAAGAAGTACCAGCGTCCCGACCTCCGCAATCACCGGAAGCTCGTCGTGATCGACGGGCTCGTCGGCTACACCGGATCGCAGAACCTGATCCACCGCAGCTACGACTCGCCGAAGAACCTCAAGCGAGGCCTCATGTGGCAGGAGTTGGTGACGCGAGTGACCGGCTCAGCGGTCGCGGCGATCAACGCGGTCTTCCTCTCCGACTGGTACTCGGAGACCGATGAGATCCTGCTCGTCGGAGAGCACCTGCCCGTCGCCGAGGTGCCACAGGATCTCTCGTCCGACGCCCTGGTGTGCCAGGTCGTGCCGAGCGGCCCGGCGTACGAGCTCGAGAACAACCTCCGGCTCTTCCTCGGCCTCGTGAACGCCGCACAGGAGAAGGTGATCATCACCAGCCCGTATTTCGTGCCCGACGAGGCGATGCTCTACGCGATCACCTCCGCGCGTTTCCGCGGCCTCGACGTGCAGCTGTTCGTGTCCGAGATCGGTGACCAGGGCATGGTCTGGCACGCCCAGCGCTCGTACTACGGGCAGCTGCTTCGGGCGGGTGTGCGCATCTGGATGTACCCGCCGCCGTACATCCTGCACTCCAAGCACCTGTCAATCGATGACGAGGTCGCGGTGATCGGCTCGAGCAACATGGACATCCGCTCCTTCAACCTCAACTTCGAGATCTCGCTGTTGGTCTACGGGAAGACGTTCGTCACCGCGATGCGGGAGGTCGAGGAAGGGTACCGCTCGGCCGGTCGCGAGCTCACCCTCGAGGAATGGGAACGTCAGCCGGCCTCTGCAACCTTCCTCGACGGCGTCGCCCGCCTCACCTCGGCGCTCGAGTAGAAGGCAGGCGACGGATGCTACAGGCGATTGGTCACATCCTCCCGATCGCGCTCGCCGTGGCGATCAGCTCGGTGCCGATCCTGGCCACCATCGTCATCCTGTTGTCGCCGGAGCGTTCACGGACCGCGATCCCGTTGCTCATCGGCTGGGTGATCGGGCTCCTCGTCGTCGTGTCGGTCTGCGCGATCGGCGCGACGCTGGTGCCGACGCCGACCGGCCCGCGCAAACAGGACGACGGAGTCGGGGTTGCAGAGATCATTGCCGGCCTGGCGCTCCTCGTGATGGCAGTGCTGGAGTGGCGGCGCAGCCGCAAGAACCCGGATGCGGCGATGCCGAAGTGGCTGAACACGGTTGGGACGCTCCACCCGCGCTCGGTGTTCGGTCTCGCGCTGCTGCTGAACGTTCGCCCCAAAGCCATCCTGCTCGCCGTCGCAGCCGGCCTCGCACTCGCCGCAGAGGAACTCTCCGTCGGCCAGTCGGCCGTCACGATCGGGATCTACACCGCGATTGCCGCCTCGACCGTTGTTGTGCCGATCATCGCGACGTTGGCGTCGCCTGAACGGATGGAGCCACGCCTGCACGCGGCCCACGACTGGCTCCGCGCGAACGGCGGCCTGGTGACAAGCCTGATCCTGTTCGTCGTCGCCTTCGCCGTGATCGGCAGCGGCCTGGCACGTTTCTGAGGCCGCGTTCCGCCCTCCCCCGCTGCTAACCTGTCGCCCATGGTGGGAAACGAATGGATTGAGCACCGACGCGGGGACGGTGAGCGTGTGGGATGGATCATCCCGCGTGGTGACGATTTCGTCGTCGTTGACCTGCTCGGACGCGAGCGCGGCGGCCCGGTCGACTGGCTCGGCGCCGAGGAGGCGCTCGACGCGCTCGGCATCGGATACCTCGCCGACATCTACGTGCTCACTCTGGAGAATGGCAGCGACCTCCGGGTCCGCATTGCGGAGGTGAGCCCGGTCGGCATCACCGTTAAGAAGGACGACTTCGGCGACATCGGAGCGCCGCAGCGTTACTTCTCCCTGCCGTTCCCCGCGCCGGCCACGTTGCGGGTGATGAGTCCAGCGGATGCCGGCTTGCTCTCGGTGGAGACCTTCGACGCCTGAGCGGCTCCGAACCGAGATGCATGAGCACCGCGGTCAGCCGACGGCGTCCGGTCAGACGAACGGGGCCCGCGTCGCCGAAGCGCCGCGGGCCCCGTCTCCATGCGCGCTCAGGCCATGCTGGCGGCGTATGCGGCAGGGCCGGAGTCGAGGGTCAATGCCCGACCGGATGCGGCGTTCGCCCGGCGCCCAGCGACGTCGCGCCCTCGGCGGCGTCCAGCACGAACGCGGCGGTGTGGACCGCGCCGTCGACTTTGAAGTCCAGGTAGAGGAGGTAGCGGCCGGGCGTAGGCGCCTCCGCGGCAAACCGGATCGTCGGGCCGGCCAGCTCTCCGGCCCGTGGGTCATCACCCTCGGCGTGCACGTGCAGGAACGCGAGGTCACCCTCGCGCAAGGCGACGAGATGCCCGAACGCTCCGAGATAGGGCTGGAGCACAGTGACCGGTTCGCCGTCCCGGGTGATGGAGATGGTGAGTTCGCTCGACGAGCCCGCCACCAGCTCGCCGTCGACGGACACTGTGAAGCCGTCGAGGTGATCGCTCCGTGTCGGCTCGGGCGTCACGGTGCTGAACTGCCCCGTCACGTGCACGGTGCTCGTGAGCGTGAGAGCGGAGGCCCCGGCGCCGGCCGGTGTGAAGTCCGCGAAGACGCGGTAGCTGCCGGCTTCCACCCATTCCCACGGAATGGACCAGGTGCCGCTGACGCGATCGAGCTCCGGGTGGACGTGACGGAATCGGCTGCCGTCCGCCCGCACGACGATCAGGTGCAGATCGCGCTCGTGCGAGCTCGCGTACTCCGTCACCGCTGTGCCCGTCGGGTCCTGAATCCGGAAGCTCAGCTCACCGGCAGCACCGACGGTGGCCGGCGCCGACACCGGAGAGAGCATATAGCCGCCGCTCGCTGATGCGAGACCCTTCACCGCGTCCGCTGCGGGTGCCGTCGGAGCGGCGCTCGCGGAGCTGTGGTCCTGGTCATGGTCGTTCATCTCGGTTCCTTTCACCCACGCTGTTGCTGTGCCGGCGGGCGCGACCGCGCCGGCGATTCCGAACGCGCCACCGAATACAAGCACGAGCCCGAGCCCATAGAGGGCCAGACGTGCGCCGGTTCTCATGCGGCCTGCACCATAGAGTCCTTCGCTCCCACGCATGCCCCGGACGGCACTCCGGCCAACAGATCCTCGTTCGCGATCATCGCCACTGCCTTTCGCACTCGAATACCCCCACTGGGTATCTATCGGCCCCAACGTATACCCCACTGGGGTATACCGCAACCTCGTCGACAACCGCGTGGCGATCGGCGACGGCGCCTGGACGTCGCGTTTGACACCAATACCCCCCGGGGGTATACGCTGAGCTCCGCCGGAGGATCTCCGGCCGTGTTCTCAGGAGGAAACCACATGTCTACCCATCCGCCACTCTCGCCGGCGAAGCGGTGGCTCGGCCTCGCGCTGATCGCTACCGCACAGTTCGTCGTCATCATGGACACCTCGATCATCGGCGTGGCCCTCCCCGACATCCAGCAGGATCTTGGCTTCACGCCGGAATCTCTCTCGTGGGTGTTCAACGCCTACGTTGTCGCCTTCGGCGGGCTGCTCCTGTTGGGCGGACGCCTCTCGGACGCATTCGGCGCGCGTAAGATCTTCGCGCTGGGCTGGATCATCCTGATTGCAGGATCCTTGCTGGCCGGGGCTGCCGACAGCGTCGCGCTTGAGCTCACGGGGCGCGCAGTTCAGGGCGCCGGTTCCGCACTGATCGCACCGGCGGCGCTCACCTTGCTGATGATGCTCTTCGGCGGCACATCCGACCTGCCCAGGGCCTTCGCCGTCTACGGGGCCGCAGCACCCATCGGCGGCACGGCCGGGGTGTTCCTGGGCGGGGTGCTGACCGAGTACGCGAGCTGGCCCTGGGTGTTCTACGTGACCATCCCGATCGCACTCATCGTTCTCGCCTTCACGGCGACGGCACTCCCCCGCACCACGCGCAAGGCGTCCGGCTCGATCGACATCGCCGGCGCCGTCACGGTCACCGCGGGGCTCGCCGCCATCGTCTACGCGGTCGTCAACGCCCCCGAGGTCGGCTGGCTCACGGTGTCAACGCTCGGGGTGCTGGCCGCCGGCATCATTCTGCTGGTGATCTTCTTCATCATCCAGGCCCGCAGCCGCAACCCACTGCTGCGCCTCGGCCTGCTGCGCGAGCCGTTGCTCGGCGCCGCCAATGGCGCACAGCTCCTGCTCGGCGCTGCCTGGGTGTCGATGTGGTTCTTCCTCAACCTCTACCTGCAGC
>CAZZNX010000041.1:0-6493 GCA_964655795.1 uncultured Leifsonia sp. | reverse complement strand
ATGGGCATCAACCTGTCGCGCGTGACCGCGCTCGCGTTCGCCGCCGGCGCCGCGCTCCTGCCCATGACGGGTCTCGTGGTTCTCGTGATGATCGCGGTGGCACCGCGACTGCAGGCGAGGTTCGGCGCGAAGGCGTTGATCGTCAGCGGACTGCTCGTTCTGGCGGCCGGGCTCGGGTGGCTGTCCCTCATTCGCCCCGATGGCAACTACGTGGTCGACGTGCTGCCCGCATCCCTCGTGGCCGCCCTCGGGATGTCGCTCGCCTTCGTCCCGTCGCTTGGCACCGCCATCAACGCGGCGCCTCCCGCAGAAACCGGCGTCGCCTCTGGACTTGTCAGCACCAGCTACCAGATCGGATCGGCGCTCGGCCTGGCGGTGCTGACGGCAATCGCCTCCGGCATCTCCGGAACCGATGCCTCCAGCGTCGAGCTGACCGCGGGGTACTCCGCGGCCTTCATCGGCGCCGGCGTCCTCGCGTTGCTTGGGGCAATCGTCACCGCGATTGCCATGACGAAGCCGCGGGCATCCGTGTCGGCAACCGATTCTTCGACCAGCCGCGAGGCGATGAGCGCACACTAGCCTGGCCGGAACGGCGTGCAGGACGGGCCCATCGGAGCAGACGATCCGAGGGGCCCGTCCTGCAGTCAGGGCGGCGTCCGGAGTCCTCGGGCGGTGACATCCAGCGCCCATCGGCGCATACTGGGCGCATGAGCACGGTCACGATCTCATTCGACATGACACTCGATGGTGTGTTCGACCACATGGAGCAGTGGTTCGACCCGGACGACCCGGGTGTGCAGCGCGCATCCGACGATCTCGTCTTCGGTGCAGACGCCGTGCTGCTCGGCCGGGAGAGCTACGAATTCTTCCGAGAGTACTGGCCCGCGCAGAGCGACGACCGGGGATTCGCCGCGTATTACAACGCGCTCCCCAAGTTCGTCGCCTCACGCACTTTGTCTGGTCCACTCGATTGGAACGCGACGCTGATCGAGGGGGACATCGCCGACGCGGTGAGGGGGCTTCGCGACCGCTACGACTCGATCATCTCGCACGGCTACGGTGAGCTGGCCGCCACGCTCATCGATGCGGGCCTGGTCGATGCGATCCACGTGGGCATCCACCCGTTCATCGTCGGCGACGCCGAGATCCGCCTTCGTACTCCGCACCTTCTCGGCCTCCACCTGCTCGGCGTGCAGAGCTACGAGTCGGGCGTGATCGCGGCGAGATACGCGCCGATCCGATGACCGCTGTGCACGACATCCGGCTGCGCCACTGCGCGGCCCAGGGGCATCGATGACGCCGACCCCCTTCGCTGCCCACGAATCCGGTGCCCTGCTCCACGGCACGAAGGCGCAGCTGCGCATCGGAGACATGGTGGAGCCCGGCCGGCGATCGAATTACGGCGAGGACCGCACCGCCAACCACGTCTACGTGACGAAGACCCTCGACGCGGCGGCGTGGGGCGCCGAACTCGCCGCGGGCGATGGGCGCGGCCGGATCTACCTCGTCGAGCCGACCGGCCCGCTCGAGGACGATCCCAACGTGACCGACAAGCGTTTTCCGGGGAATCCGACCATGTCTTACCGGACCCGTCAGCCCGTGCGGGTGGTGGGAGAACTCATCGGCTGGGAAGGTCACAGCCCGGAGCAGGTTCTGGCCATGCGGCAATCCCTCGTCGAGCTGTCGAAGCAGGGCCTGGACGTCATCGACGACTGATGAGGCTGTCGCGCCGCCCCGGCCGGGGCGGCGCGCTCAGCCGTTGGCTACTGCGAGACGAAGCCGACGATCAGGTACAGCACGAACGAGAGGCCGGCGGCGATGCCCGCATAGGGCAGGATCGCACTCATCAGCGTGAGCGGCTTGATGCCGGTCGACCGCGACGCGAGGATGATGCCGTCGCCGTAGAGGCAGGTCGTCGAGCCGAGCGCCGCTCCCGAGAACACCGCTGCGGCGGCGATGATCGGGTCGACGTCCATCGCAAAGGCGAGCGGGATGACGATCGGTGTGATGACGGCGGCGAGATCCCAGAAGGAACCGGTCGCGTAGGCGTAGACACCGCAGACGAGGAACACCACGGCGGGCAGCAGCGCACCGCTCATGTACGGCTGGGTTGAGGCGATCACGAAATCGGCCAGTGCGAGGTCGATGTTCATGTGCTGCACCATGAAGGCGAGCGCGGTGAGCACGATGACGAACATCATGCTGCCCACCCCGGCGAACGCGGCGTCGAACACCTCGCGGATGCGCATCCGTCGCTGCGCGACGTACATGATGATCGCCACGATCAGCGCGGCCACGGTGCCCTTCAGCACATCGACCTCGGTGAGGATGGTGACCGCGATCATCACGACGATCGGTACGAGGAAGTTGTACGGGCGCGGTGTGGCGATGCTCGATGCGCGCGTCGCGACGGCCACCGGGGAGGCCACGGCGAGCGCGCCACCGTCGCCCTGGATGCCGATCTCGGCGATCTCGATAGCCTCGGGCTGCAGCGGCAGTCCGCCCTCGGCCTCACGTTCCTCGTCCGTTGTGCCGGCGGGGAAGACGTCCCCGGTCTCGTCGGCGCGACGGATGTCCTTCTTCAAGGAGCCGAGCTTCGGGAAGACACCGATCGAGAGCAGGATCGCGATCGCGATGGCGATCCAGCCGAAGAAGATGTACGGGATGGCCTGCAGATAGGCGCCGAAGCCCGAGCCATCGACGGTCACACCCTGCGCCTCGAGGAGGCCGGAGAAGAACAGCGCCCAGGTCGAGAACGGCACGATGACGGCGATCGGAGCCGCGGTCATCTTCATGATCGTGCCGAGCTGGCTGCGTGGCACCCGGTAGCGGTCGGTCACGCTCTTCATGGAGGTGCCGACGGTGAGCACGTTCAGGTAGTCATCGACGAACAGCACGACCGAGAGCACGAACGAGAGCACCAGCGACTTGCGCCGCGAGTTCACGAACCGTTCGGTCCAGGACGCGAACTCACTGACGGCGCCGGAGCGTTCGAACAGCGTGATCAGGATGCCGAACAGCACCACGACGAGAACGAGCCATTGCAGGGTCGCGTCGGCCATCGCCGTACCGAGGTACTCGACCCACGAATCGAAGAAGGCCCACCCGCCAAGCAGCACGGCACCGACGATGGTTCCGCAGAGCATGGCGAACAGGGTGCGTCGCGTCGCGACAGCGACCACCAGGATTGTGACGACGGGAAGGAGCGCCCAAGCGCCTACGTCTTGCATGTTTTCCTCAGGGGATAGGAAGGGGATCCCGGCCCGACGGGCGCGGAAGGTTCGCGTGCGCAGCGCTCCCGGGTCAGGAGTGTGCAGCCTCGTACACGGGTTTTCCGTCCATGACCGTCGTGCGGATGGGCAGGTGGAGCAATTCGTCGGCGCCGACGTCGAGAGGGTTATCCTCCCAGACGACGAAGTCGGCTCGATAACCGGGGGCGATGACCCCGAGATCGCGGTCGCCCTGGGCCTCGGCGGCCCAGCGCGTGTAGCCGAGCAGGGCCTCACGGGGGGTGAGGACCTGCTCGGGGTCGAAGACCGGCGCGGCCGGGTTGCCCGGCTCGCGCCGAAGGCGCGCCCACGCCATGCCGATGCGCGAGTCGAGCTGCGCCACCGGCCAGTCCGAGCCGAGCGCAACGGGGGCGCCTGCGTCGATCATGTCCCGCACCCGCCAGCCGCGCGCGGCGCGTTCCGGTCCCAGCCTGGCCGCCCAGAAGTCGCTGGCATCGGCCTTGCGCCATTGCAGGTGCAGCGGCTGCACGGATGCCGTGATGCCCGCCTGGGCCAGCCGGACGACGTCGCGGTCAGCGACGAGCTCGAGGTGCTCGATGCGGTGCGGTGCGCCGCTTCGCGAGTGCACACCCGCCTTGATGTACGCGTCGATCGTCGTACCGACGGCCCGGTCGCCGATCGCGTGCGTTGCGATCTGGAAGCCGGCGGAGCTGTACCGCTCCACGACACGCTCGAACTCGCCGGCATCCTGCCAGAAGGAGGCCCGGCCGTCGCCCTGCACGTCCGGCTCGTAGAGCCAGGCCGTTCCGGTGTCGATCACGCCGTCGTTGAAGAGTTTGATGAGGTCGCCGCGCCAGCGCTCGCCTCGCCTGCCCAGCTGGGCGAGGTAGGACTGCGTGGTGTCTTCGTCGTAGCCGGGGTTGTGGGCGAGCGCCGACACGATGCGCACCGGGAGTCCGTCGCCGGTGGCGTCGATCTCGTCGAGGAGGTCGAGCGACGACAGCTTTCCGTCCATGATGCAGCCGCCGGTGATGCCCGTCGCCGCGAGCGAGCCCAGAATGCGCTGCACCTCCGCGACGGTTTCGGCCGTCGTCAGCTGGGGCGCGGCCTTCAGCACGATGTCGAACGCGGAGTCCTCGCGGAGCTCCCCGGTCGGGCGGCCGGTTCCGTCGACGATGATCTCGGAGGTATCGGTGAACGTTCGCGCGCCGGTGATCCCGGCGTGGGCGAGAGCGGAACTGCTCGCGAGGGCGGTGTGGCCGTCGAAGAACATCAGCAGCGCCGGGAGCCCGCCGACGGCGCCGTCGATCGCGGCCGCCGTCATCGGGAGCGAGCTGAAGACGTCGTAGTCGACGTTCCAGACCCGCACCCAGTCGCTGGAGTCTGTTGTGCGCACGCGCGCGGCCTCGGCGCGCAGGAGCGTGAGAAAGGCCACCGGGTCCTTCACTCCCCCGGCGTCGACGCCGACCGCGAGTTCGATGCCCTGAATCGGATGCATGTGGGCGTCGATGATGCCCGGCGTCGCCACCCCGCCACGCGCATCGAGGATGCGGGTCGATGCACCGCGGTACTCCGTCATCGCGGACGCGTCGCCGACGGCGATGATCCGACCGCCGCGGACGGCGATCGCTTCGGCAATCGGCTGGCGTGGGTTCAGCGTGATGACGCGCGCATTGACGAGAATGGTGTCGGCGAATACGCGATTCATACGCGGAGACCTTTCGTTGCGGCGCGACGTTAATTTAATGCCATTAAATAAGCTGGGCCTAAGCTACACCCGAGACGATTCCTGCACAATCCCGAGAGGCGAACATTGTGAGTTCCCCCCGCACGGCCGGACGCCCACGCATCAGCGTGCTGAACGCGGAACAGATCATCGACGCGGCCTTCGACCTGGTGCGGACCGCTGGACCCACCGGCTTCACGATGGCCGGGCTCGCGAGATCCCTCTCCGTGCAACCGCCCGCGCTGTACCACTACTTCGCAGGCAAGGACGAGGTCGTGCGCGCGATGCGCGGGCGGATCGCCGACATGATCGACGTCAGCGGGTTCACGGCCGAGTCATCGGAGCAGCCAGCCATCACGTTCACAGAGGCCGTGCTGCGGTGGGCGCACTCCTACCGCCAGGCGTTCCTCTCGTACCCGGCCGGCATCGCGTTGCTCGCGACGACGGGCAGGAACGCTCCGTGGCGAACTACGAGGCCATGACCGTCGGATTCCTCCGGGACGGCTGGCCGGAGAGCCTCATCGTCGACGCCATCGTGGTGATGGAGTCGTACATCCTCGGTTCGGCGCTCGACGCCCTGGCCCCCGAGGACATCATGTCCCCGGGGTCCAGTGCGGCCGGAGCGCCGCACTTCGCCCGGGCGGAGGCGCTGCGCACCCGCGCGGCAGCGGAGAGCGGCATCCGCGCGACCGATCACGCCTTCTCGCTCGGGATCGCTGCGCTGCTGACCGGCCTCCGCGCCACGGCCGGACAGGCATAGGGAGGACAAGCAGAGGGCGGACCGTCAGGACGTGGTCGGCGGCGATCCCTGCGGGGCTGCGGGCGCCCCGTCGCTCCCCGACGGATTCACCAGCACATCGCCGAACGTCGCCTTCTCCTCGGCCGTGCGCTGATCCCAGGCGGGTCTGCGCAGGGCGTAGAAGATGAGCGGCGGCACGCCGAGGACGATCACCACGCCCCCGACCAGCACCGGGTACACCCAGCCGGGCGCGCCTCCGCCGAATCCATCGGGCGGGATGAAGCCCAGGGCGAATGCGGCGAGGCAGGCGAGGAATCCGATGCCCGCGATCAGAGTCATCGCCGGAACCCGGTAGGAGCGCACCACGTGGGGCTGCTTCGCGCGGAGCCTGATCGCCGCGGCGAACATCATCATGTACATGATGAGGTAGAGCGCCGCCGCCATGTCCACGAGCAGGATGAATGCGGTGTTGATGTTCGGCACGAAGAGGAACAGCGACGCGAGCAGCGTCACCACGATGCCCTGCACGGTGAGGATGCCGACCTGCACGCCTGCCTTGTTCCTGCGCTGTAGGAACACCGGCAGATAGCCGCTGCGCGCGGCCGCGAGGAGGCCGCGTGACGGGCCCGCGATCCAGGTCACGACCGACGCGAAGGCGCCGAGCGCGATCAGGAGCACGACCGCCGGGAGGATCCCGCCCAGCTTCCGCGGAATCTCGTTCGGCGCATACCGGCGGGCGACGTAGCTGCCGATGCCGCCGGCCACGAGCAGCGTGAAGAGGATCACCACGAGCGTGTA
>CAZZNX010000040.1:26791-27067 GCA_964655795.1 uncultured Leifsonia sp. | reverse complement strand
GAGGCGGAATCCTGCGGCGTCCCCACCCTGACGGGCACGGCAGGCGGGCAGAGCGGCGCCCCGGGACCGGTCTCGCTCGGCTTCCCGACGCTCCGCGTCGGCCCGGCCGGCCCGAGCGCGGGCCTCGGCGCGGGCGCGAGCACCGTGCCGATCTACAACGTCGACGACGATCTGCGCTAGTGAGCGGTGAACAGCCGGCGCACCCGGACGGGCACGCGCTGATCGCCGTCGTCGGCGCCACCGGAACGGGCAAGTCGGCGCTCTCGCTCGACATCG
>CAZZNX010000040.1:0-26672 GCA_964655795.1 uncultured Leifsonia sp. | reverse complement strand
TTCGATGTGTTGGGCGTGCGTGACGAGGCGACCGTCGCCGGTTATCAGGAGCAGGCCAGGGCGATCGTCGACGACATCCGTGCCCGCGGCGCCGTGCCGATCATCGTCGGCGGCTCGGGCCTCTACGTCTCGGCGCTGGTCTACGACTTCCGTTTTCCAGGAACCGACCCGGCGGTCCGAGCCTCGCTCGAGGAGGAACTTCTCGCTCTCGGCACCGGCACGCTGTACCGACGTCTAGCCGCCTTCGATCAGGAGACCGCGCTCCGCATTGGCTCCAGCAACGGTCGACGCATCGTGCGCGCGCTCGAGGTCATCGCGGTGACGGGGGAGCCGAACGCCGCCGCCCTGCCCGACGAGCCGGTGCCGTGGCACCCGCTCGCGATCGTCGGGCTCGCCGCCGAGCGCGAGACACTGACGGCCCGCCTCGACCGCAGGGTCGAACAGATGTGGGCGGACGGTCTGATCGACGAGGTCCGCGCGCTGCTGCCACTCGGACTCGAGCACGGCGTCACCGCCAGCCGGGCGATCGGCTACACCCAGGCGATCGATGAGATCCACGGGCGCAGCAGCGCGGCAGAGGCCATCGAGGTCACCCAGCAACTCACGCGCCGCTACGCGCGGCGCCAGGTGAGCTGGTTCAAGCGTTACCCGCACACTCACTGGCTCGCCGCCGCGACCGAGGGCGACGCTGCGGATGCCGCCGAGGCGCGCACCGACGCCGCTCTGCGCGCGTGGCGCACCGTCTGAGCGCGTTCGTTCCCGCCGATTAGACTGGGCGCATGGCGTTCGATCTGCACTTCACCAAAGGCCAGGGCACCGGCAACGACTTCGTGCTCTTCGCCGATCCCGACGGCCTGAACCCGTTGAGCCCGGCCCAGCTCGCCGCAGTGTGTGATCGCCGCTTCGGCATCGGGGGCGACGGTCTGATCCGCGCGGTGCGTTCACACAGCCTCCCGGAGGGCGCCGCGGCCCTCGCCGAGGATGCCGACGCCGAGTGGTTCATGGACTACTGGAACGCCGACGGCACCCCGTCGGAGATGTGCGGCAACGGCATCCGCGTCTTCACCCGATTCCTGCTTGACCAGGGGCTCGCCCAGCTCGCCGACGGAGACACGCTCCCGATCGGAACCCGGGCCGGTGTGCGCGACGTGCAGAGCAACCGCAACGGCTTCCAGGTCGACCTCGGCCGCTGGCGTCTCGACGGCGGGGAACCGCTCGTGCGAGCCAAGAACCTTCACGTTGCCAGGCCCGGCCTCGGCATCAATGTCGGCAATCCGCACGTCGTCGTCGCGCTGGCTGACGAGGCCGAGCTCGAGGCAGCAGACCTGAGCTACATTCCGCAGCTGGAACCGGCCCCGGCCGACGGTGCCAACGTCGAGTTTGTCGTGCCGGCCGACCCGTTGGTGCACGATGGCGTCGGCCGCTTCCGCATGCGGGTACACGAGCGCGGCTCCGGCGAGACTCAGTCCTGCGGCACCGGAGCAGCGGCCGCCGCTCTCGCGGTGCGGCACTGGGCCGGCGCCGGCGCCCCGAACCAGTGGCGCGTCGAGCTGCCGGGCGGCGTGCTCGGTGTCCGCATGTTCCCGACCGAGGACGGCGAGCACATCGCACTCTCCGGCCCGGCTGAACTGGTGTTCGACGGCGTCCTCAGCCTGGGCTAGGCGCTGACGTGGCCAGCCGCCGGTGACGACTCAGTCGTCGCGGGTGGTGCGGTCGGAACGATGGGCCGAGAGTAACTCGATCTCGGGTCGGTAGGCCACGAAACGCTCGACCGCGTCGAGCACCTCGACGATGTGGCCGCGGTCGGCGGCGACGAGCGAGACACCGATCGCCGTGCGCCGGTGCAACTCGAGATGGTCGACCTCGGCAACGCTCACCTGAAAGCGTCGTCGGAGCTCCGCGAGCAACGGGCGCACAATGGATCGCTTCTCCTTGAGCGAATGCACGTCACCGAGCAGGATGTCCAACTCCAGCCATCCGATCCACATGGGCGTCACTCTAGCCCCGACGGATGCGCGCCGCGCGGGGTAGCCGTGCGCGGGGGATGCGCCTAGCGTGGATGCGAAATGGACTGGTTCGGCGCCGGGGGTTATGAGGTCGCACGGCTCGTGTTGCAGCGCGGAGTCGCCGCCGCCTATGTGATCGCCTTCGCCTCGACGATCAACCAGTTCCCGGCGCTCCTCGGCGAACACGGTCTGCTCCCGGTGCCGCGGCTCCTGGCCCGCACCCGCTTCCGCGAGCTCCCCAGCCTGTTCCACTGGCGCTACTCCGACCGGATGCTGTTGGCGCTCGCGTGGTGCGGGTTGGCCTGTGCCGCCGCCATCGTCCTCGGTCTGCCGCAGCTCGGGCCGCCGTGGCTGATGGTGGCGTTCCTGCTGATCTGGGCGCTCTACCTGTCCATCGTGAACATCGGGCAGAGCTTCTACGGCTTCGGCTGGGAGAGCCTGCTGCTGGAGGCCGGCTTCGTCGTCGCGTTCCTCGGCTCCACCGAGGTCGCCCCGCCGCTGCTGATCATCATCTACCTGCGCTGGCTGCTGTTCCGTCTCGAGCTGGGTGCCGGGCTGATCAAGATCCGCGGCGGGCGCGAATGGCGCGACTTCACGGCGCTTGACTACCACCACGAGACGCAGCCGATGCCGAACCCGCTGAGCCGGCTGGCGCACAGGCTGCCGCGCTGGTTCCACCGTTGCGAGGTGCTCGGCAATCACGTCGCGGAGCTGCTCGTGCCGTTCTTCCTGTTCGCACCGCAGCCCGTTGCGTCCATCGCCGCCGGCATCCTGATCGGCGCCCAGCTCTGGTTGATCATCACCGGCAACTTCGCCTGGCTGAACTGGCTCACGATCGTGCTCGCCTTTTCGGCCATCGACGACGCGACGCTCCGCGCGCTGCTGCCCGTGCTGCCGGAGTGGCAGACCCCCGGCGACGCACCGAACTGGTTCGTCGTCGTCGTGGTTGCGGTGACCGTGCTCCTCGTCGTGCTCAGCTGGTGGCCGGCCCGCAATCTGCTCTCCCGCCACCAGCTGATGAACGCGAGCTTCAATCGTTACCACCTCGTGAACGCCTACGGCATGTTCGGCACGGTCACCAAGCGACGCCTCGAGGTGGTGGTCGAAGGCTGCGACGACGTCGATCCGGGGGAGGGCGCCGTCTGGGAGGCGTACGAGTTCCGGGGCAAGCCGGGAGACCCGATGCGGATGCCGCGGCAGTTCGCCCCGTACCACCTGCGGCTGGACTGGCTGATGTGGTTCCTCGCACTGGGGTCGCGTGACACGCGCTGGTTCGAGGTCTTCCTCGTTCGCCTGCTCGAGGGGGACGCGCGGACGCTGCGCATGCTGCGCCGAAACCCATTCCCGGATGGAGCGCCGCGCTGGGTGCGCGCCCGCGTGTTCCTCTACCGCTTCAGCACCAGAACCGAGCGCCGCGCGAGTGGCGCACGGTGGGTGCGCTCGGAGGTCGGCGAGCTCGTCGAACCGGTGTCATTGCGGCAGATCGGACTCCGCTGATGCCCGTCGTCGAGCCAGCGCCTAGGCGCCGCGGGAGACCTTCAGCACGCGGAAGCCCTTGCTGATGGCCTCGCGTGCGACGACGAGGCGCTCGGCGAACTCGGCCTCCATCCAGCGCTGCAGGGAGTCGGAGCCGAGGTTGCGCTGCACGACGAGGTAGGAGTCGGCGCCGGGCGCGAGCCGGGGCAGCCACTTCTGCAGCATCGAGTGCAGCTCGGCCTTGCCGACCCGGATCGGCGGGTTCGACCAGATGGTCGTGAACTCGATGCCGTCCGGCAGCTCCTCAGGCCGTACGGCCCTGACGTTCTCGAGGCCGAGTTCGGCGGCGTTGCGGCGCACGAGTTCCAGCGCGCGGTCGTTCACGTCGACGGCCCAGACCGTCGCACCGGGGGATTCCAGAGCGAGGGTGAGGGCGATCGGTCCCCAGCCACAGCCGAGGTCGAGCAGATCGCCGGTCTCGGGGGGTGTCGGCGCGTAGCGCAACAACACCTCCGTGCCCTGGTCGATGTGGTCGGGGCTGAAGATTCCGTTGGAGGTGGTGACCTCGCGGTCCTGCCCACCGAGTCGCACGGTGATGCGCCGCAATCTGAGCTCACTCCCCGGATCTGCGCTGAAGTAATGCTCTGAAGCCATGGGATCGAATCTATCGCAGATTACAACCGGTAAACTGAAGGCAATGACTGACGCCTCGAACGCTGCCACCGACACTGCCGCCACCGCCGACGGCCCGAGCGACGACGTCGTCGCCCGGGTGCTCGCGAGCGCCGAATCGCGCTCATCCGCCTACTCACTGTTCTCGTCCGGCGCGCAGGCGCTGCAGACGGAGGCCGGCGCCGACAGCGTCGGCGATGGCGAACAGCTCGACCGCGAGGACCGCAAGGCACTGCGCCGCGTTCCCGGCCTCTCCACCGAACTCGAGGACGTCACCGAGGTCGAGTACCGCCAGCTCCGGCTCGAGAACGTCGTGCTCATCGGCATCTACACCCAGGGCTCCCAGGATGACGCCGAGAACTCCATGCGCGAGATGGCGGCGCTGGCCGAGACCGCCGGCGCCACGGTGCTCGATGGTCTGCTGCAGCGTCGTGCCCACCCCGACCCCAGCACCTTCCTCGGTCGAGGCAAGGCGGCAGAGCTTGCAGCGATCGTGCAGGCGCTCGGCGCCGACACCGTGATCGCCGACACCGAGCTCGCGCCCAGCCAGCGGCGCGCACTGGAAGACGTCGTCAAGGTGAAGGTCATCGACCGCACCGCCGTCATCCTCGACATCTTCAGCCAGCACGCCAAGAGCCGCGAGGGCAAGGCGCAGGTCGAACTCGCGCAGCTCGAATACCTGCTCCCGCGCCTGCGCGGTTGGGGCGAGTCGATGTCGCGCCAGGCCGGCGGCCAGGTCGGTGGCGCGGGAGCCGGCATGGGTAGCCGTGGTCCTGGTGAGACCAAGATCGAACTCGACCGCCGCCGCATCCACACCCGCATGTCCAAGCTGCGCAAGCAGATCGCGGCCATGAAACCGGCCCGCGAGGCCAAGCGGGCCAACCGCCGCCGCAACTCGGTGCCGTCCGTCGCCATCGCCGGCTACACGAACGCCGGCAAGTCGAGCATCCTGAACCGCATCACCCACGCCGGTGTCCTGGTCGAGAACTCGCTCTTCGCCACCCTCGACGCCACCGTGCGCAAGAACACCACAGCAGACGGCCGCATCTACACACTGGCCGACACCGTCGGTTTCGTTCGGAACCTGCCCCACCAGCTCGTCGAGGCGTTCCGCTCCACCCTCGAGGAGATCGCGGACTCCGACGTCATCGTGCACGTGGTCGACGGTTCGCATCCAGACCCGGCCAGCCAGATCGCCACCGTCCGCGACGTCGTCGGCGAGGTCGGCGCCCGCGGCATCACCGAGCTGGTCGTGTTCAACAAGGCCGATCTCATCGACGATGACACGCGCCTGGTGCTCCGCGGGCTCGAGCCGCGCGCGATCTTCGCCTCCGCCCGCACGGGAGAGGGCATCGACGAGATCCTCGCGGCGATCGGCGAACTGCTGCCGGACCCGAGCCTCGAGATCGAGCTCGTCGTGCCATACGACCGCGGCGACCTGATCTCGCTCCTGCACGAGAAGGGCCGCGTGATCTCGACGGAGTACGTCGAAGACGGCACCCTCGTGAACGCTCGCATCTCGCAGGATCTCGAGGCCCAGTTCGCCGAATTCCGCGTGCCGGCCGGAGCCATCGGCGCCTAGCCCGTCACATTCAGAAATAGATCCCACGGGCCTGACACCCGGATGTAATCTCGAAGAAATCGTTGTTGCCGGTAGTCCAGGCAACGGGAGCGAAAGCCGAGCCCGGCACCCGCCCGCATCCACACCCGTCGTGTACGGGGTGCGCGGCCTGCCGGTGCGTCACCTCTGCATCGACGGCATCCGTCAGAGCAAGGGGATCGCACCATGGCCGCCGCCTATCACCACGCAACGCCCGTCATCGGCGGACACCGTGGCGCCCTGACGCCGGTATCGTTCGAGCTCTTCCCGCCCCGCACGGATGCCGCAGCGCTCGCCCTCGGCCGGACCATCGATCGTCTCGCCGAGGCCGATCCGGCCTTCCTCTCCGTCACCTATGGCGCTGGCGGATCCTCGCGCGAACGCTCGCTCACCGTGCTGCGCTACATCCTCGAGCACACGACCGTCGATGCGATGGCCCACCTCACCTGTGTCGGCTCCTCGTACCAGGAGGCCAACAGCCTCGTTCGACAGTTTCTGGATGCCGGAATCACCAGCTTCCTCGCCCTGCGCGGAGACCCACCCACCGGCGTCACCGGACCGGCCGAGCTCGGCGACCTCGGCAGCGCATCAGAGCTCGTCCAGCTGATCCACCGGGTGCAGGAGGAACGGGAACCCTTCTCGCAGGAACGCGTGCCCGGCGCTCCGCAGGGCACCCGCATCGCGCGGCGCCGTCGCCCGGAACGGGTCGCCGTCGCGGCCTTCCCGAACGGCCACCCGCGTGCCCGCGGCACGAACGCCGACATCGACAGTCTGCTCGCCAAGCAGGTGGCCGGTGCAACGCTCGCCATCACGCAGCTGTTCTTTCACGCCGATGACTACCTCGGTTTCGTCGACAAGGCGCGCACGGCCGGCGTCACGATCGACATCGTGCCCGGACTGATGCCGGCGACCTCGCCCAAACGCCTCGCCCGCATCGCCGAGCTCACCGGTGAGGAGGTGCCGGCCGAACTCGCCATCGCCCTCGAAGTGGAGCCAGACGACGAAGGCCAGCACGAGATCGGGGTCGGCTACATCGCCCGCGTCGCCGCCGAGGTTCTCGCCGGGGGAGCTCCAGGGCTCCACCTCTACACCTTCAACCAACATCGGGCCGTGCTCGGCGTGCTCGAACAGCTCGGCCGAATGCCCGTCGGCGCCGACCCCCGCCGCTGAGCGGCAAGCGCCCCGCCCAACACCGACCGCCCAGCACGGGGTGATGCACCCTTCTGCGCTACCCCCATGCCATTTTCGCCTCACCTGTCACCCCTCTCAACCGACCGCAACCCCAACAAAAGGACGACGAATGACCACCGCACCGTTCCCAGCCGGAACCATCCTTGGCTACCCCCGTATCGGCCGTCGCCGCGAACTCAAGAAGGCCGTCGAGGCGTTCTGGGCCGGCACCACGAGCGCAGAGCAGCTCGAGCAGACAACGGCCGAGCTGCGCGCCGCCACGCGGGCCCGACTGGTCGAGCTCGGCCTGGGCCGCGACGACTCGTCGATCCCGGAGAGCTTCTCCTACTACGACCAGGTCCTGGATGCCGCGGTGGCGGTCGGCGCGGTGCCGAGCCGCTTCGCGCACCTGGTGCAGGCGGACGGCAGCATTGACCTCGCCGGCTACTTCACCCTGGCCCGCGGCGTCGGCGACAGCCTCCCGCTCGAGATGACGAAGTGGTTCGACTCCAACTACCACTACCTCGTGCCGGAGATCGGGCCGGAGACGAACTTCCACCTGGCCAGCGACCGCATCGTGCGGGAGTTCGAGGAGGCCAGGGCCGCCGGATTCCTGACCCGCCCGGTGCTCGTCGGCCCGGTCACCTTCCTGCTCCTCGCCAAGCCGAGCGACGAAGCGCCGACCGAGTTCACGCCGCTCAGCCGGCTCGGGGACCTCCTCCCCGTCTACGCGGAGCTCCTCACCCGTTTGCGCGCCGCCGGAGCGGAGTGGGTGCAGCTGGATGAGCCCGGCCTCGTCAATGAGAGCATCCCCGTTCCCCGCGCCGAGCAGTTGGCCGCACTCACCGAGGCGTACCGGGCGCTCGGCGAGCTGGGCGAGCGACCGGCGATCTTCGTCGCCGCGCCGTACGGCGAACTCGGTGACGCGTTGCCCGTGCTGGCCGCATCCGCGGTCGAGGCCATCGGGCTCGACCTGGTGCGCGGCGCCCTGCCCGCCGGCCTCGACGCCGGCACCACGGCGGCGCTTGCCGCGAAAACCCTCGTCGCCGGCGTCATCGACGGCCACAACATCTGGCGTGGCGACCTCGCCGCGGCCCTGTCCACGGCGGAATCCGTTTCGGCGCTCTCACCGACCGTCGCCGTCTCCAGCTCCACCTCGCTGCTGCACGTCCCGCACGATGTGGCGGAGGAGAGTGCGCTCGGTCAGCTCACCGACTGGCTCGCCTTCGCCGATCAGAAGGTCGGCCAGATCGCCGTGCTCGCCGCCGGTCTCCGCGACGGGCGTGGCACGATTCAGTCGGAACTGGATGCCGCGGCCACCGCCCTGGCCGCGCGACTGGCCGCACCCGGCGTGCGCGAGCCCGCCGTGCGGAGCCGCACTGCCGCGCTCAGCGAGAGCGACTACAGCCGCGGTGACTACGCGGAGCGTGTCGCCGCCCAGGACGCGGCCCTGCAGCTGCCGCTGCTGCCGACGACGACGATCGGCTCCTTCCCGCAGACCGGCGACATCCGTCGTGCCCGCGCCCGGCTGAACTCCGGGGCGCTGAGTGCGGCCGAGTACGAGAGGCTGATGAAGGAGGAGATCGGGCGCGTCGTCGAGCTGCAGGAGGAGATCGGCCTCGACGTGCTCGTGCACGGCGAGCCGGAGCGCAACGACATGGTGCAGTACTTCGCCGAGAACCTCGACGGCTTCGCGGTCACCGAGCACGGCTGGGTGCAGTCGTACGGCAGCCGTTGCACGCGCCCGTCGCTGCTCTGGGGCGACGTCTCGCGTCCCGCGCCGATCACGGTGGACTGGTCGGTGTACACGCAGAGCCTCACCGCCAAGCCGGTCAAGGGCATGCTCACCGGTCCCGTCACGATCCTGGCGTGGTCGTTCGTGCGTGACGACCAGCCGCTCGCCGAGACCGCCAGCCAGGTGGCCCTCGCCCTCCGCGACGAGATCGCCGATCTGGAGGCGGCCGGCATCGGCATTGTGCAGGTCGACGAGCCCGCGCTCCGCGAACTGCTGCCGCTGAAGCGCGCCGATCACGCCGACTACCTCGACTGGTCGGTCGGCTCCTTCCGGCTCGCCACCGCCGGTGTGCGGGCAGAGACGCAGATCCACACGCACCTCTGCTACTCCGAGTTCGGGGTCGTGATCGATGCGATCAGCCGTCTCGACGCCGACGTCACGAGCATCGAGGCGGCGCGGAGCCGTATGGAGATCGTCGACGACATCGAGCGGAGCGGTTTCGACCACGGCATCGGTCCCGGCGTCTACGACATCCACTCGCCTCGCGTTCCCGCCGTCGCCGAGCTGACGGAACTGCTCGAGCGCGCCCTCGCGGCGGTTCCCGGCCGCCAGCTGTGGGTGAACCCGGACTGCGGACTCAAGACCCGTGGCTACGCCGAGACGGTCGAGTCGCTGCAGAACATGCTCGAAGCGACCCGCGCCGTGCGGGCCAACGCCGAGGTCTCGGTCTAACCGGTCGTCGGCACAGACACGAGAGCCCCGATGCACTGCATCGGGGCTCTCGTTGGCCGTGCGTCAGACGTTCCTAGACGCTGCGCAGCACGGCGACGACCTTGCCGAGGATCTCGGCGTAGTCACCGAGGATCGGCTCGAAGTTGCTGTTGCGGGGGAGCAGCCAGGTGTGGCCGTCGCGCTGGCGGAAGACCTTGACCGTTGCCTCGTTGTCGAGCATCGCGGCGACGATCTCGCCGTTCTCCGCCGTCTTCTGTGCGCGCACGACGACCCAGTCGCCGTCGCAGATCGCGGCGTCGATCATCGACTCACCGACGACCTTGAGGATGAAGAGCTCGCCCTTGCCGACGATCTGGCGCGGCAGCGGGAAGATCTCATCGATCTGCTGCTCGGCGGTGATCGGGATGCCGGCCGCGATCCGGCCGACGAGGGGCACCATCGCCGCATCGCCGACGCTGGCCGAGCCGGAGTAGTCGTCGCCGTCGGTGTACGAGGCACCGTCGTTCTGTTGCGGAACCTCGATCAGTACCTCGAGGGCGCGGGGGCGGTTCGGGTCGCGCCGGAGGTAGCCGCTGAGCTCGAGCTGCTTGAGCTGGTAGGTGACGCTGGAGAGCGACGCCAGGCCGACCGCGTCGCCGATCTCGCGCATGCTCGGCGGGTAGCCCCGCTGGCTCACCGAGCGCTGGATGACGTCGAGGATCGCCATCTGCTTGGCGCTCAGGCTCTTGCGCCTGCGGGTTCCCGTCTTTGTGGCGCCCTTCGCTTCAGGGGGTGTGTCGCGCTCTCTCGTCACCGTGCTGCCCTTCATTCCTTGGATGTCACTGACTGGGCGTCGCCGCCGGGTGCCGCTGTCTGATGGTCGCCGTTGAGCCGTCATCTGCCCGTCGGATGCTGCTCAGCCGACCGTGTCGGTGGTGCCTGATTGTCTGTCTCCAGACACTCACGACTTTATCTCTCGCCGGGGGTCTCAACAAACGAATGTTCGAGTGTGTCGCACATTTCTTCCGGTTTTCTCGAAGAAAGACTTGCATATTCGAATCCTTCGAATGTATGTTCGGAACACAGCTTCGCATCCGGCCCTCCCGGCCGAGGGTCGGATGCGAATCCCACAGGAGGTCGACATGAGTGCAGTACAGGCAATTCAGCTGAACACACGGGCAACGGGCGCCGTCTCCACGCCGGTCATCGTTCGCAGCCACCTTCGACTGACGCGTCGCGGACGGGTCGTTTTCACGACGCTCGCCGCCATGCCGCTCGTCATCGGGGCTCTGGCCTTCGCGGTCAACGGCGGCGGTGCCGTCGCAGGCGGCGCCGGCCAGCAGGGCAGCAGCTTCGACTACATCGCCGTTCCCGCCGGAGCATCGCTCTGGACCCTCGCCGAGGACATCGCCCCGGCAGAGGACCCGCGTGATGTCATCGACGCGATCATTGATCTCAACCAGCTGAGCTCCGCCGAGGTGCAGGCCGGCCAGCGTCTCGCGATTCCCGCCGGCTACTGATTCCACCGGGCCCCGGGCTTCGGCACCCGCGGACACAACGCCCCCAGCCGACCGCACGGATCTGGCACTGCCCATAGACTCGTACGGTGACGAATCTCAGTGATCTTCCCCTGCGTGACGACCTCGTCGGCCAGCTCCCGTACGGCGCCCCTCAGGCCGTCGTCCCCGTTGCCCTGAACGTCAACGAGAACACCCACGGCATCCCGGAAGACGTCGCCCACGACATCGTGGCCCGCGTCGCGGCCGCCGTGCTCTCGGTGAACCGCTACCCCGACCGCGAGTTCACGGAACTGCGGGAGAGCTTCGCGCGCTACCTCGGCCACGGCCTCCACTCCTCGAACATCTGGGCCGCGAACGGCTCCAACGAGGTGCTGCAGCACATCCTCCAGGCCTTCGGCGGTCCGGGCCGCTCACTGCTCGGTTTCACCCCGACGTACTCGATGTACCCACTGCTCGCCGCCGGAACCGGCACGGAGTGGGTCGCCGTTCCTCGTGCGGCCGACTACACGATCACCCCGGAGGCCGCCGCTGCCGCCATGCGCGAGCACCAGCCCGACATCGTCTTCCTCTGCTCGCCGAACAACCCGACCGGCACGCCACTCTCGCTCGACGTGATCGAGGCGGTCTACGCCGCGAGCCAGTACGACGACCGCGCGGCGATCGTCGTCGTCGACGAGGCATACGCCGAGTTCTCGCCAGAGGGCACGCCGAGCGCCCTCACGCTGCTGCCCGGCCGCCCGCGCCTTCTCGTCTCACGCACAATGAGCAAGGCCTTCGCCTTCGCGGGTGCCCGTGTCGGATACCTGGCAGCGGACGCCGCCGTCACCGACGCCCTCCGTCTGGTGCGACTGCCGTACCACCTCTCCGCCTTCACCCAGGCGGCCGCGAATGCGGCCCTCGCCCACTCCGAGGAGATGCTCGGCATGGTCGGCGAGATCCGCGAGCAGCGGGACCGGCTGGTGCGCGAACTCCGTGCCCTCGGCTACGCGCCGTACGAGAGCGCAAGCAACTTCGTGCTCTTCGGGGGAGTGGAGGATCCACACGCCGTCTTCGAGGCGCTGCTGGCTCGCGGCATCCTGATCCGCGAGGTGAGCCTGCCAGGCCAGCTGCGCGTCACCGCCGGAACCGAGACCGAGACGACCGCGTTCCTGGAGGCGCTGGCGGCGGTCGGGTCGAACGGCCTGGGCGCCGGTGCCGCACAGGCCGCCGTCAGATAGGACCCCGTAGGGCAGGACCCCGTCGACGCCGTCCAACGCAGTGCAGCGCAACAGACCTCCGCGGGCGAATAGACTCGCAGCATGAGCCTTTCTGCGCCCCGTACTGCGTCGATTCAGCGCGAGACCAGCGAGTCGAGCATCGAACTGTCGATCAACCTCGACGGAACCGGTGTCTCTGACATCCAGACCTCCGTGCCGTTCTACGACCACTTGCTCACGGCCTTCGCCAAGCACTCGCTGACCGACCTCACGGTGCGCGCGAATGGTGACACCGAGATCGACGTGCACCACACGGTCGAGGACATCGGCATCGCGCTCGGCGTCGCCATTCGGCAGGCGCTCGGCGACAAGAGTGGCATCTCCCGCTACGGCGACGCCCTCGTCCCGCTGGACGAGGCCCTGGTGCAGGCCGTCGTCGACATTTCCGGACGCCCGTACCTCGTTCACTCGGGTGAGCCGGCCGGCTTCGAGTACCACCTGATCGGCGGCCACTTCACCGGGTCGATGGTGCGCCACGTCTTCGAGGCCATCACCTTCAATGCGGCGCTGACCGTGCACATCACCGTGCTCGGTGGGCGTGACGCCCACCACATCGCCGAGGCAGAGTTCAAGGCGTTCGCCCGCGCGTTCCGCCAGGCCAAGGCACTCGACCCGCTCGTCGTCGGCATCCCGTCGACCAAGGGCGCGCTGTGAGCGCACCCAGCGTCGTCGTTCTCGACTACGGCACCGGCAATGTGCACTCGGCCGTCAAGGCCCTGGAGCTCGCCGGTGCCGAGGTCACACTGACCGCAGACAAGAAGCTCGCGCAGGAGGCCGACGGTCTGCTGGTGCCGGGCGTCGGTGCGTTCAGCGCCGTCATGAGCGCGCTGCGCGCCGTGCGCGGCGACGAGATCATCGACCGTCGCCTCGGCGGCGGCCGCCCGGTGATGGGCATCTGTGTCGGCATGCAGGTGCTGTTCGAGCACGGTGTCGAGCGCGGTGTCGACACAGAGGGCCTCGGCGAGTGGCCGGGCTCTGTCACCGAACTGCCGTCCCCTGTGCTGCCGCACATGGGATGGAACACCATCGAGACGGGCGAGAACTCGGTGTTGTTCGAGGGCATCGAGGACGAGCGTTTCTACTTCGTGCACTCCTACGCCGCGCAGCAGTGGCCGCTTGATGTGATTCCGCCGTTCCCGCAGCCGAGCCTCAGCTGGGCGGAGCACGGCGGCCGCTTCCTGGCCGCCGTTGAGAACGGGCCGCTCTCCGCCACCCAGTTCCACCCGGAGAAGTCCGGGGATGCCGGCATCCGCCTGCTGCAGAACTGGCTGACGTCGCTGCGCAACGCCTAGCAGGACCGGCGCGGTCGACGCCGCCGGAAAGCCGGCAGATCGGCCCGTTTCGTCCCCTGCGCACCGGCACAGCGCAGAGAGCGTAATATCTACTGTTTGTGTCGGTCGCCCAGAGGTGGCGACCACGAGTCGAGGACAATCATGAGTGAGTTCAACAAGACCCCGCGTCTTGTGCTTCTGCCCGCAGTTGACATCGCCGCCGGCAAGGCCGTGCGCCTGACCCAGGGCGAGGCCGGCACGGAGACCAACTACGGCGACCCCGTTGACGCCGCGGCCGATTGGGCGGCCCAGGGCGCCGAGTGGATCCACCTCGTCGACCTCGACGCGGCCTTCGGCCGTGGCAACAACCACAGCGTCGTCAAGAAGGTGCTGCGCCAGGTCAAGGGTGTCAACATCGAGCTCTCCGGCGGCATCCGCGACGACGAGTCGCTGGAATCCGCGCTCGACATGGGTGCCAAGCGCATCAACCTCGGCACGGCCGCACTGGAGAACCCCGAGTGGGCAGCCAGCGTGATCGCGCAGTACGGCGAGGCCATCGCCGTCGGCCTCGACGTGCGTGGCACGACGCTGGCCGCCCGCGGCTGGACCAAGGATGGCGGCGACCTCTGGGCCGTGCTCGACCGCCTCGAGAGCGCCGGCTGTGCCCGCTACGTGCTCACCGACGTGACCAAGGACGGCACCCTGCAGGGCCCGAACATCGAGCTGCTCAAGCAGGTCATGGCCCGCACCCACCGCCCGGTCGTCGCATCCGGCGGCATCTCCAGCCTCGACGACATCGCGGCGCTGCGTGAGCTCGTGCCCGGCGGCCTCGAAGGCGCCATCGTCGGCAAGGCCCTCTATGCTGGTGCGTTCACGCTGGCCGAGGCGCTGGATGTCGCACGCAACTGATCCGGAGAACCGCCCGAGTCTGCCCGCACACCTGGCAGACTCGGCCGGCCAACCCTGGGCCGGACGCAGCTTCGATGAGAACAGCCACTCGAGCGATGACGGCTCGGCGCCTCCGGCGCTGAGCGCAGCCCTCGCACGCTTCCGCGCCGGCGAACTCGGCCAGGCCGGTGTCGTCGACGCACTGCGCGGGGCCCGGCTGCTCATCCCTCTCGTCGCCCACCTCGGCGAGGCGGGGGAGAACGAGCACGGCCACACGATCGACAAGAGCCAGGAGCTCTCGATCGTGACCGTGGCAGGGCCGGACGGCCGCAATGTGCTGCCCGTCTTCAGCTCCGTTGCCGCGATGTCCACGTGGAACCCGCAGGCACGGCCGGTGCCGGCCGACGGCGTGCGCGTCGCACTCGCCGCCGCCAGCGAGGAGACCGACCTCGTCGTCCTCGATCCACTCTCCGAGACCGAGTTCGCCGTGCGGCGACCGGCGCTCTGGGCGATCGCGCAGCCGAGCTTCGAATCCGCCGCTGTGCTGGAGGCCTTTGAGGCCTCCGTGCGCACCGAGCTCTCGGTGCTCTCGGTCGCCCTCGTGGCCGGAGACCCCGCGGCGCGGCTCGCCGGACCCGAGCTGATCGTGCGCCTCGAACTCATCGACGGGCTCACCCGCGAGCTGCTCGACGCCACGCTGGACAGGCTCGCCCAGCGCTGGGCGGCCAGCGAGGTCATCGCAACCCAGGTGGACTCGCTCACGGTGAGGCTCGTCCGCTCGGCCTGAGCGCGTCGCCGCCGCGAACCGGAAGCGGGCGCAGGGCGTTGACGGCGCGTGGCGGCAGGGGGAGAATCGGGGCGTGTGCGCCGGTCGCCGATGGTCTGGCGCAGAATTCAGGTGTTCTGATGGACCTTCACGAGCCGGCCGCAGCCTCCGGTGGCCGAGACAGTTCCCGAGACTACAGGTCCCGAGAGTACGGGGTGACGCTCAATGCCGCGTCCGCGCGGGCCAGAGACTGGCTGAGCGGCGTGTTCGAACGGCCGATCCCTGCGCGTCGCAGCATTGACGAGGTGAAGGCGGCGCTCGGCACGAAGCTGCCCGAGCACGGCAGCGATCCGCTCGAGGTGATCGAGCGGTTGGCCGCTGGCGTCGAACCCGGCTTGATGGCCAGTCAGTCGGCCCGCTTCTACGGATGGGTCATGGGCGGCACCTTTCCCGTCGCCCTCGCCGCCGACTGGCTGGTGAGTTCCTGGGATCAGAACGCCGGCATGCGCGACGCCACTCCCGGTGTCGTCGGCGCGGAAGAGCTCGCCGGCGACTGGCTGCTCGAGCTGCTTGGTCTGCCGGCGACGGCGGACGTCGGTTTCGTGACCGGCGCCACCGCCGCGAACTTCGTCGGGCTCTCCGCCGCGCGCCAGCAGGTGCTGGCGGCACTCGACTGGGACGTGAATCGGGCCGGACTCGCCGGCGCCCCGCCGATCACCGTCCTCGTCGGCAGCGAGCGGCACGGCACGATCGATCTCGCCGCGCGTTACCTCGGATTGGGGGAGCCCACCGCCGTCGTCTCCGACCGCGAGGGCCGGATCATCGTCGAGGCACTCGCCGAGGCGTTTGAGAAGATCACCGGCCCGACGATCGTCTGCCTGCAGGCGGGCAACATCCACTCCGGCGCCTTCGACGACTTCTCTCGTGCGGTGCGCATCGCCCACGATGCGGGTGCCTGGGTCCATGTCGACGGCGCATTCGGGCTCTGGGCCGGTGCCTCGCCTCGGCTCCGCCACCTCACCGCCGGATACGAGGGAGCAGACTCGTGGGCGAGCGACGCACACAAGACCCTCAACGTCCCGTACGACTGCGGCATCGCGATCGTCGCGAATCCGGATGCCATGCATGCCGCGTTCGGAATGCGCGCCAGCTACCTGCAGAATCCCGACGAGGCCGAGCCGCACGACAAGGTGCCTGAACTCTCGCGCCGCGCCCACGGCGTTCCGCTCTGGGCGACGCTGCGCTGGCTCGGACGCGACGGTGTGGCCGCCCTCGTCGACGGCCTGGCCGCGAGTGCGACGGCCATCGCCGCCGGGCTCGCCGAACTGCCGGGGGTCACGATCCTCAACGACGTCGTGTACACCCAGGTCAGCATGGCCATGGCCGACGACGAGCAGACGCTCGAACTCGGTCGCCGTCTGCAGCAGAGCGGCGAGGTGCTCGCCTCGCCGTCACGCTGGCACGATCGGGCCGTGCTGCGCTTCTCCGTCAGCAACTGGGCGACGGATGCCGCGGAGGCCGCACGCACGGTCGATGCCGTGCGGCGGGCGCTCCCTGGGCTCTGACCCCGACTAGTTGACGGGGCCGGTGTACTTCTCGCCAGGGCCCTGCCCGATGGCATCCGGAATCACGGAGGCCTCACGGAACGCCAGCTGCAGCGAACGCAGGCCGTCGCGCAGGCTGCGCGCGTGCATGTCGCTGATCTCCGGCGCTGCGGCCGTGATCAGTCCGGCGAGGGCGTTGATGAGCTTGCGCGCCTCATCGAGGTCCTGCTGGGATTCGGGGTCATCGGCCAGTCCGCACTTGACCGCCGCGGCACTCATCAGGTGCACAGCGGTGGTCGTGATGACCTCGACCGCGGGAACGTCGGCAATGTCACGAGTGGCTTCCGCTGCCTCTGCTCTGGCGGCGTCCTCGTCGAATGCCGGGTTTTCATCAAAATTATTGCTCAAGGCATTCCTCTGCTAGGCTCTTACGGGCTACGGAGCACACGCTCCGTTGACGAAAGTGGATATTCTCCCACCCGCGCTTGACCGCTTCACTAGGTTACCGGGTTGTTAGCACTCCGTTTCTTCGCATCACGGTTTCGACCGGGGCGCGGGGGAGCAGCCAGGGTGCAGCAGGAAAACTCGCACACAGCGGGTGATCTCTGCGTGGATCTCTACTCTCGTCCGTCACATGGCACACGCCGGTGACAATGGCTGAATCTTGAGTAGATGGAGACTCGCATCACCGATCCCCGTACAAACGACCGCATCCGAGTGCCTGAGGTTCGCCTCGTCGGCCCCGGTGGCGAGCAGGTCGGCGTCGTCAAAATCGAGGTAGCACTGCGCATGGCGCAGGAGGCTGACCTCGATCTCGTTGAGGTTGCCCCCAACTCCAAGCCTCCCGTGGCCAAGATCATGGATTTCGGCAAGTTCAAGTACGAGGCTGCGCAGAAGGCGAAGGAAGCCCGACGCAACCAGGCGAACACGATCCTCAAAGAGGTTCGCTTCCGACTCAAGATTGACAAGCACGACTACGAGACCAAGATGAAGCGCGCAATCGGCTTCCTCCAGGGCGGTGACAAGGTGAAAGCCATGATCCTGTTCCGTGGTCGTGAGCAGTCCCGCCCCGAGCAGGGCGTGCGCCTGCTCCAGAAATTTGCCGAAGATGTGGCGGAATACGGTTCTGTTGAATCGACTCCGACCATTGACGGTCGAAACATGGTCATGGTCATTGGCCCTCTGAAGAACAAGTCAGAGGTCAAGGGCGAGGCCAACGCTAATCGGGCCGCGAGTAAAGCGGCGAAGCAGGAGGAAAACAATGCCTAAGCAGAAGACCCACTCCGGGTCCAAGAAGCGCTTTAAGGTCACCGGAAGCGGCAAGATCATGAAGCAGCAGGCCGGAATGCGTCACAACCTCGAGGTCAAGGCCTCGAAGCGCAAGGCCCGCCTGAACCAGGACCAGGTGCTGGCTCCGGCCGACGCCAAGGTCATCAAGAAGCTTCTCGGTCGCTGATCCTCGCGATCAACCGCCGTCACACCCGTTAGGAAGAAACAAAAATGGCAAGAGTAAAGAGGGCCGTCAACGCCCACAAGAAGCGTCGGGTAATCCTCGAGCGCGCCAAGGGCTACCGCGGCCAGCGTTCGCGCCTCTACCGCAAGGCCAAGGAGCAGGTCACGCACTCGCTGGTCTACAGCTTCCGCGACCGTCGTGCCCGCAAGGGTGACTTCCGCCGCCTGTGGATCCAGCGCATCAACGCCGCTTCGCGTGCGAACGGCATGACCTACAACCGCCTGATCCAGGGCCTCGGCCTTGCCGGCGTCCAGGTCGACCGTCGCATCCTCGCCGAGCTGGCCGTCAACGAGCCCGCCACCTTCGCTGCCCTCGTGCAGACCGCGAAGAAGGCGCTGCCCGCCGACGTCAACGCCCCCAAGGCGAAGGTCGCTGCGTAAGCACCGAGTTTTCTCGTCGAAAGGCCCGACACCCCCGTGGTGTCGGGCCTTTCGCATGCCGCCCGGCCCACCGATCGGTGCACGCCGTGCCCATAGACTTGGGGCATGCTTGAAAACCCTCGTTCCCCGCGTGTCCGCTCCGTCGCCAAGTTGGCCAAGAAGGCGGCCCGCGTCGAGAGCGGGATGTTCCTGCTCGAAGGCCCGCAGGCCGTTGCAGAGGCGCTGAACTTCCGCCCTGAGCTGGTGCAGGAACTCTTCGGAACACCGACGGCGCTCGACCGCTACCCGGAGATCGCCCAGGCGGCAGAAGAAGCAGACGTTCCGTTCGAGTTCGTCACGGAGCAGGTGCTCAATGCGATGGCCGACACGGTGACCCCGCAGGGCTTCATCGCCGTGTGCCGGGTGTTCCCGACCGCGCTCAAAGACATCTTCTCCGGCGAGCCGAAGCTCATCGCCATCCTCGAAGAGGTGCGCGACCCGGGCAACGCCGGCACGATCATCCGTGCGGCGGATGCCGCCGGCGCCGACGCCGTGATCCTCACCGGCCGCTCCGTTGATCTCTACAACCCCAAGGTCGTGCGCTCGACCACCGGATCGCTGTTCCACTTGCCGATCGCCATCGACGTCGAGCTCGAAGACGTGCGGCTGCGCGTTCGTGAGGCCGGAATGCAGCTCATCGCCGCCGACGTCAAGGGTGAGGACATGCTCCAGGCGCGGTCGTCCGGCTTGCTCGCGGAGCCGACGGCCTGGCTGTTCGGCAACGAGGCGCGAGGGCTCAGTGAGGAGAAGCTGGCGCTGGCCGAGCGCTCCGTGATGGTGCCGCTCTACGGGCAGGCCGAGTCGATGAACCTCGCGACGGCGGCATCCGTCTGCCTGTATGAGTCGGCCTTCGCGCAGCGGAGCGCCACAGCGTAACTGCAGGCTGCCGTAACGGTTGTATAACCACCCCAGCAAGGGGGACACTTTCGACTCATAAGTCCCTATGTTTGGGGGTATGGATTCGAATCCGAAGAAAGCTCGTCTTGAGCCCGCCACGTCGAACATCGCCGTTCGACGTGGTGAGCCGCTCGTCGTCATCGATACCGTCAACAAGCACTACGGCGAGCTGCATGTTCTGAAGAACATCAACACCGTCGTGACGCGCGGCGAGGTCGTCGTTGTGATCGGACCGAGCGGATCAGGCAAGTCCACGCTCTGCCGAGCCATCAACCGACTCGAGACGATCGACTCCGGCAGCATCGCCATCGACGGCCAGCGGCTGCCGGAAGAAGGCGCAGAGCTCGCCCGACTGCGCGCCGACGTCGGCATGGTCTTCCAATCGTTCAACCTGTTCTCGCACAAGACGGTGCTGGAGAACGTGACGATGGCGCCGATCAAGGTGAAGAAGATCCCCAAGGCGCAGGCGGTGAAGACCGCCATGGAGCTCCTCGAACGCGTCGGCGTCGCCAACCAGGCGAACAAGATGCCGTCTCAGCTCTCCGGTGGCCAGCAGCAGCGCGTCGCCATCGCCCGCTCGCTCGCGATGAGTCCGAAGCTGATCCTGATGGACGAGCCGACAAGCGCGCTCGACCCGGAGATGATCAACGAGGTCCTCGACGTGATGATCGGTCTGGCCAAGGACGGCATGACCATGATCGTCGTGACCCACGAGATGGGATTCGCCCGCAAGGCGGCCGACCGTGTGCTCTTCATGGCCGACGGCGAAATCGTCGAAGAGGCCAAGCCGGAGGACTTCTTCTCCAATCCGCAATCGCACCGCGCCCAGGACTTCCTCTCCAAGATCCTCGAGCACTGAGTTCTCGCCACCGAGCGACAACACCCCGTTTCAGGACCATCGATCGCCCACCAAGAATGAGGTTGACCATGAAGAAGAAACTCTCCATCATCGCGCTGGCGGCGGCCAGCGTGCTCGCCCTTGCAGCCTGTGCCAGCGGTGACAGCGGCACGGGCGACGGCGAGAGCGTCGCACCGGCGCCGGAGTTCGCAGCCGGATCCACGATGGCCGATCTGGCAGAGGCCGGCACGATCACCGTCGGCACGAAGTTCGACCAGCCGCTGTTCGGCCTGGTGAACCTCGACGGAGTCCCGGAAGGCGTTGACGTCCAGACCGCCAAGATCATCGCGGCCGGTCTCGGCATCGCTCCGGAGAACATCGAATGGAAGGAAGCCGTCTCGGCGAACCGCGAACCGTTCATCGAGAACGGTGAGGTCGACATCGTCGTGGCCACGTACACGATCAACGACAAGCGCAAGGAAGTCATCTCCTTCGCCGGCCCGTACTACCTGGCCGGACAGTCGATCCTGGTGCTGGCAGACAACGACACAATCACGAGCGAGGACGACCTCGTCGGGGAGAAGGTCTGCTCCGTCACCGGGTCGACGCCTGCAGCGAAGCTGGCCGAGATCGGCGCGGTGCCCGTGCTCACCGACACCTACACGAACTGCCTGGAGCCGCTCCGCTCCGGTGACGTCGTCGCCGTCAGCACCGACAACGTCATCCTCGCCGGCCTGGCCGCGCAGAACGAGGGGGAGTTCAAGGGCGTCGGCAAGCCGTTCACCGAGGAGCCCTACGGAATCGGCCTGATGAAGGACGACACCGAGTTCTGCACCTTCATCAACGACACCCTTGAGGCAGCCTACGAAGACGGCAGCTACGAGGAGGCGTGGAACTCGACAGCGGGAACGGTGCTTCCCTACGTCGATCCGCCGGCCGTCGAGCCGTGTGCATGATCGGCTCCGTAGCCGCCCGCTCCTAGCGTGAAGCTGGTGTGGGCCGGGCAACCGCCCGGCCCACACCATCACCGCACTGCCGAAAGGACCCCCGCATGGATGCGGTGATCGAGAATCTGCCCCGCTATCTCAGCGGCTTCCTGCTGACGCTGCAGTTGCTCGTCGTCTCCGGAGTCGCTGCGTTCATCATCGGGACGCTGGTCGCTGCGATGCGCATCTCGCCCGTCGCCTCGCTGCGGGGTTTCGCCACCGTGTACACGGAGCTCGTGCGCAACACCCCGCTGACCCTCATCCTGTTCTTCTGCGCATTCATCCTGCCGTACTTCGGCGCCGACCTGAGCTATCTCGTCTTCGCGATGATCGGGTTGAGCGTGTACACCTCGCCATTCGTGGCTGAGGCGCTCCGCTCCGGCATCAACGGAGTGCCCATCGGGCAGGCAGAGGCGGCACGCAGCCTCGGCCTCGGCTTCGGTCAGAGTGTGAGCCTCGTCATCCTGCCCCAGGCCTTCCGGATGACGATTCCGCCGCTGATCAACGTGCTCATCGCCCTCACCAAGAACACCTCCGTCGCCGGCGGCTTCTTCGTGGCCGAGCTGTTCACGATCGGCAAGGAGCTGGCCAACGCCAACGGTGACGCGGTCATCGCAATCCTGCTCGGCGTCGCAACGTTCTACCTGATCATCACGATTCCGCTCGGCTTCCTGGCCGGGCGCATTGAGAAGCGAGTGGCGGTGCGGCGATGAGCGGCTCGAGTGTCCTCTTCGACGCGCAGGGCCCCAAGGGTCGGCGTCTCTCCCTGATCCTCTCCGTCGTCGGGCTCCTCCTGCTCGCGGCCGGTGCCGCCTGGGTCTACTCCGTACTGGCTGCGCCGCGCGTTGCCACAAGCGGTGTCGAACTGCCGAGCATGCTCGACGAGAGTCGCTGGGACATCTTCCTCGACCCGCGCGTGTGGAACCAGATCATCTTCGTCGGTGTGGTCGGAACCCTGAAGGCTGCGGCGGTCGCCGCCGTCGGCGCTGTCCTCCTCGGCATTGTCTTCTCGCTGCTGCGCAGCGCGGAGACGAAGTGGATCCGGATCCCCACCACGATTGTGCTGGAGTTCCTGCGCGGGATGCCGGTGCTGCTGATGATGCTGTTCATCCTCCTGGCCGGCTCGACCGGTGCGTACTGGGCCGTCGTGATCGCGCTGATCCTCTACAACGGGGCCCTCATCGGCGAGGCGTTGCGGGCGGGCCTGACTTCGCTGCCGCGCGGCCAACGTGAGGCCGGTCTGAGCCTGGGCATGAGGCCGCTGCAATCGCGGCTGCTGGTGGAGTTTCCGCAGGCGTTCCGGCAGATGCTGCCGATCATCGTCGCGCAACTCGTCGTGCTGCTCAAGGACACCTCGCTCGGCTACATCGTCGGCTATCTCGAGCTCATCCGCGTGACGATGAATCAGATCGCCAGCGCCGTCGGCAACCGTTATCTGTTCTCGCTCTTCTTCGTGACGTTGGTGCTCTACCTGATCATGAACCTCTCGCTGTCCTGGTTCGCCCGCTGGCTCTCGCGGCGCACCGCGAGCGGAGGGGGCAAGGTCCGCCGCGGCAAGAAGCCGCCGGCCGTCGACCCCAACGCCGAAGTGTTGAGCCTGCAAGGCTCCGTCGAGGCGCAGATGGACCCGCCCGCCGCGGAGCGCTGAACGGACGCGCGCGGCCGAGGCTGAGGCTGCGGCGCGATGGTCGCCTTGGGCTGAGTAAACTTGTGCCTTGTGTCTGAGTCCACTGAGCTCCCAGAAGCTGTAATCACCGAATCCGCCGTCGCCGCGGCCGTCGATGCCGCACTCGCGGCGATCGACTCCGCCGCCGACTCCGCCGCGCTGAAGACCGTGCGCACGGAGCACACCGGCGAGGCCTCGCCGCTGGCCCAGCTGAATGCCACGCTGCGCGATGTGCCCAAAGACCAGAAGGCCGCCCTCGGCAAGCTCGTCGGTCAGGCCCGCGCCCGTGTCGCGCAGGCCTTTGCCGCGCGCGAAGAGGGCATCGTCGCCGCCGAGGCCGCCGCACAGCTCGAGGCCGAGGTCGTCGACGTCACCGCGCTGGCCAGCCGCTACCGCGCAGGCGCGCGGCATCCGCTCACCCTGCTGCAGGACCGCGTCTGCGACGTGTTCACCGGCATGGGCTGGGAGATCGCCGAGGGGCCGGAGGTCGAGAGCGAGTGGTTCAACTTCGACGCACTGAACTTTGACGCAGACCACCCGGCGCGCGCGATGCAGGACACCTTCTTCATCGACCCGCCGGAGTCGCACCTCGTGCTGCGCACGCACACCTCGCCGGTGCAGGTGCGGTCGATGCTCGACCGCGAACTGCCCGTCTACGTGCTGGCGCCCGGCCGTGTCTACCGCACCGACGAGTTCGACGCGACGCACCTGCCCGTGTTCATGCAGTTCGAGGGTCTGGCCGTCGACAAGGGCCTGACCATGGCGCACCTCAAGGGAACGCTCGACCACTTTGTGAAGTCGATCTTCGGCGACGAGGCCAAGATCCGCCTGCGCCCCAGCTACTTCCCGTTCACGGAGCCGAGCGCCGAGCTCGACTTCTGGCACCCGACGTTCAAGCACGGCGCCCGCTGGATCGAGTGGGGTGGATGCGGCATGATCAACCCCAACGTGCTGCGCGCTGCCGGCATCGACCCAGAGGTGTACTCGGGCTTCGCCTTCGGGATGGGAATCGAGCGCGGCCTGATGCTGCGCAGCGATGTACAAGACATGCGTGAAATGGTCGAGGGCGATGTGCGCTTCTCCCAGCAGTTCGGAATGGTGGTTTAGTCATGCGGGTGCCCCTGAGTTGGCTCGCGGAATTCGTTGATCTCGCACCGGGAACGACCTCTGACGACGTGCACGCAGCACTCGTGAAGGTCGGACTCGAAGAGGAAGAGGTGCACAGCTTCGAGCTGAGCGGCCCGATCGTCGTCGGTGAGGTGCTCGAGTTCGTCGAAGAGCCGCAGTCCAACGGCAAGACCATCCGCTGGTGCCAGGTGCGTGTCGCGCCCGACGGCCAGACGGCTGCCGACGGCGGCGACGCCGTGCACGGCATCGTCTGCGGTGCAGGCAACTTCTTCGTCGGTGACAAGGTCGTCGTGACCCTGCCGGGCGCCGTGCTGCCCGGGCCGTTCCCGATCGCCCCGCGCAAGACCTACGGCCACGTCTCCGACGGCATGATCGCCTCCGTGCGTGAGCTCGGCATCGGCGACGACCACGACGGCATCCTGCGTCTGTCGACGCTTGGCCTCGACCCGGAGGTCGGCACCGACGCCATCGCCCTGCTCGGCCTCGACGACGAAGCCGTCGAGATCAACGTGACGCCGGACCGCGGTTACGCCTTCTCGATCCGTGGTGTCGCCCGCGAGTACTCGCACGCGACCGGAGCGACCTTCCGTGACCCAGCCGCCCACGGCGCACTGACGCCGAGCGCCAACGAGGGTTTCCCCGTCGCCTTCGCCGACGACGCTCCGATCCACGGCCGTGCCGGCGTCTCGGTGTTCTCGACGCGCATCGTGCGAGGCATCGACGCCACCCGCCCGACTCCGCCGTGGATGGTTGCCCGGCTGAAGCTCGCCGGCATCCGCTCCATCTCGCTGCCAGTGGACATCACCAACTACGTGATGCTCGAGCTCGGCCAGCCGACCCACGGATACGACCTCGACAAGCTCAGCGGCGGCATCACCGTGCGCCGTGCGACCGCGGGGGAGAAGATCACCACCCTCGACGAGCAGGTGCGTGCGCTGCACGCGGAAGACCTGCTCATCACCGACGAGAGCGGCGCCATCGGCATCGCCGGCGTCATGGGTGGGGCCGACACCGAGATCAGCGACTCGACGAGCAACGTGCTCATCGAGGCCGCCAATTTCGACCCGGTGAGCATCGCCCGGTCCGCCCGCAGGCACAAGCTGCCGAGCGAGGCCGCCAAGCGCTTCGAGCGCGGCGTCGACCCGCAGATCGCCCAGGCCGCGACCGCCCGCGTCGCGCAGCTGCTGGTGGACCTGGCCGGTGGAACCGCGGATGCCGCGGGCTCGCTGACCGGTGAAGCCGCAGCGGCCACCGCGATCCTGCTGCCGAACGGCTACGTCTCCGGCCTCATCGGCGTCGACTACAGCGACGACGAGATCCGTGGCTCCCTCGCCGAGGTCGGCGGAACCATCGCCGATGCAGAAGGCGGACTGCTCGTCACCCCGCCGAGCTGGCGCCCCGACATCACCGACAAGTCGGACCTGGCCGAAGAGGTCGCCCGCATCGTCGGCTACGAGCGCATCCCCTCCGTGCTGCCCGTCGCCCCGGCCGGCCGTGGCCTGACCCGTGAGCAGCGGATCCGCCGCACCGTGGCAGACACCCTGGCCGCAGCGGGTTCCACCGAGATCATCGCTTTCCCGTTCCTTCCGAAGGCGCAGAACGACCTCTACGGTGCCGCCGAGGCGCTCGAGGTACCGCAGATCAAGGTCGCCAACGCGCTCGACGCCAGCGCCCCGTTCCTCCGCACGACCCTGCTTCCCGGGTTGATCGAGGCGGCCAAGCGCAACCTGTCCCGCGGTCTGACCGACGTCGCGCTCTACGAGCTCGGCCTCGTCTTCACCCCGGAGGCCGGCGCGCACTACGGTCAGGCCGAGCTGCCGTCCGGCGTGCAGCGCCCGAGCGCGGAGCAGCTGGCGGAGCTGAACGCCGGCATCCCGCCGCAGCCACGCCACGTCGCCGCACTCATCGTCGGCAACGTCGTCAGCAAGCAGCCAGGCCAGGGCGCGATCCCGGCCGGCATCGCCGATGCCATCGCAATCGTCGATCAGATCGCCCTCGCAACGGGTGCCAGGATCGAGATCGCCCAGGGCCGACACAAGGCCATGCACCCCGGCCGCACCGCCGAGCTGCTCATCGCGGGCCAGAGCGTCGGCTTCGCCGGCGAGCTGCTTCCGCAGATCGCACTCGACGCCGACCTGCCGCGCGTGGTTGTCGTCGTCGAACTCGACCTCGACGCCGTGATCGCCCTCGCCGAGCCGCTCGTGGAGGCCGCCGTCATCGGCACCTTCCCGGCCGCGACGCAGGACCTCACGCTGCTCGTCGACACCGAGGTGCCTGCCGCTGCCGTGCTCGCCGCCGTGCGCGACGGCGCGGGGGAGCTGCTCGAAGAGCTGCACCTCGTCGACGACTACCGCGGCACCGGTCTCGAGCCCGGCCAGAAGAGCCTCACCTTCGCGCTGCGCTTCCGTGCAGCCGATCGCACGCTCACCGCCGCCGAGGCGAGCGAGGCCAAGCTGGCGGGCGCCGCCCGCGCCGCCGAGCTCCTCGGCGCCGCGACCCGCGAGTAGCCACCACCCACCCGCTCGGTGATCGAGCGTGTCGAGATCCCGGATGCCGCACTGCGGCATCCGGGATCTCTGCGTTGTGGCACCGGGCGAACTCACACCGGAA
>CAZZNX010000039.1:20691-27129 GCA_964655795.1 uncultured Leifsonia sp. | reverse complement strand
TGCCGATGCGCGCGTCGACGAGGCCGTCCGGCAGCTGGGCGACGGCGTCTCCCCTGTCGAGAGCCGGGTCGGGCTGCACGCTGAGCGACGGAGGGAGCTGGCCGGTGGCACGGAGCAGTTCCGCGTCATCCGGGTGCAGGCGCAGAGTCAGGCCGGGGAGCTCGGCGTCGGAGCCGAGCGCGCCGAGTACGCGGCGGAGCGCAGCGGAGGCGCCTGCGTCCGCATCGCTGAGTTCGGAGCCGATGACGGCCTCCGCGATGTCGAGCGCGGCGGCGAGCACGGCGTCATCGCTCTGCTCGAGCACGGGAACGACTGTGCGCTGCACGGCGGCGGCGGCGAGAGCCAGGGTTGCGCATTCGGCATCCACCCGGGCGGCGGCCCGGACGGCCCGTTCGGCGTGCTCCGCCTCGAGGCTGGCCAGTCGCTCTGCTGCGATCACACTCGCCTCGCGCAGCCCGGCGGCGTAGCCCGCCGCGTGGCCCCGAACCGTTGCCTGCTCGACGGCCCGGTGCAGGCGCGCCTGATCGCGAACTCCGCTGGTGCCGGCACCGTCGACACTCGGGAAGGCGAGCGTCTCGAACAGGGCATCAGTCGACGAAGGCATCTTCGTCTCCTCTGGCGACGGTGATCTGGCCATCGGCCTCCAGGTTGCGGATGGCACGGACCACGTCTGCGCGTGCTTCCTCCACCTGCGAGAGCCGCAGGGGGCCGGTCGATCCGATCTCGTCGTCCAGGATTTCGCGGTTGCGCTCGGACATGTTGCCGCGGATCATCTCGGCGACGGGTTCGGTCGCGCCCTTCATGGCGACGGCGAGGACGCGCACATCGATTCCGCGCAGCACCTGCTGCACGTCGCGGCGTTCGAGGCGCACGATGTCGGCGAAGGTGAGCATGCGCGAACGCACCTCATCGGCCAGCGCCGGATCGCGCAGGTCGAGGCCTTCGAGCACTGCGCGCTCGGTGGCGAGGTCGGCCCGGTTGATGATCTCGACGAGTGGCTGAACTCCGCCGACAACCTCGAAGCTGTCTCGGCTCGTCACGACGGCGCCCGCACGCAGTTTGAGGGTGTCGGCGAGGATCCGCACGGCCTCCGGCGTCGCGCTGCCCATCGTGGCGATGCAGTGGGCCACATCGGTGCGGACGTTCTCGTCGAAGCCGGCGAGCACGGCGGATGCCTGCTCTGGCCGCAGGTGTGCGAGCACGAGTGCCGCGGTCTGCGGCAGTTCGGCGGAGAGCAGGCTCTGCAGCTGACCGGGCTCGGCGACATCCAGGAACTCGAATGCTCGCCCGGCCATCGTCGATGCGACACGGCTCATCACCCCTGCGGCCCTCTCGGCACCGAAGGATGCTTCGAGCAGCCCGACGGCGAAGTCCTTGCCGCCCCTGGTCTGGCGGGTGCCACTGGTGGCCATCGCGTGGAACTCTGCGAGCGTCTCCTCTGCCACGGTGGCGTCCACCCGGCGCAGGCGCACGATCTCGGCGGCAATCTCCTCCGCCTCGTGTTCGTCAAACTGCTTCATGACCTCAGCTGCACGCAGCGGGTCCATGTTCATGAGCACGACGGCGGCCTTCTGCGTTCCGCTCAACGTGGTGGCCTTGACCCCGCTCATACCGGCTGCCTGTCATCCATGAGCGCCCGGAGGTACTCCGCGGTCTTCTGGGGGTCGCGCGCAGCGAGCATCTCGATCTCCGACCGTGTGCGGTCGGAGTCGGGCGCGACGGGCAGAACCTCGGTCTCGAGCTGCAGCGGCACGGTGGGCGCAGCCAGCACGAGCGGCTCCTGCGCGGCGGCCAGGGCGGCGCGGGCGGCGAGGAGTTCCTCCTCGTCGACGGCCTCACGACTGGCACGGCGGGAACGGCTGATCATGACGGCGATGAACACGAGCGCGATCAACACGGCCAGGGCGATGATGCCCATCCGCACGATCTCGGTCATCTGCTCTGAGGCCGCTGCCGCCTTGGCCTCGGCCAACGCCGTCTCGGCTGCCGTGGCACCGGTGCTGTCGAAGCTCATGTACTCGACGGTGACGGTGTCGCCGCGGTCGACGTCGATACCGGCCGCCGCCGATACGAGTGCGCGCAGATTGCCCATGTTGACGTCGCCGGGAATGGCATCGTTGACGGCGACGGACACCGACTGCCTGGCGAGGGTTCCGGCCGGGATCGTACGCGTCTCCGTGACCTTGTCGATGGCGTTGTTGCTGGTCACCGACTCCGAGTTGAAGGTGCCGTTGCCATCGGCGCCGCCGGGGACGGCGATGTTGTCCGGTCCAAGCACCCCGGCTCCTGTCCCCCCGGTTCCGGTGTAGCTCTCGGTCTCCCGTGACTCGTTCAGCGGGGTGACCGTCTCGGGGGCGACGAAGGTCTCTGCGGTGCGTTCAGCCGACTCGCTGCTGACATCGGCTGCGACGACGACAGTCGAGTTGCCGACGCCCACCACGGTGTCGAGCATGGCCTGCACGGAGCTGCGCACCCGGGTCTCGTAGTCGTTCGCCTCTTTGCCCGCTCCACCCGTCGGGTTCCCGCCCACGGCGGAGAGCACGGTTCCGGACGAGTCGATGACGGCGACATCCGTTGCCGTCATGCCCTCGATCGAGGCCGAGGTGAGGTGGACGATCGCCTGCACCTGCTCGGAGTCGAGCGATTCGCCCCTGGTGGTCTCGATGAACACCGACGCGGTCGGCGCGGCCTTCTCGGCGGCGAAGACGGTTTCCTGCGGGATGGCGAGACGAACGGATGCCGTCTTCACACCGCTGAGGGCCGAGATCGTTGCGGCGAGCTCGCCCTCAAGCGCCCGCTTGTACGTGACCGACTGCTGGAACTCGGACGTGGTGACACCCATGTCGTCGAGAAGCGAGTAGCCGCCGCTGCTCGCACTGGGCAGCCCGGCCGCCGCGGCCTTGAGGCGTTCGTTGTACACCTCGGCCTGCGGGACCATGATGGTGCCACCGCCGTCGCTGAGCTCGTAGGGAACGCCATCGGCCTGCAGCTGTTCGACGATCGAGTTCGCGTCCGCCGCCTCCAGCCCGGTGAAGAGGGGTGCGTACGACGGCCGGCTGAGCCAGACACCGAGCCCCGCGACGCCGAGCACGAGCACGGCGACGGCGAGCAGCGCGAGGGTGCGCTGCGCGACGGTGAATTCGCGGACTCCCGACGTGAAGCGCTGGAAGAAGGAGGTGACCTGGCGGGGCATCAGGCCTGCATCCTCATGATCTCGTTGAACGCGTCGACGCCCTTGTTGCGGATGGCGGCGACGAGCTCAACCGTGACCTGCGCCTTCGTCGACGCGATCGTGGCAGCGTGGATATCGGTGAGGTCACCCGAGACGGCGCGCAGCGCGAGCTCGTTCGAGGTCGACTGCAGTTGCTGCATGTTCTCGACCGCGCCGCTGAGCGCGGTGGCGAAACCGGTTCCACCGGTGGCCGCCGGCGCTGCCGCGACATCGATGTAGCCACTCGGGAGAACGCCCTGCACCGCTCCGGCGCCGGCGGAGACGGCGTCGATGGCTCCGATCGGCATCAGCCACGTCCGATCTGGAGTGCGGCCTGGTAGCTTTCCTTGGCCCGGTCGACGACGGCGGCATTGGCCTGGTAGCCGCGCTGCGCCATGATCAGGCTGCTCATCTGGGCTCCCAGATCGATGTCGGGGTAACGCACGTAGCCGTTGGCGTCGGCAAGGGGGTGTTCCGGCTCGTGGACCATCCGACCCTCGGCGTCGCCCTGCACCGTGCCCGCGACGAAGACCCCGCCGTCATCGCCGGCCTGGGCGAGGATGAAGCGTTCCTGGAACGCGGCACCGTCGCTCGAGGTCACGGTGTTGATGTTGGCGATGTTGTCCGAGATGGCGTCGAGCCATTTGCGGTGGACGGTCATCGCCGATCCGGCGATTCCGATTGCGTCAAAGGTCATGGGTCATTCCCTCGTCAATTGCTTCTCATGGCGCTGCGAACACTTGTGAACTGGCCCTCGATGGCGCGTGATGCGAACTGGAAGCGCAGCACCGTGTCGATGTTCGAGAGCGTCTCGGTGTCGAGGTTGACGTTGTTGCCGTTCAGACGGGTCGGTTCGAGCGAACGCTCAACCGTGGCATCCGTGTGCCCGTCGCCGCCGGCGATCGATGCGGCAAGAGCGCCCTCGAACGCGACCCGCTTGGCGTGATAGCCGGGGGTGTTGACGTTGGCGATGTTGTCGGCGATGGAGCGCTGGCGCATGGCCAGTCCGTCCAGGGCGCTGGAGAGAGCTGAGAGGCTCACGGAATCGAACACATTCGTCCTTAGCGACGGCGAAAGCTGCTGACAGGTGGCCGATCCGTGGCCGAAGAAGGTGAGCGATCCGTGCTCACTGCTTACTCTCGGCTGACGAAAACCGTTCGTAAGTCGGTTCGTGAAGATTCTGCCTAGCCGGAGATGTCGAGGTAGACGGATGCCGCAGCCGACCGTGGGAGCGGAACGACGCGCAGAGCCTCGAGGTGTCTGCCGACCTGCGTTCGTTCGCTGCGCAGCTCACGCTCACGTTGGAGCTGGCGTTCGTGCAGCGCGTTCGCGCGTTCGCGCAGCGATTCAGGCAGAGCGGGAAGCTGCGAGGGCGCCCGCCACATGCCGCTTCCGGCATAGGCATCGTCTGCCGTGTCGTCGGCCGAGTCCCCCTCGCGGCTGAGTGCGCCCTCCAACTCGGCGAGCACGCTCTGCCACAGCCGTTCTGCATCGCTGGCCTGGCGGGGAGGCATGTCTACTGGGTTGTTCTGCGGCCTAGGCAATGCCCAACGCTCCCGTGCTCTGTGCCGCCTGCTGCGCTGGCAGGATCGCCGCGGCGTCGTGCCAGGCGGCGCGCAGGGGCTCAAGCAGCGCGATGGCCTCACGCGTTCGGGCGATGTCACGGTGGATGTTGGCGAGCACGAGGGCGTTCGTCACGTAGGTGTAAAGCGCGAGGAGCCCGTCGGCACCGTCCCACACGTCGAGCCGGAGCGATCCGCTGAGCTCGGTGAGGATCGCCTGTGCGTGCTGGAGTTGATCGCTCGCAGCCGGCCAGTTCTCGGCGAGCTGCGCCTGCTCTGCACGGCCGAGGTCCAGCAGCAGGCGGTCGTAGAGCATCGTGAGCAGGCGCACGGGGGTCGCAGACAGCACGGCGTCGCGGTTGAGCTGGGCCGCACGATCGTTGGCAGCCGGCACGGCCGGGCGCTGAGGTAGGAACGCGATGGGCGCCGCCGCCGGCTGCGTCTCCGCGTTCGGCGCGGCGTCTGTGGTGATGCCGATCAGTTTCACTGCGAGTTCCCTGCGTTCAGGCCGGACAGCTGCGATCCGATCCATGAGGACTGGGCGTTCAGCTTGCTCAACTGCACCTCGAGCGCGGAGTACGTGCGCTTGAGCGTCTCCTCGCGCGAGGCCAAGCGCCGATCCCAGTTGGCGATCTGTTCGGTGATGTCCTTCGACAGCGACGTCTGCCCGGTGATCTTGGACGTGATCTGGCCGTCGTACTTGTCGGAGGCGGTACGAGCCGCCTCCTCGAGCCTGGTCGTGATCGTGGTGAGAGCCTTCTGGGTCGCCCCCGGGTCTTCGGCGAGGGACTTCGCGAATTTCTCCGCGTCGAGCTCCATGCGCCCGCCCTTGGTGATGCTGATGCCGAACTCCGACGGCGAACGGCCGTCGATCGGGGCGGATGCCGCATCGAGCAGTCGCTGCTCGACGTCGCGAACCGTGCTGTCGGAGCTGAACACACCGCCGGCCACGACGGGCTTGCCATCGGCGCCGGTCGTGGTGAGCGCGCGCTTGGAGTCGATGAACTCGAAGATTTCGTTGAGCTTGCCGATCAGCGTCTCGGCGACCTTGCCGATCGCCGCATCGTCGCGGGCCACCGTGATGGTGATGGGCGTCGTGCTCGTCGCGCTCACGGTGACCGAGACACCCGGGACCAGGTCGGCGAAGGTGTTGCTGCTCGAACTGATCGTCTGCTCGGCCGCAGTGCCCTTCCAGAGCGTGACCTGGGCGTCGCTCGCGGTGCGGATCGTCGTGGCACTCAGGACCGGGGCGGTGCCGGCGGTGACGGTGGCGGCGGTGCCGTCGTACATCGTGAACGCGCCGGCACTGCCGGTCTCTGTCGCGGTGAGCTGGAGCCGGTAGAGGGTTTCACCGGTGCCGGCGTCGACGCCGGCCGCAACGCGGGTCGCCTGGACGCCGGCCTCTGCGGCGTTGATGGCGCGCCCGACATCGCTGATGGAGCCGGAGGCTGCCGTGATTTCTTTCAGGGTGCCGTCTGCGGCCTCGACCGTGAGGACCGGCGGGTTGCTCGGCCACGTCGGAATGGGTGCTGTGACCAGTTGTTGGGCCTGGGCGAGCGTGTCGACGGTGACGTCGAGCTGCGTCGCGCCTGCACCCTTGCCGACCACGACGGTGGCGGATTTGTCGGAACTGGTGGCGCTGAACAGGGCGAGCGCGTCGGGCTT
>CAZZNX010000039.1:16029-20681 GCA_964655795.1 uncultured Leifsonia sp. | reverse complement strand
GCCGTTCTTGCCGAGCTCTGCCAGCGATGCGATCGACGAGTTCAGGGTCTGCAGGGTCTTCAGGTAGTTCTGCGTCGAGGTGTACTTACCCTGCAGAATGTTCTGCGGAATCGCCTCGACCGCCATCAACGACGCGATCAACTTCGCGGTGTCGAGGCCACTGACCAGGCCGTCGAGCGAGATTCCCATGATTACTGCCCTGTGTTTCGATCGTCTTCGTGTACGGAGTGCACGAGGGCCGGTGACGGGATCACGACTAGTTCGTCGCGCCCGGCACCGGCCATCGTCATGTTGCTGTACTTCTCAGCTGGTCGGTGCGGCTTGTGGCCGCGGCCGACTAGCGGAGGAGCTGGAGAACGCCCTGGTTGGACTGGTTCGCCTGCGCGAGCATGGCGGTACCGGCCTGCGAGAGCACGTTCGAGCGGGTGTACTTGACCATCTCGGACGCCATGTCGGTGTCGCGGATGCGCGACTCGGCAGCCGAGAGGTTCTCCTTCGACACGTTGAGGCTCTTGATGGTCGACTCGAAGCGGTTCTGCGAGGCACCGAGCTCCGAACGAGCCGTCGACACTGCCGTGATCTGGGTGTCCAGGGCGACGATCGAGGCGGCAGCAGCCGTCGCGTCGGTGAAGGTGAGTGCACCGACAGCCGTTGCGATGGTCGTGATGTTCGCGCCGGCCAGGTCGACATCGATCTGGTCCTCAGCGGCGACGCCACCGGCACCGACCTGGAAGGTCAGCGTGGCGTTGCTGCCGTCGAGCAGCTTGATGCCGTTGAAGTTGGTCGACGCACCGATGCGCGTGAGCTCTTCGGTGAGGGCGGTGACCTCGGTCTGGATCGCGGTGCGCGAGTCAGCGTTGTTCGAGTCGTTACCAGCCTGAACGGCGAGGTCACGCACACGCTGCAGGATGGAGTGCACCTCGGTCAGGGCGCCTTCAGCGGTCTGGATGACGCTGATGCCGTCCTGCGCATTGCGAGCGGCAACCGTGAGGCCACCGACCTGCGAACGCAGACCCTCGGAGATCGCCAGGCCGGCAGCGTCGTCAGCCGCACGGTTGATGCGCAGACCGCTGGACAGCTTCTCCAGCGACTTCGACAGGTCGTTCTGCGTGATGGACAGGTTGCGGTACGAGTTGTTCGCCGCGATGTTGTTGTTGATCTGCATACCCATGATGAATTCCTCCGTGAGTGGGTTCTGTACACCGGCCCGTCCGTGGGCCAGTACTCAGAACAATCGGCGGCTCGGTGGCATCCGTTAGGGATTCAGCTGGGAAGTTTTTCTGCGCGCTCAGCCGACCTGGCTGATGAATGCGGCGGCCGTCCTGCCGCGCATGCCCGCGGCGAGGTGATCCTCGAAGCGCGAGAGGTAGGCCGTGCGGCGCGCTGCGCTCAGGCGGATGTCGGGCACAGCGGCCGCAGTGGGCTCATCCGAGTAGTGGGCGCCCAGTCCGTCGCGGATCAGCCGGATCGCCTCCGACCGCTGCTGCGAGACGGCCGAGTGCGTGATGCCGAGCTCGTCGGCGACCTCCTTGACGGAACGGTCGTCGAAGTAGATGGCGCGAACGATCATGGCCATGCGCTCCGGCAGGGCATCGACTGCAGAGCGCACGACGCGCTGCCGCTCGTCGATGAGCAGCGACTCCTCCGGCGAGGTCATCTCCGACACGAGGTATTCGGCCGTGCTCTCGTCGATCGTGGTCACGGAGCGTGCGGCATCAGAGAGCGCTGCCGCCGCGGTCTCGCGGTCGACACCCATCGCCGCGGCGAGCTCGTCGATGCTCGGCGTGCGCCCGAGGCCGGCGGTCAGCGTCTCGCGAACGGAGACGGCCTCCGTGATGCGCTTGCGCGCCGATCGGGTCGCCCAGTCGCTGGAGCGCATTTCGTCGGCGAAGGCGCCGAGGATCCGCGTACGGGCATATGCGCCGAACGGAATACCGCGGCTCTCATCAAAGTTCTCTGCACAGCCCACCAGTGCCAACGCGCCGGCCGACGCGAGGTCATCTCGCGAGAGGTGGCTGGCCCTGGCACAGACGTCGGCCACGAGGTAGCCGACGAGAGGGAGGTTGGCGACAACGAGTTCATTGCGTTCCGCACGATTCACAAATATCAATTCCTGCAGTTGTGGCAGCGTGCAGGGTCACGCACCTTTGTTGGACGATTGACACGGGTAGGCGGGTCAGTTCCTCGGGTGTTTTCAACCGTAACCGCGGGGAGTTCCCGACACGCGCGACCGGACTCCCCCAGTGCGAGTGTCCTCCACAATGCCGACCCTCGTTTGGGGCGGAGCCCCTTTCAGCCCGATTCACGGCCGCCTCACTAACATGATTGAGAAGGCTGCCGAGAGTGTGTTGTGACCCGAACGGTCACCGCATTCCTCCCCGACAGCACCCGACAGAAAGGCGAGCCAGTGGGCGTCAACGAGCTCTCCGCAATGTTGTGGCGCGAACGCGAGCTGCTGGAGCTGTTGCTCTTCAAGCTCGAGGAGGAGCAGCTACTGCTCACCGCCGGCAAATCGCGCTGGGTAGGCCACGCGAGCCGCGAGGTCGAACAGGTGATGAACCGGCTTCGGGATGCCGCGCTCGGTCGTTCCGTCGAGGTCGCCGACGTGGCCACGGAATGGGGCTGCGCGGAAGACGCGTCGTTGCGCGAGATCATCGGCGCAGCGCCGGCCGGACCGTGGCAGGACATCTTCACGGCGCACCTTGCGGCGATGACAGAGCTGACCGGGCAGATCCGGGAGGTGCGCGACGTGAACGAGCAGTTCCTGCGCACAGCCGTTCGCGGTGTGCAAGAGACCCTCGCAGGAGTCGAGACCGTCTCAGGCACATACGACGCCAGCGGATCCGCACACCACGCGGAGTCATCCTCCCTGCTTTTCGACGAGAAATTGTGAGCCAGCGCACGTGAGCACATTCAGCGGCCTCAACACCGCGTACCGGGGCCTCTCCGCCGCCAAGGCCGGGATCGACGTATCCGGCCAGAACATCGCCAACGCGCGCACGGAGGGCTACACCCGCCAGCGCCTGACGACCTCCGCCATCGGCGGGCCGGCGATGGCTGGCAAGTTCTCTCTCGGCGTGCGCCCGGGCGGGGGCGTCAACATCGATGGCATCGCCCGCCTCGGCGACGTGCACCTCGATGCCAGGGTGCGTGCCGCCGCCGGCGTCTCCGGCTTCAGCGCCGCACGGGCGACCGCGTTCTCCGGCATGGAGTCCGTGCTGAACGAGCCGGGCGACAAGGGAATCTCCGCGCAGCTCGACAACTTCTGGGCCTCGTGGCAGGACGTCGCCAACAGCCCAGGGGAACCGGCTCAGGCCGGCGTGCTGTTGCAGCAGGCCGGAGCACTCGCCAAGCAGCTCTCGAACACATACTCCGAGTTCGACAACCAGTGGTCGCAGCTGCGCGGCGAAGTGCGCGATCTGACGGCCGAGCTCAACAGCGCCGCGTCCCAACTCGCGGATCTGAACGGCCGCATCCGCTCCGCGACGGCATCCGGCAGCTCGGTGAACGAGCTGCTCGACCAGCGCAGCCTGCTCGCGACCACGATCGCTGCCATTGCGGGCGGCACCGTGCGCGATGCCGGCGACGGCACGATCGACGTGTACATCGGCGGGAATGCCCTGGTCACCGGCACGACCGCGCGCTCGGTGAACGTCATCGGCTCGAACACGATGGCCGGCTCGGCCGGAAGCCCGGTGACCCTCGAGTGGTCGCACCGGCCTGGCACGGCGATCGCCCTCGACGGCGGAGAGCTCGGCGGCACCGTGTCGATGCTGGCGCCCGCGGCATCCGGCGGGCCGATCGCGAAGGGCGCAGAATCCCTCGATGCCTTCGCTCAGAGGCTTGCGGATGCCGTCAACACCGTGCACCAGACCGGAGCCGTCGCAGACGGCACGACCGGTCACGACTTCTTCGCCTTCACCGCGGGCAAGCCGCTCGCGCAGGGCCTCACCATCGTGCCGACCGGCATCGCCGGCATCGCCGCGGCCAAGCCGGGCAACGGCGGGCTGGACGGGAGCATCGCCGACGCGATCTCGCAGCTCGGCGACGGTCCTGGCTCCCCAGACACCCTCTGGTCGAACTTCGTCGTCGAGCTCGGCGTGACCACCCGTTCGGAGAACCGTCAGGCCGACCTGGCCGGGCTCGCGACGAACTCGGCCGTCGGCATGCAGTTGGCGAATTCATCCGTCGACATCGACGAGGAGAACGTGAGCCTGCTCATGTACCAACACGCCTACCAGGGCGCCGCCCGGGTGATGACCGCCGTTGACGAGATGCTCGACGTGCTCATCAACCGCACAGGACTCGTGGGAAGGTAAGCAATGATCAGCCGAGTCACTCAACAGACCTCGATGCTCTCCGCGCAGCGGAACCTGCAGGCGAGCGCGGCACAGCTGGCCAAGCTGCAGGATCAGGCCACGACGCGGAAGGCGTTCTCGCGAGCGTCCGAAGACCCGAGCGGCGCGGCCGATGCGATGCGCATCCGCGCTCAGCAACGGGCGAACGACCAGTACAGCCGCAATATCGACAACGGTCTCGGCTGGGTCAGCACGATCGACTCCACGCTCACCGAGGTCAACGACGCGATGAAGCGGGTGCGCGACCTCACGGTGCAGGGTGCGAACGATGGCGCGCTCTCCCCCACAGCCAAG
>CAZZNX010000039.1:15777-16010 GCA_964655795.1 uncultured Leifsonia sp. | reverse complement strand
GTTGAGCTCGACAGCCTCAAGGAGCAGCTGCTCGGCCTGGCCAACACGCAGTATCTCGGCCGCAGCGTGTTTGCAGGCAACTCGAGCGCCGGCGCGGCGTTCAACCCCGACTTCAGCTTCACCGGCGCGGCCGGCAGCACCGTCGAACGCCGCATCGGCGCCGACACCACCGTGCGCGTCGATGGCGACGGCGCCGCGGCATTCGGAGAAGGCGTCGACTCCGCCTTCGCCCT
>CAZZNX010000039.1:0-15742 GCA_964655795.1 uncultured Leifsonia sp. | reverse complement strand
CTGCGGGGCGGCACCAACATCGGCGCCAGCCTCGGCGACATCGACAAGCGCTTGCACGCGCTCCGCACCGAACAGTCGGCGGTCGGTAGCCGCCATGCGCTCATCATGCGCGCCGAGGAGACAGTGATGGACAAGACCGGATCACTCGAGGCCCAGCGTGCCGCGGTGGAGGACATCGAGCTCAGCCGCATCATCCTCGACCTCAAGGCGCAGGAGATCAGCTACCAGGCGGCGCTCGGCGTCACCGCGCGTGTGCTGCAGCCGACGCTGATGGACTTCCTGCGATGAGCGCGACACTGAGCTTCATCGCCCCTCCGCCCGGCTTCGAGCCCAGCCTGGAGTTCAGCTTCGCCGCGGTGGATGACACCGTCGGGCTGTTCACGCTCTCGGCCGTCGACGGCGACTCGCGTCGCGTCTTCGTACTGGATGCCGCGATCTACCTGCCCGACTACACGCCCAGTCTCAGCCAGGCGCAGAGCGAGTCGCTCGGTCTCGCCTCCGGCGATGACGCCCGCGTCTATGTGGTCGCGAATCCCGCGGAATCCGGCACGACGGTGAACCTGCTCGCCCCGATCGTGGTGAACTCCGCGACGAACGCCGCGGCCCAGGTGATCCTCGACGACCGCGACTGGCCGCTGCAGGCGCCGCTCGGCGCCTAACCCGCCGCGCCGCCACCCGGCGCCGCTCAGCAACTCGTAGCATCGGCTCCCGTCGCGCCTCGAACTCGTAGAAACAGCTCCCTTCGCAGGCCGCACAGCGCAGTTTCTTCGGGTTCGCCGCGCCTCGCCTCGCGGTGCTCCCGAACTCGTAGAAACAACTCCCTCCGCGGGGCACACCGCGAACTCGTAGCATCCGCGGCAATCTCGCGCCGGGCAGCGCCAGTTCTTCGAGTTCGCCGCGGCGCAGCTCGAAGGCAGTTTCGATGACTGCGGCTGTTGTGCACAGCTGGCTGCGGCATCTACGGGATCCACAGCTTCCGCGGAGCAACCCCGCGGGGGCCGGTCTCGGCGCAGTCTCGCACCATGAACACTCCACTCCCAAGGGCACTTCGAGCCAGCGGCTTTCGCGTCGCGGAGGCGCAGGCGCTCGGCGTCGGGCCTGGTCGCCTGCGTTCCGCGGATCTTTCTCGCCCGTTTCACGGTGTGCGCGCCGTTCCGACTGGCGCCGATCCGCTGCTTGCGCGGGTCGAGGCTCTCCGCACCGTGCTTCCGGATGCCGCGTTCTTCACCCACCAGACGGCGGCGCTCCTCTATGGCGCACCGCTGCCGGCCGCACTTGAAGACGGGCCGCTGCATGTCGCGGTCGTCGCGCCGCTGCACCCCTCGCGGCGCAGCGGCGTTGTCTGGCACGAGTCGAATGAATTCGTTCCAGTCCGACAGCGCGGAACCCTGTTGGCCGCGGCGCCCGCCCGCGTGTGGTGTCAGCTCGCGGGGCTGCTGTCGTTGAATGATCTGGTGGCCGTTGGCGACTACTTCGTCACAGGCGATCATCCGATTCGGCCCGAGCACGCTCCGCTCTGCACTCTGGAAGAGCTACAGGACGAGGTCGTCAGACACGGATCCCGTCGGAATGCGAGGATGCTGCGAGAGGCGTTGAGTCTGGTGCGCTACGGGCCGCTCTCCCGCCCCGAATCGCACACTCGGCTGCTACTCACTGGTGCCGGGCTGCCCGAGCCGGCTCTGAACTTCGAGGTCGCGCACCCCGTTCGACGCAAGCGGTACGTCCTGGACCTCGCTTACCCGGAGCTCCGGCTCGGGCTCGACTACGAGGGAGACCATCACCGGAGCGATGTTGGCCAGTTTCGCAAGGACATTCGTCGACGCGAGGAGCTCGCCGAGCTCGATTGGACCGACATCCGAGTCACTGCCGACGACCTCGAGTACTTCCAGCGGGATCTCATCGCCCGTGTCATGCTGCATCGCGCGCGTGCGCTCGCTCGCGGCTTAAGCGACGAGCTTCGACGCCCGACGGACTCGTAGAAACGGCGCACTCTCGCTCGCGAAGACGACAGATTCTTCGAGTTCGAGGGGCGGGAACAGGCGCGCGGCGCTAGCTGACGGTGCGCTTCGCCGGCAGTCCGGCCTCGATCGCCTCGATCACGGCCGGGTCATCGGGCTTCACCGCTGAGCGGAAGCGCGTCATGGTGCCGTCGGCACCGATCACGAACTTCTCGAAGTTCCACTTGACGCGGCCGGACTTGCCTGCGGCATCCGGAACCTCGTGCAGCGCCTCGTACAGCGGGTGCATGTTCTTGCCGTTGACCTTGACCTTCTCGAACAGCGGGAAGCTCACGCCGTAGTTGATCGTGCAGAAGTCCTGGATCCTCTCGCCGTCGCCCGGCTCCTGACCGGCGAACTGGTTGCACGGGAATCCGACGACGGTGAGCCCGTCCTGGCCGTACTTCTCGTACAGCTCCTCAAGCTGGGCGTACTGAGGGGTGAAGCCGCATTTCGATGCAACGTTCACGACGAGCACGGCGCCGTCGCCGAGCTCATTCAGTGTCGTGCTGCGCCCGTCGATGGTGGTCAGAGGGATCTCTCGAATATTCACGGGTTCAGCGTACGCGGGATTTCGCCGCGACCGGTCGATCACGCGGCGTTGTATGCGGCTTCCAAGGCTGCCAGGTCGAGCTTGCCCATCGGCAGCATGGTCTGCATGACCGCCCCGGCCTTGGCCGGGTCGGGGTCGCTGAGGAGCTCGGAGAGCCGGGGCGGCACGACCTGCCAGGAGAGCCCGTACTTGTCTTTCAGCCAGCCGCAGCGACCTGGCTCGCCGCCGTCGGCCGTGAGCGCATCCCAGAGCCGGTCGATGTCGGCCTGGGTCGGTGCGGCGATCGAGAGCGAGATCGCCTCCGTGAAGTTGAACGCCGGCCCGCCGTTCAGCGCCTGAAGCCTCAGGCCGTCGATTTCGAACTCGACGACCATCGCCGTCCCGGCCGGAACGGGGGCGCCCTCGCCATAGCGCGAGACCTCAAGAATGCGCGACCGCTCGACGATCGAGACGTAGAAATTCGCGGCCTCCTCGCCCTGGTCGTCGAACCACAGGCAGGGTGTGATGTTTTGCATGACTTTCCTCTCACATCGAAAGTGATGGTCGGTCCCCCGCAAAACAGGCTACGCCGCCTCGATGCGGCCCGCAGGGATTCCTGCCGGCCGATCGAGACGGCGCAGTGTGGGCGTCAAGCCCGGAGTTGCGTGGAGCGGATGCCGCTTAGTACCAGCCCTGCGACTGCGAGGTGTCCCACGCGCCACACGGCGTTCCGTAGCGGCCTGCGATGTAGCCGAGGCCCCAGGTGATCTGGGTCGCCGGGTTGGTCGCCCAGTCATCGCCGGCCGAGGCCATCTTGCTGCCGGGAAGAGCCTGCGGGATGCCGGTTGCTCCGCTGGACGCGTTGTATGCGTTCACATTCCAGCCGGACTCCTTGTTCCAGAGCGCCACGAGGCAGCCGAACTGGTCTTCACCCCAGCCGTACTGAGCGGCCATCAGATCGCGGGCGATCGCCTGAGCACCGCTCGGGTCAGTGGGGGCAGACGGGCGGGACCCGGAGGAGGAAGAGCCGCTCCCTGCGGATGCCGCCTTCTCGGCGGCCGCGGCTTCGGCGGCCGCTGCGGCTTCGGCCGCGGCCTGAGCTGCTGCCTGCTCTGCGGCGACGCGGTCGACCTCTGCGGTTGCCGCCTGAACGGTGGCCGCCTTGTCCTTGGTGGAGTCCACGAGCGTGAACACGCGGCCCGGTGCGAGCAACTCGAAGTTACTGAGGGCGGCGACGGACGAGGCGAGGTCGCCGGCATCCGTCTTGCCCTCGGCGGCGGCGAGCACCGCGCCAGCCTCGTCGAGCGTGATCGAGGCTACGCGTGCCGCGTGGGCATCGGCAACGCTGGAGTAGGCGGAGAGCTGCTCGCTCGCGAGCCCGGTTGATGTGGTGAGTGCGGCGGTGGCCGCGACGCTCTCGGCGTGGGCGACGACCGTTGACTGCAGGACGAAGCCGGTTCCGGCAACCGCGCTGATGGCGACGACTGCTCCAGCGACGAGGATCTTGCTGCGACCCCGGCGGCGTTTCAGTTTCTGAACGCGGGTGGCACCGGTGTTGGTCGAGGGCGAAGAAGGGCGAATCGTTGATGAATTTGAGTTAGGCATGACTTTCACAAAGCGAGCCGCTCGAGATCGTGCACAGAGCGACTCTTGATCTATGGCCCTCGGGCGGGGGTCCCCGCGGGCGAAGTTGACAGTATGCAGACGCTGTCTGCACAGATCATCCGCATTGTCTGTGAATGTCATCACAGTTCGGCAACGGTCGGGAGGAGCTGTGCCTGCGCTGCGGATGTCGCTTCTCGCGTGTTTCGAGAGGGCACCGCCGGGGCAACCCGTGCAGCTCGCGCGGATGGTGAGGCTGCCGCGATCGCTCGGAGGAAACCAGTGCTGACCAGTGTTTATCCCTCTCGCAGCGCGGACGCGTGGCGTTCGACCGCGCGCGGAACCGTGGTGCGCCGGCACGCCGACGTGCACGGGCGCGAGCTGCGGGGCCCGCCACTGCGATTCGCCGCCGTGACGATTCGGCCCACAAACCGCACATTGATGGGATTCGGAGGTTGAGACTAGGGGTGCGCCGGCTTGTCTGGCTGCACGCGGAGCCGGAACAGGCGCACGACGCGGCCCGATTCATGCTCGTATCCGCGGTAGCCCGGCCATTGTGCTTCGATCAGCCGCCAGGCCGCGTCGCGCTCTGCGGCGTCGATCAGCTCGGCGCGCACCGGACGGCGACGCCCACGCACCGTGATCGCGGCATCCGGATGGGCGATCAGGTTGTAGCTCCACGCCGGGTGCTTGTCACGCGCGAAGCTCGTGCCCGCGATGATCGCGTTGCCGCGCCCGTCCGGCGTGTACATGAGTTCGGTGTCGCGTTCGACGCCCGACCTCGCACCGATGCTGTGCAGCACGAGCGACGGAACGAGCAGACCGCTCAGCTGTGCACGCCCGTCGCTGAGTCGCGTGACCACTCGTTCAAGCACCGGGAGAACGGTGGGCGCCGCCCAGCGGAACAGGCGGGTGCGGGTGAGCGGGGCGACGAGATTGCGAACGATCTGCACAACGGAGGCCATGCCAGCATTCTGCTGCCTGCACCGCACGCCGGACGGCACGGCGCGCGTCGAGATCGGCTGGACCCGCAGAGCACCCGCAGAGTCGTCCCGCAACGCCGCAGCGCGGGCAGGCAAGATGGGGTGATGACCACTGACCCGATCGACTGCCCAGCTCACACCCTCGAGACCCGAGGCTTCCTGTTCGACATGGACGGAACGCTCGTCGACTCGACCGCGGTCGTCGAGGCCACCTGGGCCGGCTTCGCGCGGCAGCACGGAGCTGATCTTGAGGAGCTCCTCTCCGTCTCCCACGGACGCAAAGCTGAGGAGACGGTCGCCCGCTTCGGTTCCGACGGCATCGACGTCGCCGCCGCCGTCGCTGAACTGGTCGCACTCGAGATGGGTGCTGTCGATGGCATCGTGGAGATTCCGGGCGCCGCCGCATTCCTCGCCTCGCTGCCCGCCGACAGGGTCGCGCTCGTGACCTCGGCGCCTCGCGCGCTGGCCGAGGCACGCATGCGCATCATCGGCGCACCGATGCCCGCCGTGATCGTTGCCGCGGAAGATGTCGTGCGCGGCAAGCCCGCCCCCGATCCCTATCTGAGCGCGGCGCGGCAGCTCGGCCTGCACCCACGCGACGTCGTCGTGTTCGAGGATGCGGACGCCGGCCTGGCATCCGCACGCGCGGCCGGCATGCGCGCCTACGTCGTCGGCGCACTCGAGAGCGCAGAGACGGCAGCACTCCCCCGCGTGCACAGCTTCGCCGAGCTGCAGCTTGAGCAGCTCGGCGAGGTGTTCCGTCTCAGCATCCCGGGCCGCGCGGATTCTCCAGACAGGAACCGTTGACCAGGACCGTCGTCGCCGACTTCACCACGACGGGCGTCCCGCCGCCGGTGATGCCGACGCTGCCGGTGATCGGGCGCCATGCGCCGCCGGCGAAGCGGTACTCGGCCGTCAGCTCGACCCCGACCGTGACTGTGAACTCCCCTCGCGCACCATAGACATGGCTGGTGCTGGTCGCCGAGAACTCCGGCAGCCCGAGCTCCGCCCAGCTCGCCCCACCCGTCGCGCTCCGCCCCATCTGTGAGTCCCCGTAGTCCCAGGCGAATGCCGTCGGAGTGAAGCGCACCGCGGCCGGGAATCCGAGCAGGCTGCCGGCGATCTCCTCGACGGATGCCGAGGCCACCAGATTCATCGGCAGCCCTTTCACCGCCCACCCCGCCGGCTCCATCAGCGCCAACACCGGCGGCGTCGCACGGAACGAGGCGATGTCGCTCCACGTGACCACGAGTTCCGGATCGCAGATGTCCGGAGCGGCCGTGCAGCGCGTCGGCGGGCGATTGTCGTTCGGATCCGTCTCCTCCGGGCTGAGCGGCGCCGGCGGCGCGGGTGGCAGCGGCAGCGAAGCGCCGCCGTCGGAGTCGCCGTCGGACTCCCCCGCACCGCCGCCCGAGCTGCCGTCCGCTGTTAGGTCGACGCCGCCGCCGACGATCCCTGTCCCGACGTCTGGACAGCCGGCCCAAACGGAGGATTCTCCGAAGTCCCCATCGGAAGCAAAACTTGGCACTGAACTGGTCCCGATCACGAGCATTAAATGTGTGGTGGCGCCCAGCAGCGCGATCAACAAAAATCGTCGCCGGACCATACCGTGCTCGAATTCACAATGAAGATCAAAGGATCAGCCTCAGAAGATACAAACGAAACGAGAAGCGGCGTGCGCTCCCGCCGACCGTTCGGCGTGACGTCAACGCCGGCCTCATTGAGCAGCCGTGCCTCGCCAGCATCCACGCAAATGTAGATCATCGCGCTCGCCTGACTGCCATTCTGCTCAAGCTGCTGCAAGCTGGTTGTGTCGAATCGCACTCCTCCGGAACCCTGCCAGCCTCGATCGCGGAACTCTTCAAAACCCTCAACCGCCACTGGGAAGAACTCGGCGGTGACCAGTGGTGCCATGCGCTCGACGTCGACGCCGCCGTCTCGCGCAATCTGGTTCGACATGTCCTGGTACGCGGCATACGCGTCCTCAGCAGCGGCAAGTGCCTCTTCGTCCGAGGCGAACAGCGGTGCAGCGGCATCCGGTGTGGGAGAGGGTGTCGGCGCGGGAACCGGCGAGGCGGCACAGCCAGCGACAGAGGCCACGACGAAGGCGCCGAGCATCACGCTCACCACACGCGCCCGCAGACTCCGCATGCGAACACCGTAGGCCACATCGGGTCGTGCGCGTCAGAGTTATCCACAGCGTGGCCGGTGCCAGGCGCCCAGAGTGCACGAAGGCGGGGCGCCGGCATCACCGGGCCCCGCCGCCATGGAGACTGCTCCTAGACCGCTGAAGCCTCCCGGCTGCCGTCGACGATCACCTTGATGACGTCGGTCTTCGGGTGCGCCATGTACCGCTCGAGGCTGTCGTCGAGTTCCTGCAGCCAGGGCCGAGTTTGCATTCGGCGCATGGGCTTTGACAGACTGCAGAGGTCTTGTTGCCGAGGAAAGGGTCATGACATGAGGACAATCGAGGGTTTTGCGCCGCACTCTGTGCGCTGACAATCGTCGATTCGCCGTTCTCGGCTCCGGTTTCAGCGCATCCGCTGAACACTCTGGAGTCTCATGTCATCCGCTTCACACTCGTCCACCTCTCGCTCGTCAGCCACGCGCTCGTCAGTCACGCTGAACAACGTCTCGTTCGCCTGGCCGGACGGCACCCCTGCTCTCTCCGGCATCGCCGGTAGCTTCGGCAGCGGCCGCACCGGTCTCGTCGGAACGAACGGCACGGGCAAGTCCACCCTGCTGCGCCTTCTCGCGGGGCGGCTCACACCGTCTTCCGGGCAGATCTTCACGAGCGGCGACGTCGGGTACCTGCCGCAGACCCTGACTCTGGATGCCGACAACACCGTCGCGGGTCTGCTCGGCATCCGCGACAAGCTCGACGCGCTGCACGCCATCGAGCGCGGTGACGTCGATGAGCGCCACTTCGACACGCTTGGCGACGACTGGGACCTGGAGACCCGCGCCGATGAGGCGCTGCGCGCGATCGGGCTCTCCGCGGCCGAGCTCGGGCGCAGCGTCGCCGAGCTCTCCGGCGGCGAGGCGATGCTCGTCGCCATCACGGGCCTCAGGCTGCAGCGCACCGCGATCACCCTCCTCGACGAGCCGACGAACAACCTGGACCGCGCGGCACGCGCGAGCCTCCGCGCCCTCGTGCGCAGCTGGCAGGGCACCCTCATCATCGTGAGCCACGACACCACGCTGCTCGAGTGCATGGACGCCACCGCTGAGCTGCACGGCGGGCGACTCAGCGTGTTCGGCGGACCATACAGCGAGTGGGTGGAGTACCGGCAACAGGAGCAGTCCGCCGCGGCGCAGGCCGTGCGCACCGCCGAACAGGCGGTACGTGCCGAGAAACGCCAGAAGGCCGAGGCCGAGACCAAGTTCGCCCGGCGCGCCCGAACGGCACAGAAGAACTACGACAACCGCACCGCGGCGAAGATCGTGATGAATCAGAAGGCGTCCAATGCGCAGGTTGCTGCCGGCAAACTGCGCAGCGGGGGCGACGAGCGGCTGAATGCGGCGACGATTGCGCTGGATGCCGCCGAGTTGCGCCTCCGCGATGACGAGGCCATCCACCTCGAGCTGCCAGACCCCGCCGTACCGCGCGGCAAGCGCATCGCCGAACTGCGAAGCGGAGTCGGTGCAGGTGTCGGCGGAGAGGTCGTCGCGGGCGACGGCGGTGCCGAGAGGGAGAGTGGCGAGACCTTCTATATACAAGGGCCGGAACGCATGGCCATCGTCGGCGCCAACGGCGTCGGCAAGACGACGCTGCTCGAACAGCTGATGAGCGGTGACGCCGCCGCGGCTGGCCGGGCGAGCGGAATCCTGCACACCTCCCGCGCCGGCTACCTCAGCCAGCGCCTCGACGGACTCGACGGTGCCGCAGACAGCATCGACAACATCCGCAGCGTCGCGCCGAACGTCGAGCCGGGCGACATCCGCAACCGCCTGGCCCGTCTGCTGCTCCGCGGCGACAGTGTGCACCGAGCGGTGCACACGCTCTCCGGCGGGGAACGATTCCGCGTGGCGCTGGCCCGGCTGCTCTTCGCCGAGCCGCCGCCCCAGTTGCTGGTGCTCGATGAGCCGACGAACAACCTCGATCTGCAGAGCGTCGACCAGCTGATCGCCGCGCTCCAGGCCTACCGGGGCGCCGTGCTCGTGGTGAGCCACGACGACGCGTTCCTCGACCGGATCGGCCTCTACCGGGTGCTCGAGCTCGACGCCGATGGCGGTCTCCGCGAGCGGAGGGAGCCCGTGGGTTCCTAGCGGCGACGGGCGACGGCTAGTCCGTCGACGCCGTGCGCGGCGCGCGGGGCAACTTCGGGCGCACCAGCGTGTGGCTGTCGCGCAGCAACTGCTCGACCAGCGTGTCGTCGAGCGTTCCGTCGAGCACGAGCGTGAGCCAGTGCTTCTTGTTGAGGTGGTAGCCCGGCGTGATGTGTGTCGGGAACTCCTCGCGCAGCGCCTTGCCCTCCTCCGGGTCGCACTTCAGCGACACGGTGAGCGGCGCGGCATCCAGAACGCTCAACGCGAAGATCTTGTCGTTTCCGCTCGTCTTGAACACCGTCGTCTGATCGCCGAATGGGTAGGTCTCGATCGCCTGGGGAAGATTCAGGCAGAAGGAGGCGAGCTCATCCGGGGTCATGTTGACAGCCTAGACACTCCGTCCGATGCCAGGAGACGCCGACCGCGGTGCACAGTTTTGGTGCACGATTCCGGTGCACATCGGCCCACATTCTCGTCGATTTCGGCGCGTACCGCAGATTCGTCGAAGTTCCTGTAATCTCTGCGCCCACGAGCGACTACCGTTAGGAGTATGACGTCCCCTGATACCACCACGCCGGGCGAGGCAGAAACTGCCCCCGCGACTATGACTTTTTCCGAGCTCGGGCTCGATGACGCAGTTCTCAAAGCACTGAAGGACGTCGGCTACGAGACCCCGTCCGCCATCCAGGCCGCCACGATCCCGCCGCTGCTCGAGGGCCGCGACGTACTCGGAACCGCCCAGACCGGAACCGGCAAGACCGCTGCGTTCGCGCTCCCGATCCTCTCCCAGCTCGACATCTCGCAGAAGACCCCCCAGGCCCTCGTGCTCGCGCCGACGCGCGAGCTCGCCCTGCAGGTCTGTGAGGCCTTCGAGAAGTACGCCGCCCACCTCAAGGGTGTGCACGTGCTTCCGATTTACGGTGGCCAGGGTTACGGCGTGCAGCTCTCCGCGCTGCGTCGCGGCGTGCACATCGTCGTCGGCACGCCCGGCCGCATCATGGACCACCTCGCCAAGGGCACCCTCGACCTCTCCGAGCTCAAGTTCCTCGTGCTCGATGAGGCCGACGAGATGCTCAAGATGGGCTTCGCCGAGGATGTCGAGACGATTCTCGCCGACACCCCCGACGAGAAGCAGGTCGCGCTGTTCTCGGCGACCATGCCCGCCGGCATCCGCCGCATCTCCGGTCAGTACCTGAAGGACCCCGAGGTGATCACGGTCAAGACCAAGACCACCACCTCGGCGAGCATCACGCAGCGCTACCTCATGGTCGCGTACCCGCAGAAGGTCGACGCTCTCACGCGCATCCTCGAGGTCGAGAACTTCGAGGGCATGATCGTCTTCACGCGCACCAAGAACGAGACCGAGACGCTCGCCGAGAAGCTGCGCGCGCGCGGCTACTCCGCCGCAGCGATCAACGGTGACGTCGCCCAGGTGCAGCGCGAGCGCACCGTCAACCAGCTCAAGTCGGGCAAGCTCGACATCCTGGTGGCCACGGATGTCGCGGCCCGCGGCCTCGACGTCGAGCGCATCAGCCACGTCGTCAACTACGACCTGCCGATCGACACCGAGTCGTACGTGCACCGCATCGGCCGCACCGGCCGCGCCGGCCGCACGGGTGACGCGATCAGCTTCGTCACGCCGCGCGAGCGCCGCATGCTCACCTCGATCGAGAAGGCCACGCGCCAGGAGATCACGCAGATGCAGCTGCCGAGCGTTGACGACGTCAATGTGACGCGCCTCGCCCGCTTCGACGACTCGATCACGGCCGCGCTGAACCAGACCGACCGCATCTCGGAGTTCCGCGACATCGTCAACCACTACATCAAGAACCACGATGTTCCCGAGTCCGATGTGGCCGCCGCTCTCGCGCTCGTCGCACAGGGCGACACTCCCCTGCTGCTCTCGCCGGAGGAGGCACGTGCCCAGCGCTTCGACCGCTTCGAGCGTGACGACCGCAGCGACCGTGGCGACCGTGGGGACCGCTTCTCCCGGGATTCCCGCGGAGGCGACCGTGGCGACCGCCGCGACCGCCCCGAGCGCCCCGAACGCCGCACCCGCAGCAACGAGGGCCTCTCCACCTACCGCATCGCGGTGGGCAAGCGCCACAAGGTCGAGCCGCGCCAGATCGTCGGCGCCCTCGCCAACGAGGGTGGACTCAGCCGCGACGACTTCGGTGCGATCCAGATCCGCCCCGACTTCTCGCTCGTTGACCTTCCGGCCAACCTCAGCAAGGACACGCTGGACCGCCTCGAGAACACCCGCATCAGCGGCAAGCTGATCGAGCTGCGCCCGGACAACGGCCCGACGCGACGCGACGACCGCAGCTACGACGACCGCCCGCCGCGCAAGCCGCGCGAGCGCTACTGAGCCGTCGGCTGACCTGACGCTCAACTCGAAATGCCGCCAAGGGCGGGGTGTGCGGATTCCGCACACCCCGCCCTTTCGCGTGCCCGTGCCGCCCTGCCGCTCCCCGCTGGATGAGCTCGTCGAAACCCCGCAGAGCCCGCCCAGCCCGTTGGTCGAGTAGGCCGCCCGCGGCCGCATCGAGACCCCGCCCACGCGAAAACTCCAGCCCGTGAGATCTCGATACGCTCGTCCCTCGCTACTCGATCAACAAACTCGATGGTCGAGCAGGCCGCCCGCGGCCGCATCGAGACACACCGTGTTCGCACGTTCGGACTACGCGGGGTCGGCCGCAAATCTCGCACAGCTCAGCCTCGCCTCCGACAACGTCTTCGGCGACGACGGCGACGAACAACAGCTGGCCACCGTGACCGGCGACCCAGACTCCGGCTACCAGGTCGCGCTGACGGTGCGCGTCGACACCCGCACGACGCCCGCGGCCGGTTGACGCCCGGATCCCGCAGCCGGGCCCGCGACACGCCCGCCCGCGCACGGTGGCTTCACGCACCGTCATGCGGCAGGCCGGAGCGGCCGTGCTCGCTACTCTGGAACCATGAAACTCCCCCTCCTGACCGCGGCCGTTCTCGGCGCGCTGCTGCTGAGCGGCTGTGCCGCCGGCTCCCCCACCTCGTCCGTCGCCGAGCCCACTCAGATCAGCACGAGCACCGCTGCCCCATCGACGGATGACGGCTGCACCGGCATCGCCGTCGTCGCCGACTTCGGCATCCTCGACGCCCCCACCATCGATGTGTGCGTCGACGGTGACGAGACGATTCTCGCCAGCGAGGCCATCGCCGCCGCGGGCATCACCACGGAGGGCAACGCCGACTACGGCGACGCCGTCGTCTGCCGCGTCGACGGCCGTCCGGCAGCAGACGAGACGGTGACCGTCGAAGGTCAGGAACCGTTCGTCGAGCCGTGCAGCTCGATGTCGCCCGCGTACGCGTTCTGGGCGCTCTGGGTGAAGCCCGCCGCCGACGCCGAGTGGGGCTTCGCCATGGAGGGCCTCGAAACTCTCAAGGCCGAACCCGGCCAGAGCATCGGCCTCGTCTACACGACCGGTGCCGGTACCGAACCCCAGCCTCCGACGGCCGAGTAGGTGCGGTTCAACGCGGCTCCGCTGCGCACGGCGGCGATCGTCGCCGCCGTGTTCGTGGCGACCCGCGTTGTCTACCGCATCGTATTCGGCGGGGCGTCCGGTGGCGGCATCCTGCTGCTGGATCTGCCCAGCATCCCGCTCGCCGGACCTTTCGCCCATGTGAGCCTGTTCGGCCCGGTGACGACCGGCGGCCTCTGGAACGCCGCCGCCAGCGCCCTGCCGTTCGCCGCCGTCATCCTGGCCTTCGGGCTGCTCAGCTCACTCGTCGACATGCAGGCCGTCTTCGTGCGCGGGTCGACCCGCGGCCCCCTGCGCGCGATCAGCCGCTCCCTCGTGATCGCGTGGTCGACCGCACCGGCACTCGCACACGCGGTGCGCCGCGTGCGCCGAGCGGCCGCACTGCGCGGGGAACGCGGAGCCGCGGCCATGCTCGTTCCGGTGTTCGAGCAGACCGTCGAGCGTGCCCTCGGACTCGCCGCATCCATGGAGGTGCGCGGTTTCGCCTCGACGGGCCCGGCCGCCGCCGATGCCACGCAGCCCCTGGTGGCGATGACGGATGTCGCGCTGGGCCATGACGGCACCGAGATCCTCAGCGCGCTCGACCTGACCCTGGATGCCGGCACGCTGACCGTGCTGACCGGCCAGACCGGATCCGGCAAGTCGAGCCTGCTCCGCTCCATCGACGGGCTGTTCCAACACTTCGACGGCGGCCAGCAACGCGGCCGCATCGGCATCGCCGGTATCGACCGCGCCACGACGCCGCCACGCGACACCGCCGCCATCGTCGGCTCCGTAGCGCAGAACGTGCGCATCGCTTTCGCCGCCCACACCGTTCGTGAGGAGATCGGCTTCACCCTCGCGGTGCGCGGGCTCCCCGCGCCGGTCGTGGCCGAGCGCGTCACCGAGACCGCGCGGGCACTGGGCATCGGCGGACTGCTCGACCGCGACATCGCCGCACTCTCCACCGGCGAGGCCACGCTCGTCGCCATCGCCGCCGCGATCAGCGGTCGCCCCGCACTGCTGCTCGTTGATGAACCGCTCGCCGAGCTCGATGACTCCGCCCGCGCCACCGTGTGCCGCACACTCGACGAACTGGCCCACGAGCACGGCATGGCCGTTGTGGTCGCCGAGCACCACAGCGCCCAGCTGGCACCGTTCGCGGACCGGTGGCTCACACTCGACGGTGGGCGGGCGATCGTCACGACCGAGCCTCCGGCGCCGGCACTCGTCGAGGGCGCCGCGCCACCCACCACGCCCGTGAGCGGCGCGACGCGGCATCCGCTCGCCGAGCTGCGCCAGCTCACCGTGAGCCACGGCGCCACCGCGGTTGTGCTCGACGCGAACCTCACCCTCGTCCCGGGTGAGCTCGTCGCACTGACCGGCCGCAATGGAGCGGGCAAGTCGAGTCTCTTGCTGGCGATGGCCATGCCGGATGCCGCCGGCCACGTCCTCGTGCGGGGCGACGACGTGGCGGCGCTGCCGTCCCGTGCCCGCCGGAGCCACGTCGCGCTGGTGCCGGAGCGCGTCGACGAGCTGTTCTTCCACACGACCGTCGCGGCGGAGTGTCTGCGGGCCGACCGCGTCGACCGCCCGGAGCGGCCGACCGCGGAGACCTTCGCCGCTCTGCTCGGCGGCGGACGCGGGCTCAACGCGTTGCTCTTGCAGCACCCCCGCGACCTCTCCGCCGGGCAACAGCTGTGCCTGGCGCTCGCGATCCAGCTGGCCCCGGCCCCCGCACTCGTGCTTGTCGACGAGCCGTCGCGCGGACTCGACGAGCAGAGCCGGGCACTCGTCGGCGCCGCACTTCGCACTGCGGCGGCATCCGGTCGCCGCGCCGTGCTCATCGCGACCCACGACGCCGAATTCGCCCGGCGCTTCACGGGGCGCACGATCACGCTCGCCGATGGCAGCCTCGACGACGGCACGCGCTCCCCCGCGGAGGCGACCCGATGACCGACTCCCGCTCCCTTCTCGCGCCGCTCGCATTGACCGTCGGCAGCCTGGTCGCCCTCGCCGGATTCGTATGGCCGTTGCTCGCCAGCGCCGTGCCGAGCGATGCCCAGGCCGCGACGCCCATCGTGGCCATGGCGCTCGTCCCCGCCGTGATCGTGGCGCTCGCACTGGCCCTCGACCGCGAGATGCACTCGGCGAAGGCCGTTGCCCTGCTCGGAGTGTTGGCCGCGATCGGCGCCGGGATCCGCATCGCCGGCGCCGGTGTCGGCGGTATCGAGGCCGTGTTCATCCTGCTGATTCTCGCCGGCCGCGCCTACGGAGCCCGCTTCGGATTCCTGCTGGGGCTGCTCACCATCGCCGTCTCCTCGCTGCTCTGGGGCGGGGTCGGACCGTGGACGGCGTTCCAGATGTTCGGCTGTGCCTGGGTCGCGGCCGGTGCCGGCCTGCTGCCACGGATCAGGCCGCGTCTTCGAACAGGATCGGCCACACCCGTCTCGGCGGCGGTCGCTGCACGCGCCGCCACACGTGCGGCGCGCCTGGAGATTCTGATGCTCGCCGGCTACGGCGTGGTCGCCGCCTACGTCTTCGGCCTGCTCATGAACATCTGGTTCTGGCCATTCGCGGTCGGCACCGGCACGGGGATCTCCTACGAGGCCGGCGCGCCGATCGGCACGAACCTCGCCTCCTTCGCTCTCTATTCGCTCGTGAGCTCCACCCTCACCTGGGACACCGTGCGCGCGGTGACGACGCTCGTCGGCATCCTGCTGCTCGGGCCCGCGGTGCTCGCTGCGCTCCGCCGCGCGAAGCTGCCGAGCCGTAGCCGCTGACGGCGAGTCGGATGCCGGGGCACGGCTTCCACGGATCCGCTCAGGGCTTCGCGTGCGTCGCTGCTCCTTCGTCGCG
>CAZZNX010000038.1:25678-27825 GCA_964655795.1 uncultured Leifsonia sp. | reverse complement strand
ATTCGCCGGGCGTCGCCCAGTGCTCGTGAGCCGCCGCCTCGCCCGTGTCGACGGGCGATGACTCGCCGGGCGGCTCGGTCACCGGCTGCGCCGCATCGAGCGGTGCACTGCGCGTCGCCCGCCGATAGCTCGCCGTTCCCCACTGCAGGTCGAGGCCGATCACGTCGGCCTCGAGGTCGACAGAGGTGCCCTGGCGCTCCCCCGTGTCCCATGCCCGGAGGTGCAGGCGCCCCGTGACGATCACCGGGTCGCCCTTGTGCAGTGTCTGAATGGCGTTGGTGGCGAGCCCTCGGAAGGCACTGACGGTGTACCAATTGGTGTTGCCGTCGACCCAGCTGTTGCTGTTCTTGTCGAACTTTCGCTGGGTGGACGCCATCCGGAACTTGATCAGCGGCACACCGCTCGGTGTCGTCTTCGCTTCCGGATCGGTGCCGATCACGCCCAGCACGGTGATGATGTCATTGGAATCGCGCATCGTTTCGTCCTCTCGTCTCTGGCTCTCGGCGCTGGCTCTCACAACTGGCCGAGGTCCCCGGTCCGTGGTCACGGCACTGCGGCTCGTGCCCATCTCTGCGGCGCCGCGACCACGTGTCTCGAGTGTGCGCCGCGTTGCGGCATCCGCACCGATCGATGCGCGCGCTGTGCAGTTCCCACGCCGGAGGCCGCGCTGTGCACAACAGGTGACCGCGTCGTCACAGTGCGTGGTTGTCACAGTGCGTATCTGCGCCGTCGCCGCCCCTAGAGTGGAGCCATGAGCTATGTTGCTGCCGCGGACCGCTATGACACGATGACGTACAACCGCACGGGACGGAGCGGTCTGAAGCTGCCCGCGATCTCGCTCGGTCTCTGGCACAACTTCGGCCACGAGCGCCCCATCGACACGCAGCGCGCCGTGCTCCGCCGGGCCTTCGACCTCGGCGTCACGCACTTCGACCTCGCCAACAACTACGGCCCGCCTCCCGGTGCGGCCGAGACGAACTTCGGACGCATCTTCGCCGAAGACTTCCGCGGCTACCGCGACGAAATGATCATCTCGAGCAAGGCCGGCTACGACATGTGGCCGGGCCCGTATGGCGAGTGGGGATCCCGCAAGTACATGCTGTCGTCGCTCGACGCCAGCCTCGGCCGGCTCGGCCTCGACTACGTCGACATCTTCTACTCGCACCGCCCCGACCCGAACACGCCCATCGAAGAGACGATGGGCGCCCTGGCGACCGCTGTGCAGCAGGGCAAGGCGCTCTACGTCGGCCTCTCCAACTACAGCCCGGAACAGACCAAAGCGGCAGCCGCCGTGCTGGCCGAACACAAGATCCCGCTGCTGATCCACCAGCCGAGCTACTCACTGTTCAACCGTCACGTCGAGGCCGGGCTCCTTCCCGTGCTCGACGAGCTCGGCGCCGGCTGCATCGTCTTCTCGCCGCTCGCACAGGGACTGGCAACCAACCGTTACCTCGGCGGCGACATCCCCGCCGATTCGCGCGCGGCCACCAGCCGCTTCCTCAACCCGGAGCAGATCAGCCCGGTCTACCTCGAACGCGCCCGCGCGCTCGATGCGATCGCCGCCGAGCGTGGGCAGTCGCTCGCCCAACTCGCGCTCAGTTGGGTGCTCCGCCAGCCCACGATCACGAGTGCACTCATCGGCGCGAGCAGCGTCACCCAGCTCGAGCAGAACGTCGCAGCGCTGGAGGCTCCGCCGCTCACCGCGGAGGAGATCGCAGCCATTGAGCCGTTCGCAGTGGACGGCACCGGCCTGCGTTGATCCGGTGGGGTACGTCTACGCGCTGATCGCGGCAATCCTCTTCGGAGCGAACGGATCTCTTGCGAAGGTCGTGTTGGAAGCCGGGATCACCCCGGCCCAGCTCACCTTCGTGCGCGTACTCACCGTCACAGTGATCGCGGGAGCCTGGCTGCTCGCCACCGATCGGCGGGCATTCCGCATCGGCTGGCGGCAGCTCGGCGTCATGGCCGTTCTCGGTGTCGTCGGCATCGCGCTGCTGCAGTGGAGCTACGCGGTCGCGCTGACGATGCTGCCCGTCGGGCTGACGCTGCTGTTGGAGTACCTCGCGGTCGTCGCGGTGGCCGTGATCGCCAGGCTCGTCTTCAAGGAACAGGTGAAGGCCAGACTGTGGCTCGCCATCGCGCTGGTG
>CAZZNX010000038.1:19852-25668 GCA_964655795.1 uncultured Leifsonia sp. | reverse complement strand
GGGCTCGCTCTCGTCGCCCAGATCGGCAGCGGCGACGTCTCGCCCGTGGGGGTGCTCTTCGCGCTCGGTGCCGCTGCGAGCCTGACGGTGTACTTCCTCGTCGGTGAGCGGCAGGTGAGCGCCAGCTCACCCCTGGTCGTCGCGTTCTGGGCGATGGGCTTCGCCGCGCTGTTCTGGGCGCTCTTCAGCGGCTGGTGGCAGTTGGACCCCGCCCTTCTCCAATCCCCCGTCTCACTGGGCGGCGCACTGGATGCCGTCGTGCTCCCCGTGTGGATCCCCCTCGCCGTCACCGCGATCGCGGGAACCTTCGCGCCCTTCCTGTTCTCGTTCCTCGCGCTCAAGCACCTCACTGCGACGGCCGCGGGCATCACCTCCTCCGCCGAGGTGCTCTTCGCGTTCGCCGTCGCGTGGCTCTGGCTCGGCGAGGCGCTCGATCTCGCCCAACTGCTCGGCGTCGCCATCGTGACGGCCGGCATCGTTCTGGCCCAGACCGCGCGGGTCAACAAGATCATCGATCCAGAACCGGCCGCCATCGCGTTGCTCCCGGCCGACCGTGCCGACTAGTCGTGTCGGTGGTGCCTTCTACAGTGACATCGTCAGAGAAGTCACCGACGAAGGAGCACCATGGCGTACGGCAGCACCCTCATCCGCCCACAGGCCGCCCCGCTCGGGATCAGCGCGCCCGGCCTGAACTTCCTCCCGGTGCGCGACGGGCTGTGGCGGGTCACGACGACCGCCGGAGCGATTCTCGGCCACATCGAACGGTGCGAGTCGGGTGCTGAACGCGGTCAGCGCTTCACCGCGCGTGCGCTGCTCTCCGATGGGGTGCACTACACCGGCCTCGGTGAGTTCGGCGATGCCCAGACTGCGGCGGAGTGCTTTCGCTGATTCCGGCCTGGCCAGGCTCTCGTCGAGACGCGAGTTGAGGCGCGCCGGGCTCACGCGGCGGCGACGCCGTGCTCCGCGGGTAGAGTGCGCCTCATGCAGTGGTTGAACGATTTCTCAGACTGGTTCTTTTCTTCGAGTGCGCAGCCGGTGGTCTTCGCCGCCGCGGTCATTGCAATCGCCATGATCGTCTCCGGCCTGCTTGCCGCGTGGATCGCCCGCGGCGCCACCAATCGGCTGATCGCCCAGCGTGACGCAGAGATCAAGGCGGCCGCCATCATCGCGCTCGTCGATGCGTCAACCGAGGCGTCGGTGTGGAACTCGCTCACGCCGCAGGAACAGGTGCTCTCGGACCGCGCCGTCGGCCAGGCCGACATCCAGATCCGCATGCTGCCGATCCGAGGCTCCTCTGTCGCCGCCGACTGGGCCGCACACCAGCTGCACGAGCTGAAGCGCGCATCCGCGACGTTCGGCTACCAGCTCGACCCGGCCGTCGCCGAATTCCGCGACCGACTGGTCGAATGGCAGAACAAGCCGGGGCGCGCCCGCAAGGTGTTCGCCAGCGATCTCGAACGCTGGAAGCTGGCGTCGAGCGAGAACGAGCGCACCCTGCTCGCCGAACAGGATGCATGGGTCGCCCAGCAGCACCAGGCGCAGTACACGACCCCGCTGCTTCCCGCGGCCGGTTCCACGCCCGCCGCGCCGGTGGACACGCAGAAGCTCCTCGACGATGTGGACGCGCTGCGGCAGCCGAGCACCGCGCCGACCCCGAGCGACTCCAAGGCCTGATTCCTAGCGCCTGATTCCTAGCGCCACCAGGCGTCGAACGGCGAGGCCGGGGTACGACGCTTGTGCTCGGTGGCGCTGTAGCGACTCTCGATGGCGGTTGCGACGGAATCCGGCACGTCCTTGCCCTCGAGGTAGTCGTCGATGTCGCTGTAGCTGAGCCCGAGGTTTGCTTCATCGGTCTGACCGGGGTTCTCATCCAGGAGGTCGGCCGTCGGGGCTTTGAGGTAGAGCCGCTCCGCCGCGCCCAGGTGCTGGAGCATCGCGCGGCCCTGGCGCTTGGTGAGACCGCCGAGCGGCAGAAGATCGGTGCCGCCATCGCCGTACTTCGTGAAGAATCCGGTCACGGCCTCTGCGGCATGGTCGGTGCCGACGACCAGGTAGCCGAGCTGTCCGGCGATCGCGTACTGGGCGATCATGCGGGCGCGCGCCTTGACGTTGCCCTTGTTGAAGTCGGTGACGGTTTCGCCTGTCGCGTTCAGGAACTCATCGGCGATGCCGTCGACCCCCGCCGCGATGTTGAACGTCACCGCCCGTGACGGGCGGATGAACTCGAGCGCGAGCTGCGCATCGTCTTCGTCGCGCTGCACGCCGTACGGCAGGCGCACGGCGATGAACACCGGCGCGGCACCGCCGTCAGTCGAGCGCGCCGCGGCAATCGCCTCGACGGCGAGCTGGCAGAGCCGACCCGCCAGCGTGGAATCCTGGCCGCCGCTGATGCCGAGCACAAGACCCTTCGCCCCCGTGCGCGCGAGGTAGTCGACGAGGAAGTCGACGCGCCGGCGAATCTCGACGGCCGGATCGATCGTCGGGGTCACGTGGAGGTCGGCCATGATCTGGGACTGAAGCGCGCGCATGAGTCGAATCTATCGCGCGGATACCGCCGCTGCCGTCTCACGGGCCGAGCCTTCGCTATCATCTCGAACAGAACGTGCCGTACAGCGGCGCAAGCAAGGAGCCCCGTGGACAGCAGTCCGATCACCTCACTCGTGGTCATCGCCGCGATCGCCGCGGCCGCCCCGCTGATCGGGCGCGCAGTCGGTCGCTTCGTCAAGATACCTCTCGTCGTCTTCGAGATCGTCCTCGGAATCCTGCTCGGGCCATCGTTGCTCGGCTGGGTTCAGCCGAACGAGTTCACCGAGATGCTGGCCGACTTCGGTCTGGCCATGCTGTTCTTCCTCGCGGGCAACGAAATCGACTTCGCCAGGATCAAGGGCCGGCCGATGCGGCGGGCCGGACTCGGCTGGCTGATCTCGTTGGCGCTCGGCGTCGGTGCCGGCATCCTCTTCTCCCCCACCGTCGGCGCCGGCGTGTTCATCGGCGTCGCGCTCACCTCCACGGCGCTCGGCACCATCATGCCCGTGCTGCGCGACGCCGGTGAGCTGCGCACGCCGTTCGGGGTCTCGGCGACGGCCGTGGGCGCGGTCGGCGAATTCGGCCCGCTGTTGGCGATCACCCTCTTCCTCTCCGGCACGACGCCGCTGCACGCGACCCTCGTGCTCATCGGCTTCGCGGTCATCACCGGCGGCGCCATCTGGTTGGCTGCGAATGGCGCGGGCAAGAAGCTCCACACCCTGATCACGTCCACGATCCACACGAGCGGGCAGTTCGCGGTGCGGCTGGTGATCCTGGTTCTCGTGTCGCTCGTCGGGCTGAGCGTCGCGCTCGGCATCGACATGCTGCTCGGCGCCTTCGCCGCAGGAGTGCTCTACCGGGTGCTGCTTGCCGGGGCGCCAGAGAGGGACGCCGTGCTCGTCGAAGCGAAGATCGAGGCGATCGGCTTCGGCTTCCTGGTGCCGATCTTCTTCATCAACACCGGTGTCACCTTCGACCTCGAGGGCCTCGTCAGCGACACCCAGGCGCTGCTGCTGCTCCCGCTGTTCGTCGTCGCGCTCCTCGTGGTCCGCGGCCTGCCGAGCACCCTGGCTGCACCTCCCGGAGCAGCGCTCGCCGATCGCGGCGCGCTGTTGCTGTTCGGCGCGACGGGGCTGCCGATCATCGTCGCGGTCACCGCGATCGGCGTCGACCAGGGCGCTCTCGACACCGGCACCGCTGCGGCCCTCGTCGCCGCGGGCATGCTCTCTGTTCTGCTGTTCCCGCTACTGGGTCTCGCGCTGCACAAGCGCTCACCGCAGTACTCCGTCCGGCCGCCGGACAACGACGTCACCGTCGACGAAGCCTAGGGCTCGACGTCGATCAGCTCGTGGCCGCCCGCCTCGAGCAGGCCGCCGCCTGCCGTGATCGCGGCGACGAGGTCGTGCAGCTCCGCGCGCCCTGGACCGCTCAGCGTTATGACGGCACGGCTGCCGTATGCCGTGCCGAGAATATTCACGCCGCGGTGCCGCAGCTCCGCCTCGATCCGCCCTGCGTCGGCGTGGGGCAGCGCCAGAGTGTAGAGATCGCGGCGTTCCCGCGCGACGACCGCGCCGCGGGCGTGTGCCTCGTCGATCGCAGCGAGGACCGAATCCGAATACGCTCGCACGAGGCCGCCAGCGCCCAGTAGGACGCCTCCGAAGTAGCGACTGACCACCGCGACGCTGTCGGTGAATTCACGGCCGGAGAGGGCCTCGAGCATGGGCCGGCCAGCTGTTCCCGATGGTTCACCGTCGTCGTTGGAACGCCGCAGCTGATCGGGGGCGGATGCGGCGCCGATCACGAACGCGGAGCAGTGGTGTCGCGCGTTCCACTCCTCACGCCTGGCGGCGTCGACGACGGCTCGTGCCTCGGCCTCGCCGTCGACGCGGACGAGACGGCACAGGAAGCGGGAGCGCTTGATCTCGATCTCGGCGTCGATGCGGGCACCGACACCACCACGCAGCGTGAGGTCCGGCATCCGCTGCCCTAGCCCCAGCCGAGCTCGTGGAGTTGGTCGTCGTCCATGCCGTAGAAATGACCGATCTCGTGCACCAGGGTGACATGGACCTGATCGCGCAGCTCATCGACGTCCTCGCAGTGCGCGAGGTGCGGATCACGGTAGATCGTGATCAGATCGGGCAGCTCCCCGAAACCGTAGTTCTCGCGGTGCGTCAGGGAGATGCCGTGATACAGGCCGAAGAGCGAGAGCGAGCCGTCTTCCGGGCGGTCTTCGACCGAGAACTGAACGTTCTCGAGGCCGGCCATCATCTCGTCCGGCAGAGCATCGAGCTCATCCGCGACGAGGGCTTCGAAGTCCTCTTCGCTCATCTCGATCGGCATGCTCTGCCTCCGAAGGAGCTAGGACTTCAGAATCACATTGGGGTGAGTAACGGGGCTTGAACCCGCGACCTCCTGGACCACAACCAGGCGCTCTACCAGCTGAGCTATACCCACCATGTACCTGCTTCTCGCGAACTCGAAGAAGGCAACTAGAAGAGTGTATTACATCCGAGAGGCGAAGTTGTTCACCACGTCGGCCGAGACGGCCTGAACCTGCTCGGTTGTGGGGCCAGGATCCGCGACAAATACGGCGCGTCGGTAATATTCCAGCTCCCGAATTGATTCCAAAATATCTGCCAGAGCACGGTGTCCGCCGTCTTTTTTGGGTGCGTTGAAGTAGACACGCGGGAACCAGCGACGCGAGAGCTCCTTGATCGAGGAGACATCGACGTTGCGGTAGTGCAGGTGGGCATCCAGGCGTGGCATGAATTTCGCCAAGAACGCCCGGTCGGTGCCGATCGTGTTGCCGGCCAACGGCGCCTTCTGCTCGGTCGGGACGTGCTTGAGCACGTACTCGAGCACCTGGTACTCGGCGTCGGCGACGCTCACGCCACCGGGAATCTCTTCGATCAGGCCCGACGTCGTGTGCATGTTGCGCACGAAATCGTTCATCGACTCCATCGCGGAGTCGTCGGGTTTGATCACGATGCTGAAACCCTCGTCAACGGCCTTGAGGTCGTAGTCGGTGATCACCACCGCTATCTCCACAAGTTCATCGACCTCGAGATCGAGGCCCGTCATTTCACAGTCGATCCAGACCAGACGGTCGCTCGCATTCGTCATGGGCCCAGTCTACCGAGCCGCGCAGACGTCCCCCAGCGCATGCGTTCAGCCCCGAACGGCTGCGGTATCGTTGAGAAGTGCGCCTCCGTAGCTCAGGGGATAGAGCAGGAGCCTTCTAATCTCTTGGTCGCAGGTTCGAATCCTGCCGGGGGCACCAGAAAAACAAT
>CAZZNX010000038.1:10267-19752 GCA_964655795.1 uncultured Leifsonia sp. | reverse complement strand
CTCCCGGTGCTTCTCATCACTTGGTCGCAGGTTCGAATCCTGCCGGGGGCACCAGAAAAACAATCTCCCGGTGCTTCTCATCACTTGGTCGCAGGTTCGAATCCTGCCGGGGGCACCAGGAACGCTCCACGACCGCAGGCGACCACGCGCGGGGCGGGCTCAGGAGCCCTCCGGCGGGGTCGTCGGCGTCGCCGACGGAGCCAGCGGGGCGTCCGGCGCGGTGAGCTCGGCGATCGCGTGTTCGAAGGCGGCGAGCGTCGCGGCATCGACCGCACCAGTCGGCTCGACACCGAGCTCGGTCTGGAACGCCTGCAGCGCCGTGGTGAGCGCATCGGTCCACACCCCGTCGACCGGTCCATCCCAGAAACCGACGAGCTTCAACGTCTGCTGCACGGCAGCCGTCGATGCCAGCGACTCCTGAGCGGCAGCGCCTCCGAGCGCCACGAGTTCGGCCTGAAGCGCTGCGGCCGTCGCCTTGTCGACCGTGCCTGTGACGGGCAACGCATTGGCCGCCTGGAGGTCCTCGACCGCCTGCACGGTCAACGGCCCGGACACGCCGTCGACGGTGCCGGAGTAGTACCCGGCCGTGGCGAGGTCCTGCTGGAGGGCGAGTGTATATTCGCTGACGGCCGCCTCGGCCTGCACGTGCTGCTCGTCGGAGAGGCATCCTGCATCGGCGAAGAGCCTGAGCCACGCCAGCTCGAGCGCGACGACCGCGCTGTTGAACTGCTCGGATGCTTCGGCGAGTGGGGTCTGCGCCGTGACGGCTGTTTGCGCGTCATCGAAGTCGGCCTCGGCCTGCTTCACCCGGTCGACGGAGGAGGCGGGCGCCAGCGGCGTGCTTGTTGTGGTCGCGGTCGGATCACCGATCGCGGGCGTGCCGGACGGCCCTGCCTCGGCCGCGGCCAGCGCCGTCTGGGCCTGGACGAGATCCTGCTGGGCGACCACGAGAGCCTGCTGCGCAGCGACCGCGGCTTCTGCGCCGTCGAACGCGTCGTCACGGGGATCGGCGAGATCGGCGCCCGCCTCTTGAACGTCACCGACGGTCGGTGCACTGTCGTTCAGCACGTCGCCGTACCGATCGAGTGCGTCGATGTAGACGCCGCTCGCGCCGCAGAACTCCTTCGATGCGGCGTCCAGCTCGGCCTGAGCGCTCGCCACGGCCTTCTCCTTCGCAGCGACCTGCGTCTTGGCCCGGTCGACGCTATCGGCGCCCTCGGCGCATCCGGCGAGCCCCGCCACAACGGCGATCGATATCACGGCAGTTGCAAGGATCCCCATCATCCTTGAGCGATCTGTGTTCACGCATATCCTCCGGTCATGAGACGGCACGTTGTCACATCATGGCACCGGGCAGGCCGCGGTGCCAGAGAGTCCGCGCTTCTCATCGCCTCACGCGGCAGAAGCTGCGGCTTCGCGGTCGGCACGTCGGGCGCGATAGCGCTGTTTCCACCGCGGCAGCGCCGGGCGGCATCCGCTCGCTACTGCTCGACGTTCGCGTCCACGGGCTGCACACGCCGGGCTTTGGCGCGCTTGACGAGGCGTGCGACGACGAACCAGAGCATCAGCGCGAGGATGACGACGACGACGATGTCGGAGAGCACTCCGCTCCACTGCTCGAGGATCGGCTTGATCGCAGGCCCGAAGGCGAAGCCGAGGCCGATCCAGACACCGTTCCAGAGACCGGAACCCGCTGCGGTGTACGCCGAGAACGTCCAGAACGGCATCCGCTCGACGCCGGCCGGGATCGAGATGAACGAGCGCACCAGGGGCACACAGCGACCGAAGAACACCGCCATGCCGCCCCAGCGGGTGAAGAACGCCTCCGCGCGGTCGAAATCCTCGTGCTCCATCAGCGGAACCCGTCCGACCACGCGTCGGGTGCGCTCCCGGCCGAGTGCCGCGCCGATCCAGTACCACGCCCACGCGCCGATGAGCGCTCCAGCTGTCGCTGCCGCCCACGCGAGCCAGAAGTTCATCCGTCCCTCGAACGCGAGGAATCCGGCGCCGGGCAGGACGGCCTCAGAGGGAATCGGAGGCACGAACGTCTCGATGAGCACAGCCAAACCCACGCCGGTCTCGCCGAGAGTCTCCATGAGACTGAGGACCCAGCCGATGAAACCGTCGTATCCGGCGGTGGGATCGGTCGCTGTTGCCATCAGGCGCGCTGGGGACATGGTTGTGGCGTTCTCCACTCGTGGGATTTCGGACATTCGGTGCGTGCATGGTGTGACGATCGCTGAGCCGTCACGGTGGAAGCCCCATTATCCCGAGGCCGGCCTGAACGGGGCCTGAGCGGGCGCTGTGGGGCGGCGATCGCGGGCCTTAAAACGAGCAGAACTCGGGTTTGACACGCCGTGCGAGATGCCGCATGCTGTGCTGGCAGCTTCGCCCACGCAATTGTCACGATGGAGTGTCATGAAATCGGTTCGCCGTCCCGTTGTAGCGCTGTCCGCCATGGCGATCCTCGTCCTGATCCAGGCTGTCGCCGACCCCACCGGCCTGCTCGCGCTCGTCGGCTGGCCGGGTGCCGCCCTCCGGTTCGACCTGGGCCTCTGGCCGCTCGCACCGTACGCGATTTTCGTCCCCGTGCTGCTCGGGGTCACCTGGTGGGCGACGCTCAGAACCGGCGACCGCTTCTGGACGCACACCGCCGGGCTGACCCTCGCCGTGCTGCTCGCCCAGGCCACTGCCTGCCTCGCGATGACGTGGGATGTCGCAACCGCCGTGTGGGCTGCGGGTTTTGTGGCGGCGAAAGCCGTGCCGGCCGCGCTCATCGTCGCCGGGTTCACCCGCTGGTTCGGCGGGCCCCGCACGCGGTCGACGTTCAGTGCCGGATCGGTGTGGCCGCCGGCCGTGCTCTTCGCCGGCATTGCGCCGCTCGTGGCCGGACTCTGGTGGACCGGCGCCGCCTACGCACCCGGCATCCCCGTTGCGCGCCCCGATCGCGGCGCCCTCTTCATGATCGTTGCGGTCGCGCTGCTCGCCGGTGCCACGGCGCTGTGCCTGCGCTGGATGCGCACGCGCGTCCCCGGCGTGCTCGGCGGCTGGCTCGCCGCACTCATCGCCGGCGGAATCGTCGGACTCGTGCAGGCGGCGGTCGGCTTCTTCGTCGACGGCGGAGCGAGCGGTGACGTCTGGCCGCTGATGATCGCCTACATCGCGGTCGCCGACGGGCTCGCCTTCGGCGCCTGCGTCGGCTGGGTCGTCGGACTCGGCGCACTCGCAACGGATCGAGTGCTGGCGAGCAGCTCGGCCCGCACACCGCTGCTCGTCGCCGCCTCGGTCGCCGTGGTCGCGCTCGCTGCCGCACTGCTCGTGCCCGCTCTCGGCGCGGGCTCGGCCGCCTCGGCAGCCTCCGCCGCCCCGGCGGGATTCCTCCGCGCAGACGGCGAGATCATCACGGACGGCAACGGCAACCAGGTGTTGCTGCGCGGGGTCAACGTCAACCAGCTCGTCGACTTCTACCAGCCTCAGCCCGATGTCCCCGCGACACGGCCGCTGACGGAGGATGACTTCGCCGGCATGGCGGAGCAGGGCTTCAACGTGGTGCGCCTGAACCTGTCGTGGTCGGCCCTCGAGCCCGAGCGCGGCACACTCGACCCCGACTACGTGGAGCAGATCACGGATGCCGTGGACTGGGCCAAGCAGAACGGGATCTACACGGTGCTCGACATGCACCAGGACTCCTGGTGGAACGGGCCGACGGAGGAGGGAACGGAGTGCAGGCCGGGAACGGAGCCGATGTGGGGCTATGACGGCGCGCCGGTATGGGCCACCATCACCGACGGGGCTCCACGCTGCCAGTTCATGGGCCGCGACATCTCCCCCGCCGGAAACCGCGCGTTCCAGCACTTCTACTTCGACACCGACGGCGTCCAGGGTGCACTCGCGCGCAGCTGGGGCGAGCTCGCCGGACTCTTCGCCGACGAGCCGATGGTGGCCGGCTTCGATCTGCTCAACGAGCCCGGTTTCGGCCAGACAGCGCCGGTCACGACGTCTCACCAGCTCGGGCGCTTCTACGACCGGGCGATCCAGGAGATCCGTGCAGCGGGCGCGCCCCAGATCGTCTTCTTCGAGCCGAGCATCCTCTGGTCCGGCCTGGGCTTCGACTCCGGTCCGCCGCCGGGATTCACCGACGACAGCAACATCGTCTTCTCGCCGCACATGTACGCCGAGTCGATCACGATGGACCGCGACCTCGGCATCCCCCCGATCGTCAGCCTGGAACGTCAGTTCACGCTCGCCGAGCGCGTGGCCGCCGAGTACGGAACGCCGCTCTGGTCGGGCGAGTACGGCTATTGGGGCGAGGATGACGACGTGCTCGAGCGCCTCAACCGCTATGCGGACGCGGAGGACGAGCACATCCTCGGCAGCGCCTACTGGGTGTGGAAGCAGGCCTGCGGCGACCCGCAGAACGGCATCGGCCCCGTCGGCAACGCCCTGATGATGCAGGACTGTGAGACGGGCGGCGACGCGCCGCCGAAGGCCGATCTGCTCGAGGTCCTGAGCCGCGCCTACCCGCGGTCCTCCCCCGGCGTGCTCGGCTCGCTCGAGGCCGACGGGGCGCGTGTCGCGTTCTCCGGCACAACGCCGGAGCGGGCCTGCGGGCTTGAGGTCTGGATTCCAGGCGGCGACGAGCCCGAGCTGGAGACCGAGGGGATCACGGATGTCGAGACGGTCGCGGTGCCGGGAGGCTGGAGCGTGACGGGCTGCGCGGAGGGCGACTACTCGCTGTCGAGCGCCCCCTAGACCTCGACGCCCGCGGGTCGAGCGGCCGGAGCCTCCCGTAGAATTCACCGTTGGCCCCTGAACGCACGAGCGGGGCCGAAGGAGAGCAATGAGCCTGATCAGGTTGCACGACGTCGAGGTCCGATTCGAGAACACGCAGATTCTGCGCGAGGCCTTCCTCCGCCTCGAGACCGGCGACCGCATCGGGCTGATCGGCAAGAACGGTTCGGGCAAGTCGACGATCCTCAAGCTGATCCTCGAACAGGTGACCCCGGATTCCGGCACCGTCACACTCGAGCAGGGCATCAGGATCGGCTACTTCTCCCAGTTCTCCGAGCTCGACGGATCCTCGACGATCCTCGAGGTGCTCGACGAGCTGTTCGCGCACGTCAAGCTCGTCGAAGCGGAGCTCTCCGGCATCGACGCCGACATCGCCGCCGGGCCGTCCGCCGATGAGCTGGACCGGCTCATCCACCGCCAGGCCGAACTGTTCGAGCAGATGGACCACATCGACGGGTGGGACTACAGCCGCCACATCGACACGGCTCTCAGCACGCTCGGCTTCTCCGATGCTCACCGCAACAGCCCGATCGACCAGCTCTCCGGCGGTTGGCGCAACCGGGCGGCGCTGGCGAAGCTCCTGCTCGAGCGACCGGACGTGCTGCTGCTCGACGAGCCGACCAACTACCTCGACGTCGCCGGAGTCGAGTGGCTCGAGGCCTGGTTCCGCGACTTCCGCGGTGCGGCGATCGTCGTCTCGCACGACCGCCGCTTCCTCGACTCCGTCGTGACCCGCATCATCGAGCTCGAGAACTTCCACCTGCACGAGTACCCGGGCAACTTCGGCGAGTACATCGTGCAGAAGCAGTTCCGCCTGAAGACCCTGCAGGCCCAGTTCGTGCACGAGTCGGAGCTCCTCGCCTTCGAATCGGAGGGCATCGCCGACCGCCGGGAGGCCGCGAAGGCCGCCAGCCGCAAGCTCGACACCCAGTTGGCCACGATCAAGAAGTCGCGCGCGCCCCGCCCCGTCGACGAGATCATCACCGAGATCTACCGTTCGCTCCATGTGAAAGACGTGCTCTGCCGCGTGGAATCGATCGCCAAGGCCTTCGGCGAGAAGCAGCTTTTCGACGACCTCAGCTTCGAGATCCGCCGTGGCAACCGCTTCGTCGTGCTCGGCGCGAACGGAAGCGGCAAGTCGACACTCCTCAAGGTGCTCACCGGAGAGGAGCGCCCTGACACGGGCACCGTGAACTGGGCCGGCGGCGTCGGCGTCGTCTCCTACAACGCCATGCTGGCGGCCCTCGACGACGGCGACACCGTCTCGCACGCCGTCAACGCCCTCCCGGACAGCCTGGCCCTGACCGCCACCAGGAAGTCGGTCAACCGCTTCCTCGCGATGTTCCAGTTCTCAGAGGCCGACCTCAAGCAGAAGATCGGCAACCTCTCTGGCGGCCAGCGGGCCCGCGTCGCCATGGCCCAGTGCCTGCTCTCCGGGGCATCCGTGCTTCTGCTGGACGAGCCGACGAACCACCTCGACATGTCGAGCACTCAGGTGATGGAGCGCGCGCTGGTGCACTTCCCCGGTGCCATCGTCACCGTCAGCCACGACCGCTTCTTCAGTGAGAAGGTCGCCAACCGTTACATCGTGTTCGGAACCGACGCCTCTGCGCCAGGCGCGATCGCGGTGCGCGCGGCCTGACGCCGCCGGCGGATCACGACGACAGCGCCGGCGACACCGGCGACGACGAGCACGGCGAGCATGACGACGAGGTTCGGCACGCTGGCGCCCGCCTCGGCCACCCAGGATTCGATGGCGAAGAGCGTGCTCGTCGGCAGCCCGGCACCGACGCCACCGGCGCCGATCACGAGCAGGAAGACGCCGAGTCCCAGCGAGAAGGCCCCGGAGATGATCGCGTGCCAGCTGTTCGTCCAGCGCCCGATGTGCACGAGGCGCGGGCGCAGCCAGGCGGTGCGGCCGCGCTGAATGCGCTTCCAGGCGAGCGCCAACACGAGCAGCGGCAGCGTCATCCCCAGGGCATAGATTGCCAGCAGGATGCCGCCATAGACGGGGTTCGCGCCGACCGCGGCGATCGTGAGCACCGAGCCGAGGATGGGGCCGGTGCAGACGCCGGCCACCCCGTACGCGGCGCCGAGCAGGTAGACGGCGATGCTGCTGCCGGCATCCTTCGAATCCCGCCGCCCCAGGCTCGGCAGTTGGATGCCGAGGATCTGCACGAGGCCGAGCGCGATCACGACGAGCGCCGCGATGGTCACGAGCATCCCCTGGTTGGCCAGCAGGAACGCTCCGACCGCCCCGGCGAGGACGCCGAGCGGAACGAGGGTGGTCACGAGGCCGAGGTAGAACAACCCCGTGCGCGCGACCAGCGTGGCCGGGTCGGTGAAGGCGTAGGCGAAGAACGCGGGGAGCAGCATGACCGAGCACGGGCTGAGCAGGCTGAGCACACCGCCGAGGAGCGCGCCGAGGTAGCCGATGTCCATCAGTGGCCTGCCGCTGCGAGCTCCTGCTCGATCACGTCGCGGAACGCACTGAGCGGTTGCGCGCCGCGCACGGGTGCGTTGCCGACGATGAAGGTCGGCGTGCTGCTCACGCCGATCGCCGTGGACTCCTGCGCCTCGCGGACGACGCGCTGGGCGTGCGCCGGGTCATCCAGCGCGACGGTGAAGGCGGCGACGTCGAGCCCGGGGACCGTGGCGGCGATGCCGAGCAGTGCGTCGCGGGTCCACTCGGTCTTGCCCGTCGGCGATGTCGCGTAGAGGGCGGCGTTGTACTCCCAGAACAGGCCCTGCGCGCCGGCGGCGTGCGCGGCGATCGCCGCATCGGCCGAGGTCTCCCCCAGCACAGGGGCGTCGCGCCACTCGATGCGCACGAGGCCGGCGTCGACGTACTCGGTCATCAGCGTCGGCAGCACCTCGTTGGCGAAGACGGCACAGTACGCGCAGCGGAAGTCGGCGTATTCGATGATCACGACGGGCGCATCGACATCGCCCTTCGCCGCCGCATCTGCCGGGTCGCGCCGGGCGAGCTGGGAGAGCTGCGGCGCGTCACTGGGCTGGCCGGCCGATGCGGGTGCTGACACCGTCGGGCTTGGCACCGTGCCAGGCGCTGCCTGGTTCTGCGCGATGACGCCGATGATCGCGATGACGACGATGGCGACGCCGGCGAGGATGCCGGTGATCCAGAGTCGGGTGGAGCGCTGTCGATTGTGAACCGATTGTGATGCCAAAACTGCGTAATCTCCTGTGTTCGCCTGACCGTCCGGCGGCTAGAGTACAACATGTATCCAAGAGCCACGCTCAGGGATGTATGCAAGAGGAAGGCTCGACATGGTCGACTCCCCCAGCGCCGCGGAGCGCGTGCACACGGCGATCCGATCCGGCATCATCAACGGCTTCTACCCGCCGGGGAGCATGCTGAGCGAATCCGAACTCGCTGCCAGCCACGGCGTGAGCCGTACTCCTGTGCGCGCAGCGTTGTCGCGTCTGCAGGACGAGGAGTGGGTGACCGTCTACCCCAAGCGGGGCGTGCTCGTCCGCGAGTTCAGCGCGCAGGAGGCCTACGACTTCGCCGATGCGAGGCATCTGCTGGAGAGCAGCTGTGTGCAGCGCACGCGTCCGGCGGATCGCGGACGCCTCGCAGACAGGCTCACCGAGCTGCTCGATGCCCAGGAGAGCGCCATCGCCGCCCGTGAGCTTCCGGCGTTGATCGAGCTCATGCTCACCTTCCACCGCAGCTTCGTCGAGGCCGCGGGCAACGAGACCCTGCTCGAGCTCTACGACCGCCTGAACGCCAGGCACGCGATGATGATGATCCAGCGCCGGGAGAGCTTCTTCGCGCGCTCCGAGGCGGTCATGGCCGAGCACCGTGCCCTCATCGCGCAGTTGCGCGCCGGCGACTGGGCGGCGTTCACGGCGACGCTGCGCACCCACATGATCGACGCCGATTCCCTGCAGCCCGGCATCGGCTGACGATCACTCGGCGCGCGCTGCGCGGCATCCGATCGCGCCGACGTAGCCTGTAGCCATGGCGACATTCCGGGTTGGGCGATTCTTCGGCGTTCTGGCTGGAACGGTGGTGATTCTCGCCGTCGGCGTCTACGCACCGGCGACGCTGCTCGGCCCGCTGCCCGCCGCGTCGGCCACGCCGGCCGAGTCCCTCGCCGCCCCGGATGCCGCCGGCCCCGTGCTCCGCGCGAACGGCGCCCGCGCCGTCATCCTGAGCGGCGACACCGTGCCTTTCGCTCTCGGTGGTTCGGCCGATGCGCTGCCGATGGCCTCCATCACGAAGCTCGTCACTGCGCTCGTCGTGCTCGATGCGAAGCCGATCGAGCCGGGTGCGGCCGGAGAGACCCGCGTCATCGGCACCGAGGACTATCAGGACTACATCGATTACAGTCGCGACGGCGCCCGCACGGTTGTGGTGTTCCCGAACGAGAAGTGGACGGAGCGCGAGATGCTGCAGGCGCTCGTGCTCGGCTCCAGCAACAACCACGCCGACACGCTCGCGCGCTGGGCCTTCGGCAGCGTCGACGCCTACCTCGCCGCCGCATCCGCCTGGCTCGCCGATCAGGGGCTCGACGGCATCAGGGTCGCCGACACGAACGGCCTCTCCCCCGAGAGCCGTGGCACCGCCGCCGACGTGACCCGCCTGGCCGCACTCGTGCAGGCGGAACCGGCGATCGCCGAGATTCTGGCGAATCCGCCGTCGGCGCTCGTGAACAACCGCGGCGTGA
>CAZZNX010000038.1:0-10247 GCA_964655795.1 uncultured Leifsonia sp. | reverse complement strand
CGGCGTATCTGACCGAGGAGGGCGTCACCGGAATCTCGCGCAGCTACACCGATGAGGCCGGCGTCTGCCTGCTGTTCACCGCGAGCGTGCCGGCACCTGAGGGGTCTGCGGAGACGGAGCCGTTGACGTTCTCGGCCGTCTACCTGGGCTCCCCCGACTATGACACCCTCGAGGCGGATGTGCGCGCACTCATGGCCAGCGCAGCGGCAGGCGCTGGAACCGTCCCGCTGATCGAGAAGGGCGCAAGCTACGCGGCGATCAGCACGCCGTGGGGCGCGACGGCATCGGCCGTCGCCATCACTCCGCAGGAGCGCAGGGCCTGGGCCGCCCAGGATGCCAGCATCGATGTGCAGCTCGACGACTTCAGCACCGGGTCGACCGGCGCGATCATCGGCAGTGTCACGGTGGCGACCCCGGGCGGCGAGCATCGCTCACGGCTGCAACTGGACCGCGCGATCACGGACCCCGGTGCGCTCTGGCGCCTGGCGAACCCGGTGCCCGTGATCGGCACGCTGCTCGCCTCGATGCAGGACTGATGCCGCAGCGGGGCCCGCCGAAGCGCTAGTTCGCCTCGCACACGACGAGCGCGCGCTCGCGTGGTCGCTCGCGCTCCTCGTACCGCACCCACTGGCGCTGCCACTCGTCCCAGTGGGCGTCGAAGCCACCAGCGTCGCGGGCGAGCGCCCTGTCTTTCCGCACGGCGTCGTCAGCACCGACCCACACCGTGATGTCGGCGAACTGCGCCGCATCACCGATGAATGCTCCGCAGCCCTCGATGATCACCGGGCGCTCGGGGTCGACGGCGTGCCACTCCGCGGGAGCGTCATCGGCCCAGTCCCAGCGCCGCCAGCCTGCTGGCCGCCCGGCCGCGCGTGCGGCCAGCAGTCCGGAGCGCAGCTGTTCTGCGCCCGCGACGAGGCCGCCCCAGCCGGGGTAGACGTCGTCGAGGCGAACGAGTTGCGGAGCGGCATCCGTCGGCCAGGCGGCGATGAGTCGGTCGGCCATTGTGCTCTTGCCCGCACCGCTCGGCCCATCGATCAGGATCACCGCGGTGCGCGGCGCGGACCGGATCAGTGCGAGCAACGGGCGGATGTCGCCGCCGGCGGTCTCGGCGCCCGCATCGGCGCTGACGTCAACATCGACGTCGAGCTCAGCGCAGCACAAAGTTCCAGCTCCCCGTTACGACGGCCACGGTGACGGCGGCGATGGCGATCGCGAAGCCGACGGCGATGGCGAACCAGTCCCGAGCGCCGAAGACCGAATCGCGGGCCCAACTGCGCCGGGTGGCACCGCCGAAGCCGCGGGCCTCCATGGCTGTTGCCAGCTTGCTGCCGCGCCGGATCGAGAGCACGAGAAGCGCGAACGCCTGCCCGAGCAGGCGCCGCAGCAGGCCACGGTCGGCGACGCCGCGGGCACGCCTGGCCAGCTGCAGCGATCGCCAGTCGTCGATGAAGAGGCCGACGAGTCGCAGCGCGGCGAGAGCGCCGAGCACGAAGCGGCTCGGCAGTTTCGCGACCTGGGCGAGGCCATCGGCCAGTTCGGTCGGGTCGATCGTGATGAACAGCACGACGGCCGGCAGCGCGATGGCGAGCACGCGCATGCAGGTGGCGACACCGATCGCGAGCGAGCCCTCTGTGATGTGGATCAGCCAGAACTCGAAGTAGGTCTCGCCGGATGCCTGGCCGTAGAGCACCATGCTGAAACCGGTGAGCGGTGCGGCGATCCACACCGGCAGGCAGCGGGCGCTGAAGATCTCCTTCCCGAGCCCGCCGGCGCAGAGCACCGCGATCTCGAGCAGCAGGGCGACCGTCGCAGACACCCAGTCGAGCGTGAGCACGAGCGCGAGCGTGATCGGGATGGTGGCGGCGATCTTCGCCACCGGGTTCAGCCGGCCGAGCGCGCTCGTGGTGCCGACGGGCGCCAGGACGCTCATCGGCGCGCCTCCTGGCCCGCGTGGGCGCCGAGCACGAACTCCTCGTCGGCCAGGGCCCGCACGAAGGCGGCGTCGTGCGTCACGGCGACGAGCGCGTGACCCTCGTCGACGAGCCCGGCCAGCAGTGCGAGCAGCTCGCGCCACGTGCGCGAGTCCTGGCCGAATGTCGGTTCGTCGAGCACGAGCATCCGCGGCCGCGTCGCGAGCACGGTGGCAACGGAGAGGCGGCGCTTCTCGCCGCCGGAGAGCGTGAAGGGGTTCGCCTCGGCGAGGTGGCTGAGCCGCAGTCTGCTGAGCAGCTCGTCGATGACCGCGCTGATCTCGGCGGCGCTGGCACCGACGGCCTTCGGGCCGACGGCGAGCTCATCGCGGACCTTGGCGGTGAGAAACTGGTGCTCAGGGTCTTGGAACACCGTGCCGACACGGGTGAGCAGTTGGCGTGATTTCCACCGGATCGGCGCTGGGCCCGCCCCCTGCGCGAGAGCGTCTGTTGCGACGAGGTCGCCGCCGGCCGGTGGCAGCAGCCCGGCCAGGGTGAGCGCGAGCGTCGATTTGCCCGCGCCGTTCGGGCCGGTGACGGCGAGTGCACGGCCCGCACGCACGCTGAGGTCGATGCCGTCGGCCACCGGATGCCGCGGCATCCGGCTCACCGCGAGGGAGCGCGCCTCAAGCAACGGCGTCGCCTCAGCCGTGCGCCGCCGCTCTGGTGCGGCCGGTGCGTGACCGGGAACCCACACTCCGGCAGCCGCGAGGCTCTCGCCCTGCTCGCGGAGCACGCGCTCCGGCTCGCCGTCGGCCAACACGCCGCCGTCGGCGCCGAGCACGATCACACGGTCGACCAGCGGCAGCCACACCTCGACCCGGTGCTCGACGACGACGAGAGTCGTCGAACGGTTCTCGAGCACGCGGGCGACAGCCTGCTGCACCTCGAGCACCCCAGCCGGATCGAGGTTCGCCGTCGGTTCGTCGAGGAGCAGCAGGCCGGGGCGCATCGCCAGCGCACCGGCAAGCGCCAGGCGTTGCTTCTGCCCGCCGGAGAGTGCGGAGGTGCTCCGCTCCAGGCTGACGTCGAGTCCGACGGCGTCGAGGGATTCCCGCACCCTGCGCCAGATCTCCTCGCGCGCGAGTCCGAGATTCTCGCAGCCGAATGCCACGTCGTCGCCGACCCTGGAGAGGATCACCTGGGAGTCCGGGTCCTGCAGCACGAGGCCACTCCGGCCCCTGGCTGCTGCGGCCGGCATCCCGTCGATGAAGAGGGCACCGCTGTGCTCACCCTCCTCCTCGCCGCCGAGCACGCCGGCGAGACCGTGCAGCAGGGTCGACTTGCCGGCGCCGGATGCGCCGAGAAGCAGCACCCGTTCCCCGGCCGAGATCGAGAAGTCGACGCCGTTCACCGCCCAGGAGCTGCGGCCGGCGTGGCGCCAACCCCACCCCTGCACGTCGACGCGCGCCGCGCCCTGCTGCACCGACACGGGCTCAGGCCGTGATCCGGGCCTGCCGGCCCGAGGCGAACCGGCTGAGCGCACCTGTCGCGGCCAGTCCACGCACGGCGAACCACGAGAGCGCACCGGCGATGACGGCACCGCCGATGACGGCCGAGATCGTGTAGATGACGACGAATTCGGTGGCGGCACCCGGGTACCAGAGCAGCAGGTCGTTCACGGCCATGCCGAGTCCCGCACCCGCACCGGCGAGGATCGCGACGGGCAGGTCCCACCGGCGGTACAGGAAGAGCAGGAACACCAGCTCGGCGCCGAGGCCCTGCACAAGGCCGGCCTCGATCGTGAGGAACCCGCCCCACTGGGTGCCGACGAGCGCCGAGACGACGGCGGCCAGGGTGGACGTGTAGACAGCGGCACCCGGCTTGCGGATGACGAGGCCACCGAGCACGCCGGCGAAGAGCCAGACGGCTGCGAGTGCCGCCTGCACACCGGGCAACGCCACCTTCAGCGGCGAGCTGACCGTCTCCCAGGCAAGCCCCCATGCCCAGAAGATGACGCCGGCGGCGACGCCGAGCACGCTGGCCACGACGATATCGACGACTCGCCAGCTGCCGATGCGTGCCGGAGCCGCGCCCGCATTGGATGCGCCATTGTCGGACGACCCGTTGTTTGAGTGATCGTGTGGTGCGATTGTTGCATGCACTGTTCGTGCCCTTTCGTTCGATGAAAAGAGGGCACGGGTATGAGATTATTTCTGCCTCCCTGCGCTGGCATGATCCAGATCAGGTTCGACGGTCGAAGCTTGATCAGCTTCCTCTCAGCCCGGCTCACCGGACTCCCGTGTTCGTCATCGAGTATAGCCCCGCCGTGCCGACTCGGCATTCGGGGCACAACGCAGCGGCTAGCATCACAGCATGAGCATTGTGATCCTGCTGCCGTTGGCGGCGCTGATGATCGCGCTGCTCGCGCTCTCTGTGCGCCGCCGTCGACGGATCGCGGCGGGTCTGCCGGTTCGCGTGGCCTTGTCAGACCGCGTCGCCGCGCTGGTCGCCCGCTACCGCGCTCGCTGACCCGCCGACAGCCGCTCCGGCCTTCGAGTAGGCGTCGGGCGTCGCGTCAGCTCTTGAGGGCGCGGATCACGCGGGTCAGTCCCCAGCCGGCGACGCAGACGAACGGCGTCGCGACCGCCAGCAGCGAGACGATATTCGGCTCGAAGCGGAGCACACCGTCGCGTTTGACGTATGCGCCGATCGGGAAGGCAGCGCCACCGCCGCCTCCACCACCCAGCGCGGAATCTGCCGCCCCCTTCTCCGGCGCCCCGCCACCGCCGAAGCCATACCAGGCGAGAGCGACGGGGACCATCGACTGCCCGTCGACCTCGACTTTGTCGCCATAGACCATCGATGCTCCGCCACCGCGGACGGAATCTGCCAGCTGCACAGCAATATTGCTCATGCCGACACGCTACCCCTCGGGCGGCGACCTGACCAGTGCTGCCGGCTTCAGCATGCCCTTGCCGAATCGTGCCGTGACCTCGTCGACGGCCAGTTCCGCCTCGCGCCACTCCTCGTCCGGGTCCCAGAGTCCGAGGCTCCCGCCGCCGACGCCGAGCTGCTCGGCACGGACGCCGATGAGGCGTACGCGTTGTCCGGCCGCGCCCAGGGCGTCGAACGCCGCGAGCGCCTCCTCGTAGATGCGCCGGCCGACGTTCGTCGGTTCGGCCAGCGTGCGCGACTTCGTCACGGTGCTGAAGTCGCTGTAGCGCAGTTTCAGAACGACGGTCCTCGCCATGAGTTCCGCGCGTCGCAGACGGGCGGCGACGTCATCCGATTGCCGCAGCAGCGCGCGCCGGATCTCGCGGATGTCGGTGATGTCATAGCTGAAGGTGGTCTCGTGGCCGATGCTCTTCTCTTCGCGCTCCGTGCTGATCGCGCGTGGGTCGAGCCCGTTGGCGAGGCTGTGCAGCTTGAGCCCGAGAGCGGGGCCGAGGGTGGACTGCAGAACGCCGAGCGGCGTCTCCGCGACATCGGCGACCCGATTGAGACCGAGCTTCTTCAGCTGCGCCTCGGTCGCGGCGCCGACGCCCCAGAGCGCACTGACCGGCAGCGGGTGCAGGAATGCCAGCGTCTGCTCGGCCGGAACGACGAGCAGACCGTTGGGCTTGGATCGCCCTGAGGCGAGTTTGGCGACGAACTTCGTCGATGCGACGCCGACAGAGCAGGTCAGTCCCGTCTCCGCGAGCACGCGGGCGCGCAGGAGCTCTGCGACGACGCGGGGCGAGCCGAGCAGTTTGGCCGCGCCCGACACGTCGAGGAATGCCTCATCGATGCCGAGGCGCTCGACCAGCGGGGTCATGTCATCGAAGATGGCCATCACCTGCGCCGAGAGCTCGGCGTACCGACGCATCCGCACCGGGACGACGACCGCGTTGGGGCAGCGCCGGAGCGCCAGCGCCATCGGCATCGCCGAGTTCACGCCGTAGCGACGGGCCTCGTAGTTGGCGGCAGACACCACGGAGCGCGGCCCGATACCGCCGACGACGACCGGCTTGCCTGCGAGATCCGGATTGTCCAGTAGCTCGACGGACGCGAAGAACGCGTCGAGGTCGACGTGCAGGAACGGCGTGCGCGAGTCGTCGGCGCCCGGTGCACTCACCTGCCGCGTCGACCCGTCTTGCTTGCTCACCTCTCGAGCGTAACGCCGCCCGCTGACAGTGGCGTCAGCTGGCACGTCTCAGCGCAGTGTCTTCTCGGCGCAGTGTCTTCTCAGCGCAGTGTCTTCTCGGCTCCGGCCACCCGCTGGGCGATGTAGATCGGAACGATCGAGATCAGCACGAGCACCACGGCGATCACGCTGACGATCGGGGCCTGGTTCGGTCGGAACATGTTGTTGAGGATGAAGATCGGCAGCGTCGTCACACCGGAGCCCACGGTGAATGTCGTCACGATGATCTCGTCGAAACTCAGGGCGAAGGCGAGCAGACCACCCGCGAACAGGGCCGACCGCAGCTGCGGGAAGGTGATCAGGCGGAAGGTGGTCCAGATACCTGCGCCGAGGTCGGCCGACGCGTCCTCGAAGTTTGTGCCGAGGCGGCGGAGGCGGGCGATCACGTTGTTGAAGACGGTGACGATGCAGAAGGTGGCGTGGGCGATGACGACCGTCCAGATCGAGAGCGGGACGCCCATGATCGTGCGGAAGAAGTTGTTCAGCGCGATACCGGTGATGATGCCAGGCAGCGCGATCGGCAGGATCACGAGCAGACTCACCGCCTCGCGGCCGAAGAACTCGAAGCGTTGCAGTGCGATCGAGATCAGCGTTCCGAGCGCGAGCGAGACGACCGTGGCAACGAGCGCCACCTGCACACTCGTCAGCACCGCTTCGAGGGCGCCTGCGCTCTGAAACGCCTTGCCCCACCACTCCAGCGTGAAGCCGGGCGGGGGCCAGCTGAGGCTCTGGCTGGTGCTGAAGGAGTTGATGAAGACGACCCCGAGCGGCAGGTAGATGACCGCCAGGATGAGCGCTGTCACCGCGCCGAGCACGGTGCGCGAGATTCGACTGAGACGCATCCGATGCTCCTAGAGGTTGTCGAGGGCGCCCGTGCGTCGCACGAGGGCCAGGTAGGCGAAGATGATCACGATCGGGATCAGGGCGATCGCGGCGGCGAGCGGCAGGTTGTTGGCCGCCCCGACGTTCGTGTACACGAGGTTGCCGAGCATCTGGCTGGCCCCTCCGACGATGTTGACGGTGATGTAGTCACCGAGCGAGAGCGCGAAGCTGAAGATCGAACCGGCGATGATGGCCGGCCAGATGAGAGGGAGCACGATCAGCCGCAGGGTCTTCCAGCTCTTGCCACCGAGGTCGCCGGATGCCTCGAGCAGCGAATCCGGCACACGCTCCAGCCCCGCATAGATCGGCAGGATCACGTACGGAAGCCACAGGTAGCTCAGCGTGATGATCGTGGCCGGCAGGCCGTAGCCCGGCGTGCTCAGACCGAACGGGGTGAGCAGCCACTGCAGGATGCCGTCCTGGGACAGCACGGAACGCCAGGCGTACGCCTTGACCAGGTAGCTCGCCCAGAGCGGCATCAACACCGCGATGAGCAGAACGCGCTGTGCCCTGGCGCTGGCGACCTTCGCCATGAAGAAGGCGATGGGCAAGGCAATGACGACGTCGATGATCGTCACGAGCAGGGCGACACCGACGGTGCGCACCGTGACCGTCTGGTAGAGCGATCCGGTCAGGACCGTGATGATGTTGTCGAGCGTCCACGTCTGCGAGATCTCGCCGGTGAAGCTGTCGACACTCCAGAACGCCGTGATGAGCAGCGCGACGAGCGCGACGATGTAGACGACGCCGAGCCAGAGCAACGGGGCCGAGAGTAGGAACCCGAGCCTCAGCCGCGGGTGCTTGCTGAGGAAGACGGAGCCGCGCCGTGCGATGCTCTGCTTGGGAGCAGGGACGGGGCTTCTGCGCGGTGGCGAGGCGACGACGCCCGTCATCGGCGTGAACTGTTCATCTGCGTGGACTTTCTGGTCGGGGCGGACTGCTCGAGCGGGCTGATCTGGCTGGTCGAGGCGGGATGCTCGAGCGGTGGTGGCCGGTCTCGCAACCGGCCACCACGCTCATCGGGCTAACCCTTGATTTCCTGCCAGGCCGTCGTCCACGCGGCGTAGTCGGTGCACTCGACATCCGTGCGCCCGTCGAGGCAGTCGGCGATCGGCGTCGACCAGTACCAGATCTTCGACGCGTACTCGGCGTCTCCGGCGTGGTAGGCCTCGCACGAGCCCTCCGAGCGGAACTCGCAGGCCTCCTGGTTGGACGGAGCCTCACCGAAGTACTCGGTGGCCTGCGCATTCGCCTCGGGGCTGGCGATGTAGTCGAGCCAGGCGTACGCGCAGTTCGGGTTCGTCGCCTCGGAGGCGATCATCCACGTGTCGGACCAGCCGGTCACACCCTCATCCGGCAGTGTGACGGCGGCTGGCGTGCCCTCGGCGAGCGAGTTCGCGATGACCTGCCAGGTCGTTCCGACCACGCTGTCACCGGATTCGAAGGACTGGATCGTCTTCAGGTAGTCGGACCAGTACTCGCCGATGTTGACGCGCTGCTCCTTGAGCAGTTCGACCGCCGCGGCGAGCTGTTCCTCGTCGAGGGCGTACGGGTTCTCGATGCCGAGATCGGGCTCGTGCGTCATCAGGTACATGGCGGCATCCGCGATGTAGATCGGGGAGTCGTATGCCGTCACCTTGCCCGCATATGCCGACCCCTTGTCGAAGACGACGTCCCACGAGGTCGGTGCAGGGCTCACGACGTCGGTGTTGTACATGAGCAGGTTGGCGCCGTAGCCGTGGGGAACTCCGTAGGCGACGCCGTCGACGCTGTTCCACGACTGCATCTTGAGGAAGTCGTAGATGCCCTCGTAGTTCGGAATCAGATCGGTGTTCACCGGCGCGACGTCACCGGCGGCGACCAGTCGCAGCGAGGCATCGCCGGACGCGGCGATGACGTCGTACTCGCCCGTCTTCATCAGGCTGAATGCCTCATCCGATGTGCCGTAGGTCTTGCTGGTGACCTCACAGCCCGTCTCCTCTTCGAAGGGGGTGACCCAGTCGACAGCCGGGTCGTTGCTGCCGTCTTCGACGTAGCCGGGCCAGGCGAGGATCGACACCGCACCCTCCATCTCACCGAGTTCCGACGCGGCCTCACCTCCCCCGCTGCTGCCGCCGCCGCCGCTCGTGCCACAGGCCGTGAGCGCCGTGAGCGAGGCCACGGCGAGCACGGCGATGGCCGCGCGCCTCCCCGCTGAGTACATGGTGTGCTTCATTGCAGTCTCCATCTCATTGTGTGCGTGGTTGTTGTCATGGTCGTGTGGTCATGAGGTCATGAGGCCAGGGCGATGATGTCGCGCTCGTTCCAGGCGACGGTCACCCGGCTGCCGCGCTCCTCGGAGGGAAGACGGCCGCTGTCGTTCTGTTCCAGTGCGACGACGCGCTTGCCGACATCCAGATCGATGAAAATGCGGGTGCTGTTGCCGACGTAGACGAGCTCGGCGACGGTGCCGTGGGCCGCGTGCTCGCCCGGTGCGGATGCCGCGCGCTCGCCCGCGGCAATCGAGAGCTTCTCCGGGCGGAGCGAGTGGGCTCCGGTCCGGCCGAGCACGCTCTGGGAGGATGCGTCGTCGAAGATGTTCGATGTTCCGACGAAGCCGGCGACGAACGGGCTGACCGGCCGTTCGTAGATCTCGCTCGGCGTGCCGAGCTGTTCGATCTTGCCGTCGCTGAACACGGCGATCCGGTCGCTCAGGGTGAGCGCTTCCTCCTGGTCGTGGGTCACGAAGATGAAGGTGATGCCGAGTTCGCGCTGCAGTTCCTTGAGCTCGACCTGCATCTGCTCGCGCAGCTTGAGGTCGAGCGCGCCGAGCGGCTCGTCGAGCAGCAGCGCCTTCGGCTCGACAACCGTGGCCCTGGCGAGGGCGACGCGCTGCCGCTGGCCGCCGGAGAGCTGGGCCGGCTTGCGGTCGCCGAAAGATCCGAGGCGCACCTTTTCAAGAGCGGCCCGCGCCCGCTCGCGGCGCTCCGACCTGCCCACCCCGCGCACCCGCAGCCCGTACGCCACGTTGTCGAGGACGCTCATGTGCGGGAACAGCGCGTAGTCCTGGAACACGGTGTTCACATCGCGGTCGAATGGCGCCTTCGACGTGACGTCATGCCCGAACAGCTCGATGGTGCCTGCGCTCGGCATCTCGAAGCCGGCGATGAGCCGGAGCACCGTCGTCTTGCCAGAGCCGGACGGCCCGAGCATCGAGAAGAACTCACCCGGCGCGATGTCGAGGTCGACACCGTCGACGGGACCTGCGACCTCGGGCCGGAAGACCC
>CAZZNX010000037.1:13031-28939 GCA_964655795.1 uncultured Leifsonia sp. | reverse complement strand
GATCCGCGGCCAAGCCCGGGTCTGGGAAACCGTCCTCGACGAGGACGGCAGCATCCCGGCCGAGGAACGGGCCATGGCCGCGCGCGGCATCAGCGCCGGTGTCACCCGGGACGGTGTCGTGCACCGCCGGATGACGCTGCTGCCGGAGATCGACGCCAAGTTCGAAACCCTGCTGAACGCGTACCTGAACCCACGCAGCAAACCCACCTTCACCGACCCCGACCCGGACGCCCCGAAAGACCCACGCGCCACAGCGCAGGCCCGCCACGACGTGTTCGCGAGCCTCATCGACGGGGCCGCCCGGTCTGCGGACAGCCCGAGCATCGGCGGGGCGGCACCGACCGTGCTCGTCTCCGTCCGACAGACGGACCTCGACGCCGGCACTGGGTCCGGCTTCATCGAGGGTTGCGAGGTGCCGATCTCGATGCGGGCGGTGGAGCAGTTCATCTGCTCCTGCGGGCAACAACACGTGGTGATCGGCCCGGACGGCACGATCAACGCCATCGGCACCCAGGACCAGCTCTTCAACGCCACCCAGCGGCGGGCGATCAGCCTCCGCGATGGTGGCTGCATCATCCCGGGCTGTTCCATCCCGGCCGCGTGGAGTGAGATCCACCACGTCAAGGAACACCACGACGGTGGCGAAACGGAAACCTGCAACGGTGTGCTCCTGTGTTGGTTCCACCACCACAGCATCGAGACGAGTGGTTGGCAGATCATGATGATCAACGGGGTCCCGTATGTGAAACCGCCGCCCTGGCTCCGCGGCGGGCGCTCCGACGCCGACACCCCCTGGCGAAGGTCGACAAAGTCCCGCACCCAACAGGCCGACCTGCTCCAACAGCAACAGCCCACGCTGGTCGAATAGCAAAACACCCCGATCCGGCCAGACGCTCAGGGCTTCGGTCGCTGGCGCTCCCTCGAGCCAGCGTGAGAATGCACGCTGGCTCGAGCGAGCGGCGCCGTGAGAGTGCACGTCGACCGCGCCAAGCGCGGCACTCGGAATGCTCCTGCAGTCAGTCGATGAGGCCGGCCGCGCAGAGGCGCTCCAACACCTCGGCGCCGGCCGGCGGGCAGCGGTCGAGCGCGTCGGAGCCCACCCAGTGCAGTTCGCTGACCTCTGCTGATGGCGCGGGGGTGACGGATGCAGCGGCCGCGGCGTCCACCCCGAAGACGTGCATGCGCACGAGCCGGCCGATGGGCTCGCCGTGTGCCTGCACCGCCACCGTGAAGAGCTCGTGGAGTTCGCTCGGCCGCAGCTCGATCGACACCTCCTCGCGGGCCTCGCGCACCGCGGCATCCGCTATCGACTCACCGGCATCGATCTTGCCGCCGGGCATGAACAGCACGTCACGCCCGCGGGCCGTGACCATGAGTACGCGGCGATCGCGGATGAGCGCAACGGCGGCCACGGCGATTTCGGGGAGGACGGCGCCGGGCACCGGCGGGGATTCTGCTGAGGTCACCGTTCCATTGAACCCCACCGTAAACTAGGAAGACTGTTCGCCGGGCCCTTCCGCCCTGATCACGCCCCATTGGAGCCACCATGGCCGCACCCAGCCGTCTCGACGCCGTCATCGCCCTCGCCCGCCACCGCGGGTTCGTTTTCCAGGCCGGTGAGATCTACGGCGGTTCGCGCTCGGCGTGGGACTACGGGCCGCTCGGCACCGAGCTCAAGGAGAACATCAAGCGTCAGTGGTGGCGTTTCATGGTGCAGAGCCGCGACGACGTCGTCGGCCTCGACTCCAGCGTGATCCTGCCCAAGCAGGTGTGGGAGGCATCCGGCCACGTCGAGGTCTTCAGCGACCCGCTGGTCGAGTGCCAGAGCTGCCACAAGCGCTTCCGTGCCGACCACCTGGAGGAGGAGTTCGAGGAGAAGAAGGGCCGCGCGCCCGAGAACGGCCTCGACGACATCGCCTGCCCCAACTGCGGCAACCGTCACACCTGGACGGAGCCGCGCGCGTTCTCCGGCCTGCTGAAGACCTACCTCGGCCCTGTCGATGACGAGTCGGGCATGCACTACCTCCGCCCCGAGACGGCGCAGGGCATCTTCGTGAACTTCGCCAATGTGCTGCAGGCCTCGCGTCTGAAGCCGCCGTTCGGCATCGGCCAGATCGGCAAGAGCTTCCGCAACGAGATCACACCCGGAAACTTCATCTTCCGCACCCGTGAGTTCGAGCAGATGGAGATGGAATTCTTCGTCGAGCCCGGCACCGACGAGACGTGGCAGGAGTACTGGATGGAACAGCGCATGAGCTGGTACACCGGTCTCGGCATCAACCCGGAGAACTTGCGCTTCTTCGAGCACCCGCAGGAGAAGCTCTCGCACTACTCCAAGCGCACCGTCGACATCGAGTACCGCTTCGGCTTCACCGGCAGCGAGTTCGGCGAGCTCGAGGGCATCGCGAACCGCACCGACTTCGACCTGCGCACGCACTCCGAGGCCTCGGGCAAGGACCTCTCCTTCTTCGACCAGACCAAGAACGAGCGCTGGACGCCCTACGTCATCGAGCCGGCCGCCGGCCTCACCCGCTCGCTGATGGCGTTCCTCGTCGACGCGTACCACGAGGAGGAGGTGCCGAACGCGAAGGGCGGCGTCGACACCCGCACCGTGCTCAAGCTCGACCCGCGCCTGGCACCGATCAAGGCCGCCATCCTGCCGCTGTCGCGCAACGAGCGCCTCTCGCCGATGGCGCGTGAGCTCGCCGCCGAGCTGCGCCAGAGCTGGAACATCGACTTCGACGACGCCGGCGCCATCGGACGCCGCTACCGTCGCCAGGACGAGATCGGCACCCCGTTCTGCATCACGGTCGACTTCGACTCGCTCGACGACCAGGCCGTGACTGTGCGTGACCGCGACACCATGCAGCAGGAGCGCGTGCCGCTCGCTGAGCTGTACGTGTACCTGGCCGCTCGCCTGAAGGGCGCCTGACCCGCGAATTGATCCAGTGGATCAATTCGCCGTCAGGCGAAAGGCGGCAGCCCTCACTCAGGAAATCTCGTCAACGCGACGCGACAACGTTGGGGGCTCCTGCCGCCGGCCAGAAGTAATGATCCAGTGGATCAATTCGCCGTCAGGCGAAAGGCGGCAGCCAGCACCAAGGCAACCCCGGGAACGCGACGCGCTCTCGGGGTTGTTGCGTTGGTGAGCACAGTCGCCCCGAGAGTTGCGCTGAACGCACTCTGCACGGATTCGCTCAGGGCTTCGCGTGCATCGGACCCGCAGAGACTCACGCTGGCTCGAGGGAGCAGCCGAGGAACGAGGCCGCCCCTGAAGCCGAGTGCGGCGCGTAGACGGGCGCTGGCGCCTCAGGGCGTGTGCGGGGCCGGGGTGTCTTCGCGGGCGCGCCACTCGTGCGCGATCATGCCGTAGATGCCGGTGTCGCTCCACTCGCCCTTGTCCCAGTACGACTCGCGCAGAGTCGCCTCGTGCAGCAGGCCGAGCCGCACGCACAACCGGGCGGATGCCTCGTTGCGTGGGTCGAGGTTGGCGATGACGCGGTGCGCGCCGATGCCGTCGAAGGCCAGCCGCAGCATGGCCTCAGCCGCCTCGGTGGCGTAGCCCTTGCCGGCGAAGTCTGGGTGGAACACCCAGCCGATCTCGAGCTCGGCCGTTTCGACGCTGCTGAGGCGCAGCATCACGTCGCCGATCACGCGGCCCGCGCTGCCCGGCACCCGCTCGTCGTCCGCGGCCAGCTCGCAGGCCAGGAAGATGGCGCTGTCGGCGGTGGCATCCAGTGTGCGCAATGCGACGCGACGCAGGGTGTGGGCGGCGCCCTCCTCTATGGTGCGGCTGGGCCATGGGATGAAGCGCAGCACCTCGTCGAGGCGCTGGTACTCCCAGACGTCGGCCACATCATCGGCCGTGAGCGGGCGCAGGATCAGCCGTTCGGTCTGGATGGGCGCGATCGCGAGCGGGCCGCTGTCGAAGGGGAAGCCGTGGAAGTAGCCCGGCGGGGGAGTCGGGGTCTCCGCAGAGGCGGGCCCAGCGAGATCGGTGGTGGGGTCCGGTGCAGAGCTCATCGCCGTCCGATCGTGCTTAGTCGTTCGCCGCCGTGCGCATGCGGTCGCCGCCGACCGGGCAGCCCGCGATGCTGGGGATGTCGGCACCGATGCTGGGGATGTCGGCACCGGCGCGCGCGGCATCCGGGGTCTCGACCTTCAGGCCGAAGAGGGCGTCGAGGCCATCGAGCCAGGCCTGCTGCTCGCCATCGCGGGCGAGCTCGCGGGAGCGCACCATCGGCGTGTGCAGCAGCACCCCGGCGAGGTGGCGCAGCGACTGCTCGATGCGTCCGCCCGGATCGCCCTTGCTCTGTGCCCGTGCGATCTCGGCATCGAGCAGGTCGAAGACGTGGGTGCGCAGCGCGACGACGGCGGGGGCGAGCGACTGCTCCTCGGCCACCTCGGTGAAGGTGCGGGCGGCCTTGCCGACGATGGCGCGGGCCTCCTGCGTTGCGTTCAGCTCCTCGAGCGGCGCGTGGATGCTGATCGTCTCGAGGTCCAGCAGTTCGACGCCGGCCAGCTCGGCCACGTCGGGGTCGATGTTGCGGGGCAGTCCGAGGTCGATCAGGAGCTGGCGCGCGTTCGGAGCCGCCGCGACCTCGCGACCGGCGGTGAGCAGCGCGGCGTCGACGACGTGGGTCTCGGCGGTCGTGCAGGTCACGATGAGGTCGACGGATGCCGCGACACCCGCGAAGTCGGCGTGCGCGACGGGCAGGATGCCGTGGCTGGCTGCGAAGCGCGCGGCGCGGCCGGAGGGTGAGTAGACCCGAACGTTCTCGGCTCCGCGGTCGCGCAGGGCTGCCAGCGAGGCGCCGGCGTAGCGCCCGGTTCCGACGAGCAGCACGCTCGTCTCTGCCCAGTCGCTGACCCGGCTCTCGGCGAGTTCGAGCGAGAGCCGCACGAGGGAGCGACCGGCAGAACCGATGCCGGTGCGGTTCTTGACGCCGCGGGAGGTCTGCGATGCGCGCTGGAAGAGGCGCTCCAGCTCGGGGCTGGTCGTTCCGGCGGTGCGAGCCTGCTCCAGCGAGCGACGAACCTGGCCGGCGATCTCGCCCTCGCCGACGACGACGGACTCGAGGCCGGCCGAGACGGAGAAGAGGTGCTCTGCCACGCCGTTACCGTGCACGAGCTGCAGGCTGTCGCGCAGAATCTCGCTGCTCACCCCGGTGCTCGCACTGACGGCGTCAATCGCGGCGAAGACGGTGGGCAGGGGGGAGTGGCCGAAGGGGGCGTCGAGATCGAGGTACGTCTCGAAGCGGTTGCAGGTCGCGACGACGACGGCGCCCTGCAGGGTGTGGGCGCCAGGAAGGGCGCGGTGTTCGCTCACAATGCGCTCGCCCATGGCTGCTGCGTCGACAGAGAGCTGTTCGAGCAGATCGAAGTGAGAGTTCTTGTGACTCGCAGAGAGGCAGATGAGCACCTGAGAATTCTACAGCTCGTCGAACCATCTTGCTGGCAGCAGCCTGACTGCAGTTGGCACAACGTGCCGGGAGGTGAAAGTTGGCTCCGAGACGGCGCGCAGCCGGGTGCGAGACAATGGCCAGGTGAACCACGACGCTCGCCAGACTCTGCCGCCTCAGCACCCCCTCGCCACCGGCCTCACCAGCCGCTCGCGCCTGATCCGCGCCTACCGCGGCGACCGGCCAGAGGTGACCCCGGTCTGGTTCATGCGCCAGGCCGGCCGCTCGCTGCCCGAGTACCGCGAGCTGCGGGTCGGCACGAAGATGCTCGACGCCTGCCTCGACCCGGCCCTGGCCAGCGAGATCACGCTGCAGCCGGTGCGCAGGCACGGGGTGGATGCCGGAATCTTCTTCAGCGACATCGTCGTGCCGCTCAAGCTCGTCGGCGTCGAGGTTGAGATCGTGGCCGGCCGCGGGCCCGTGATGGGCAAGGCCGTGCGCACCGCCGCCGACGTGGCCGAACTCACCGCTCTCGACCCCGCCGTCCTCGATGCCTCGCTCGCCCCGATCTCCGAGGCCGTTGCGCGCACCGTCGCGGCGCTTGCCGAGATCGCGCCGTCGCACCGCGTCGACGGCGAGCCGGCATCCGTAACCCCCTTGATCGGTTTCGCCGGCGCCCCGTTCACGCTCGCGGCGTACCTCGTCGAGGGTGGGCCGTCGAAGGACCACCTCGCCGCCCGTGCCCTGATGCACTCGGAGCCAGAGGCCTGGGCCGCGCTGATGCGCTGGACCGCCGAGGTCACCGGGCGCTTCCTGCGCGCGCAGATCCTGGCCGGCGCCAGCGCGGCGCAGCTCTTCGACTCGTGGGCGGGCGCGCTCTCGCTCGAGGACTACGAGGAGCATGTCGCACCGGCATCCGCGATCGCGCTGAGCTTTGTCAGCGACCTCGGCTACTACGAGCGCGGCACCGACGGGGCGGCCGATCCGGAGCGGGTCTGGAACCGCGTGCCGATCGTGCACTTCGGCGTCGGCACGAGCGAATTGCTCGGCGCCATGCACCGCGTCGGAGCCGACGTCGTCGGCGTCGACTACCGTCTGGCGCTCGACGAGGGCATTCGCCGCCTCGGCGGCAACGTTCCCGTGCAGGGCAACGTCGACCCGGCTCTGCTCGGCGCACCGTGGCCGGTGCTCGAGGCCCATGTGCGCGATGTGCTGCGCCGCGGCGAGAGCGCACCGGCCCACGTGCTCAACCTCGGCCACGGGGTACCGCCCGAGACCGATCCCGCCGTGCTCAGCCGCATCGTCGAACTGGTGCACGGCCGATGAGCGCAGAGCAGAGCCCCGCGCCAACCGTTGACGTCGCGGTGGTCGGCGCCGGCATCGCCGGCCTCGTGGCCGCGCGCGCCTGCGCCCGCCTCGGCCTCTCGGTGCTGATCCTCGAGGCCGCGGATGCCGCGGGCGGCTGCGTCGGCCGTACAGAGCTCGCGGGCCTCAGACTCGACACCGGCGCCGAGGGCTTCGCGACCCGCAACGACTCCGTCGCCGAACTGCTCGGAGAGCTCGGGCTCGGTGGCGACATCGTCGACCCGAACCCGGCCGGAGCCTGGTTGCGCCTGCCGCCGCTGACCGGGACGGAAGCCATCACCGTGCCGATGCCGAAGCTCTCGCTGCTCGGAATTCCGTCGTCGCCCCTCGCCGACGATGTGCGCGCCGCGATCGGTTGGAAGAACTCCATCCGGGCGTACTCCGACCGCCTGCGCCCCGTGCTCACGATCGGAACCGAGAAGAACTTCGGCAAGCTCGTCGAGCAGCGCATGGGCAAGGCCGTGCTCGACCGGCTCGTCTCGCCCATCTCGTCCGGTGTCTACTCGGCCGACGCGCACGACCTCGAGGTCGACGTCGTCGCACCGGGGCTGAACGCCGCGCTGACACGCGCCGGGTCGCTCTCCGGGGCGGTGGCGCTGCTGAAGAGCGATGCCAAGCCGGGAGCCGGTGTGCGCGGCATCCGCGGCGGCATGCACCGCCTCGCCGACGCGCTTCTCGCCGAGGTCGCCCACTTCGACGCCGAACTGCGCCTCGGCTCCCGCGTGACCGGCCTGCGCGAGAACGCAGACGGCAGCTGGGCGCTGACCGCGACCGAGCGACCGGCGCCGGAGGGCGAGTCGCCGGAGGCCGAGGCACCCGCACACGAGGCTGCCGCCACCGAGCCTGTCGAGCGCGTGTTCAGCGCCCGCACCGTGATCCTGGCGGCGCCCGCGACCGTCTCGCTCGGCCTGCTCTCCGGGGCGCGGCCAGGGTGGGATGAGGCGAGCGATTCCGAGTGGGCCTCAGGCTCCGCCGTCGAGATCGTCACGCTCGTGCTCGACGCTCCGGCACTGGATGCCGCGCCGCGCGGCACAGGAGTGCTCGTGGCCGCCGACACCCCGGGCACCACCGCGAAGGCGCTCACCCACTCCACCGCGAAGTGGGCCTGGCTGGCCGAGGCAGCGGGCACGGGCCGCCACGTCGTGCGCCTCTCGTACGGCCGTCTCGGGCAGGAGAGTCCGAGCGCGGCGCTCGACGACGCCGAGCTCACGGCTCTCGCCCTGCGCGACGCGAGCGCCATCCTCGGCGTTCCGCTCACCGCGGCGCAGCTCGTCGATTCGGCCCGCACCCGGTGGCGCGATGCCCTCTCCCACGCGGCCATCGGCCAGCGGGAGCGGGTCACGGCACTGCGCACGAGGCTCGAGGAGGAGACGACGCTCGCCGCGACGGGATCCTGGCTGGGCGGCACCGGTCTGGCCTCGGTGATCCCGGATGCCACAGCCGCGGCCTCCGGCATCCGCCGCCACTTCGTGCACCTCTAGCCGGCCGGCGGCGCAGCGCGCCGCGCCGTTCTCTGCGCCACTTTCTGCGCTGGGCGCCACATCATGTGGCGCCCAGCGCAGAAACTGGCGCGGAGCGTTGCCTACGCCTCGATGCATTTCACAAATGGAATATTTCAACTTCCCCGGTTCGGGAAGCACGGAACGGGGCTACTCTAGGCAAGGCGACGCTGTGTAGAGCAGCGAGATAGATCGGGGTGTCATGAAGGGCAAGCTTCTCTTCGTTTCCGGTGCAGCGGTGGGCTACGTGCTCGGTACGCGCGCCGGCCGCAAGCGATACGAACAGATCAAGGATGCCGCGCAGAGCGTGTGGAACACGCCGGTCGTGCAGCAGGGCGTCGAGCAGGTCAAGGGCTTCGCCCTCGCCAGGGTCGGCACCGTCTCCGACGCCGTCTTCGACAGTGCGAAGAAGCTCGTGAACGCAGCGACCAAGCAGAGCACGGTGACGACAGAGACAGCGTCGGACACCGCGACCGCGGTCGCCACTCCGGCTCCGGCGACGGTGAGCTCGCCGACCTCGACCGCACCGACGTCGACCACAGCAAAGTCGACCACCGCAAAGTCGACCTCCGCAAAGTCGACCACCGCGAAGTCGACTGCCGCGAAATCGACGGCCAAGACCCCGAAAGCCGACGGCTGATCGCATCCGATCGCCAGGAAAGGTGCGTGCGTGATGAGCGAACATGACGGAAACCCACTGAGCGCGGCGAACAGGCGGTCCCTCTTTGAGTTGATCGGTGACCTTCCCGGGCTGCTCATGGCCCTCGTCCGCGCCGAGATCGAGCAGTTCAAGGCCGAGCTCAGCGAGAAGGGCCAGCGCATCGGGCTGGGCGTTGCGCTCATGGTCGTCGCAGTCGGCTTCGCCTTCTTCGGGCTCGCTGTGCTCGTCGCCTGCGCGGTGCTCGCGTTCGCACTCATCGTTCCGGCCTGGCTGGCCGCGCTCATCGTGGCCGGCATCCTGTTCCTGCTGGCCATTCTTTTGATCTTCATCGGTCGCGGTCGCATCCAAGCCGGGCTCGCCTCAAGCGAGTTCGACGTCGATCTGAAGCGCGACATGGATGTCTTCAAGGGAGAGGGATCGTATGACCGCCACGCCTGAGAGCAACGCCACAACGGCGAACACCCCGGCGACCGCTGAGCCGGCACCGCGCCGCAGCCGCGCCGAGTTGCAGGCCGATGCCGTGCGCGCACGTGCAGAGCTCGCCGCAACCCTTGACGCCATCGAGGACAAACTCAACGTGCCCAAGCAGATCGGCCTCGCCGCCGACCGCACCCAGGCCCGCGTGCGTCGCATGGCGTCAGATAACCCGATCGCCCTCGGCGCCGTCGCTCTGGCAGCAGCCACCGCCGTCGGCCTCGGCGTCTGGGCCATCGTTCGCGCGCTCCGGAACTGAGACTGCTTTTGCCCCGCGGCGCAAAGCGGAGCAGACTAGGGGCATGACTGACCCGATTGATCGTCAGGCCCCATCCGACGTGTTCGAATCCGAGGGATCGCCGCAGGGTTTCACTCTGTTCGCCGTCCTGCGCCGCGATCCGAGCAATCCAGACGACTTCGATGGTCACGACGTTCCGCGCTTCGTGCACGAACTCGATGACACGATCTCCCTGGTCCAGGCGCAGGGCGTGACCCTGCGCGGCATCTACGACGTCTCTGGCCTGCGTGCCGACGCCGACGTCATGCTCTGGCTGCACGGGCCGGATGCCGAGGGCCTGCAGTGGGCGCTGCGCGAGATGCGCCGTGCCCGCATGCTGAAGAGCCTGCTGCCCACGTGGAACGCCATGGGCGTCCACCGCGACGCCGAGTTCAACAAGAGCCACGTTCCCGGCTTCCTGCGCGGCGTCGAGCCCAAGGGCTGGTTGACCGTCTACCCCTTCGTACGCAGCTACGAGTGGTACCTGCTGCCGGAGGAGGAGCGCAAGGTCATGCTGGCCGACCACGGCCGGAAGGGCGCCGCGTTCCGCGGGGCCGTCGCCAACACGGTGTCGGCGTTCGCGCTCGGCGACTACGAGTGGCTGCTGCCGATCGAGAGCGACGAGCTCGTCGAACTCGTCGACCTGATGCGCGAGCTGCGCGCGACCGACGCCCGCATGCACGTGCGTGACGAACTGCCCTTCTACACGGGCCGACGCATTGAGACCGCTGAACTTGTGGAGGTGCTGCAGTAGTGGCCCAGTACGACGCCATCCTGCTGTCCAGCTTCGGTGGACCGGAGGGGCAGGACGAGGTCATCCCGTTCCTGCGCAATGTCACGGCCGGTCGCGGGATTCCGGACGAGCGGCTCGAAGAGGTCGCCCACCACTACCGTCACTTCGGTGGCGTCAGCCCGATCAACGCCCAGAACCGCGCCCTGAAGGCTGCCCTTGAGGCCGAGCTCGACGCGCGCGGCATCGAGATGCCCGTGTACTGGGGCAATCGCAACTCCGCCCCATTCTTCGCCGACACGGTGCGCGAGGCGCACGCGGCCGGAGACGACCGCCTGCTCGGACTGGTCACGAGCGCGTACACCTCGTACTCGGGCGTCGAGCAGTACCGCGAGGACTTCGAGAAGGCGCTGGCGGACACCGGTCTCGGCGAGCAGGTCTCGATCGACCGCGTTCGCGAGTTCTTCGACCACCCCGGCTTCGTCACGCCCTTCGTCGAGGGCATCTCGTCCGCCGTGCACCAGCTGCGGGCGCAGGGCATCGCCGATGAGGCCATCCACGTGCTCTACGTGACCCATTCGATCCCGAACACGGCGGCCGATGATTCCGGGCCAGAGTTCGGTCCTGGCGGCGCCTACGTCGCCCAGCACCTCGCCGTCGCCTCGTACCTGCACGCCGAGACCGCTCCCGCCGCGGCCTGGTCGCTCGTCTACCAGTCGCGCTCAGGCGACCCGCGCACCCCCTGGCTCGAGCCCGACATCAACGACGCCATCGACGACCTCGCCGTTGCCGGCCTCGTCAAGGCCGTCGTGATCGTGCCGTTCGGCTTCGTCAGCGACCACATGGAGGTCATGTGGGACCTCGACAACGAGGCCGTCGCGACCGCACAGGGCCACGGCCTGCTCGCCCTGCGCGTGCCGACCCCCGGTGTGCACCCCGTCTTCGTCTCCGGACTGGTCGACCTCGTGCTGGAGCGCGTCAATGACGTCCCGGTCGATGAGCGCCCGCACCTGACCGAGTTGGGGCCGTGGGCCGACCACGAGCGCGTCGGCACGGTGGATGCCGGCAACACCGGGGGTGCGGCATGAACGCCGTGATCCGGGTCGGAACCCGCGGCAGCGCACTCGCCATGGCCCAGACGACCGCCATCGCCACCCGCATCGGCAGCGCCGCGAAGGCCGAGATCGAGATCGTGCCGGTGACCACCCACGGTGACACCTCACGCGAATCGCTCGCCAGCATCGGTGGCACCGGGGTGTTCGCCTCGGCTCTGCGCGAATCGCTGATCGCCGATGAGTGCGATCTGATCGTGCACTCGCTCAAAGACCTCCCGACCGGCGAGTACGCCGGCCTCCGCCTCGCGGCGACGCCCAAGAGGGCCGACGCCCGCGACACGCTCTGCGCCCGCGATGGCCACACGCTGGAGACGCTGCCGGAGGGTGCCCGCGTCGGAACCGGCTCGCCCCGACGCATCGCCCAGCTGCGCGCCCGCCGCCCCGACCTCGACATCGTCGACATCCGGGGCAACATCGATTCGCGGCTCGCGCGGGTCAGCGACGAGTTCCCCATCGGCGACCCGCAGCGCCTCGATGCGGTGCTGCTCGCCGCCGCCGGGCTCGGTCGCCTGGGCAAGCTCGAGCACGTGACCGAGTACCTCGACCTCTACGAGTGGCCCACCGCTCCCGGACAGGGCTCCCTCGCCATCGAGGTACGCGCCGGCGCACTCGACCGGGGTCTCTCCGGCGCCCTCGATGCCGTGAACCACGGCGCGACGGCCGCGACGACGCTCGCCGAGCGTCTCGTTCTCGCCGGCCTCGAGGCTGGATGCTCCGCACCAGTGGGGGCGACAGCCAGCATCGACACCGAGCTGTTCTTCCTGACCGCCACCGTGTATAGCCACGACGGCATGCGCTCGATCACCAGTTCGCACGCGGCATCCCCGGAGAGCCACTCCGCCGCCCACCTGGCCGAGGCTGCCCGCGATGTGGCCGAACGCGTCGTGGCCGAACTGCTCGGCAGCGGCGCGGCGGAACTTGCCGCCGTGAAGGGAACGCCGTGACCACGAGTTCTGCCGCCTTCGAGAGCGAAGGCACGTCCGATAAGGCCCAGAAGTCCGACAAGGCGCACAAGCCGCTGACCGGGTGGCGCGTCCTCGTGCCCCGCGGCGGCCCGTGGGGCGATCGGGTCGCGGCGAGCCTGCGCGCCCAGGGCGCATCGCCCAAGGTCGCTCCGATGATCAACTTCGCCCCGACCGACGACGCGGCCGCGTTGGAGGCCGCACTCGCCAAGCTGGCGGACGGCGGTTTCGACTGGGTCACGGTCACGAGCGCGACGACCGTTGACGTGCTCTCCTCACACCAGGCCGTCGTGCCGGCGGCGACGAAGATCGCGGCCGTCGGCGAGACGACCGCGGCCGCGCTCACCGCGGCCGGCTACCCGGTCGCCCTCGTGCCCGCAGAGGAGAACTCCGCACGCGGTCTGCTCGAAGAGTGGACAGCCGCAACGGACGGCGCCATCCCCCTCCGCGTTCTCGCTCTCCGCTCCGCGATCGCCAAGCCGCTGCTGAGCATCGGGCTCGCGCGCATCGGCCACCACGTCGAGGCGGTCGTCGCCTATCGGACGGTCGGTGTCCCCGTTGAGCCGTCGGTCGTCGCCGACGTCGCGGAAGGGCGCGTCCAGGCCGTTCTCGTGACCTCCGGCAGCGTCGCCGAGCAGGTGCAGAAGCAGCTCGGTCCCATTCCGGACGGCACCCTCGTCGTCTGCATCGGGCCGCAGACGGCCAAGGACGCCCGCACGATCGGGCTGCGGGTCGACGCGATCGCTGATGAGCGCACGGCCGAGTCACTCATCGAGGTGCTCGTGCGCGCCGCTCAGGCACGCACCGCCAACTGAGCGGGGGCGTTCCCTCAGCTCGGGCTACTCCGCGTCGAGCTCTTCCGCGACCTCGTCTTCCAGTGCGGCGAGGTTGTTCAGGAACCGGATAACGACGTCGCGCTCGTCCGGGCTGAGCTCGGCCGCGACGTTGAACCGCCTGGCATGCCTGCGCCCGATGGTGGCACGCGCATCGGCGTGAGTTGCATCCGTGATGCTGATGGCCACCGCTCTTCGGTCGCTCGGGTGTTGGGCGCGTGTGATGTGCTTCGCCTTCTCCAGGCGGTCGAGCATCTTCGTGATCGACGCCGTCGAGATGCTCAGATGATCTGCAAGCATTCCGGCCGTGACGATGACCCCGGCGTTCTTTGCCGCAATGATGAAGCGCAGCGCCTTCATGTCGGTTTCGTTCAGCCGCATGTAGCTGCGCGACTCCAGGCTGAGTCGCTCTTCCGACTCCCGCCACCCCTTGATCGCACGCAGCACCGCCACGATCTGGTTGAGCTCTTCCGGCTCAAGATCACTGTGGTCGACGTAGCTTCCTGCCGGATCGATGATGCGCGGGTCGACCATCGACGCGGAGGGATCCCACGTGCCCGGCTGCGCTTTCGTCATGGCCTTAGTGTACTGACGAAAGTGTGTCATGCTTAGTAAGAAGATAACTTAGCTAGCTAATTCGCAGGGAGCGCACAGTGTCTGGATTGCACGCATCTGGCGAGAGGGTCGTCCTGCTCACCGAGGACGGCGTTCCGAGCGGCAGCGCCGACAAGGAGCGGGTGCACGGAGAGCGCACGCCGCTCCATCTCGCGTTCTCGTGTCACCTGTCGAACCGCGCGGGGGAGCTGCTCGTGACGCGGCGCGCGCTGGGGAAGCGGAGCTGGCCAGGGGTGTGGACGAACGCCTTCTGCGGGCACCCGATGCCCGGTGAGCTGATCACCGACGCAATCGCCCGGCACGCCGCGCGCGAGCTCGGCCTGCCGTTCGACCCAGTGGAGAACGAGCTCGTGCTCGCGTTGCCGGACTTCCGCTACCGTGCCGTCGACGCATCCGGCATCGTCGAGAACGAGATCTGCCCCGTGTACCGTGCTGTGACCGACGACATTCCTCGGCCGAACCCGGCGGAGGTGGTCGAGACCGCCTGGGTGCGACCGGAGGACCTCGTGCGCTCGGTCGCACTCACGCCCTGGGCGTTCAGCCCCTGGCTTGTGCTCCAGCTCGAGAGTCTCGCTGTCTCGGAGCGTCTCACTGAGGAGGTGGCGGGATGACCGCAGTACTCACCCGATTCATATCGGGGCAGGATGCCGCGGCAGTTGAGTCCAGGCTGGCCGGGCACTGGGAGCGGCGCATCGGCGCTGCAGCGGCCTATGGCGCCGACTACGAGGGGCTGTGGTCGTCGATCGCGCGATCGGCGGCCGGCGGCAAACTCTTGCGCCCCGCCCTCGTGCTGGGCGTGCATGAGCAGTTGGGCGGCGACCACGGCGATGCCGCGGTCGAGGTCGCGGTCGCCTTCGAGCTGCTGCACACGGGATTCCTGCTGCACGACGATGTCATCGACGGCGACCTGGTTCGACGCGGGCGCCGCAACATCCTCGGCGAACGGGTCGACCTGGCGCTCGCAGCCGGGATCGGCAGTGCCGATGCCGAGCGGTGGGCCCAGGCATCCGCGATCCTGGCGGGTGACCTGCTCATCCACGATGCGCAGTCGTTCATCGCGCGCGTCGCGCTTCCGGAGCCGCTGCGCCGCGCGCTGCTCGAGCTCCTCGACGACGCCGTGTTCGCATCGGCGGCTGGCGAACTCGCCGACGTCGCGCTGAGTGCGGGCACGATGAGGCCTGGCCTGCACACGGTGCTGGAAATGACGACGTGGAAGACGGCGCCGTACTCCTTCTCGGCCCCATTGCGCGCCGGAGCGGCACTTGCAGGCGCCCCCGCTCAGACCGAGGCGGTACTCGCCCGGTTCGGCGGCCTCGTCGGCCGCGCATTCCAGCTGCGGGATGACGTACTGGGGGTCTTCGGCGACGAAGACATCACAGGCAAGAGCACGATCGGAGACATCCGCGAGGGGAAGGTGACGGCGATGATCGCCTACGCGCGCGAGACACCGCACTGGACCGAGCTGCGCGGGCTGCTCGGCAGCGATGCGGCGGGCGGCGGCGACGTCGATCGTCTGCGTATGCTTCTCGTCGAGTGCGGAGCCGTCGACTACGTCGAGGGTCTCATCGCGCACGCGGTTGCGGAGAGCCTCGCCGTGCTCGATGACGCGCCACTGCCGGAACCGTTGCGCACCGAGTTGTCCAGGCTCAGCCACCAGGCCACGGAGCGTGTCGCATGAGCCGGCCGCTGGAGCGCGGCAGGGTGAGTGCGGCTGCCAATGCCGATCTGGCGCTCTACGAGCGCGCGGCGCACCGGGGCGCCGCGGTCGTCATCCGGGAGTACTCGACATCGTTCGGCTTGGCCAGCCGTCTGTTCTCCTCCACGATTCGACCGGATGTCGAGAACATCTACGCGCTCGTGCGCGTGGCCGACGAGATCGTCGACGGGGCGGCGGCCGCAGCCGGCCTCAGCGCCGCGCAACAGGCGGAGTGCCTGGACGCGATGGAGGCGGAGACGCTGCGCGCTCTGCGGTGCG
>CAZZNX010000037.1:0-12976 GCA_964655795.1 uncultured Leifsonia sp. | reverse complement strand
CATCGGTCCGGAGTTGTTGACCCCGTTCTTCGCGTCGATGCGCCGCGACCTCGACCCGTCGCCGTTCACCGCAGAACAGCTGCGGGAGTACATCTACGGCTCGGCGGAGGTCATCGGCCTGATGTGCCTGCGCATCTTCCTCCTCGACGAATACGTCAACGACAACGAGCGGCGCCGGCTCGAACACGGCGCGCGCAAGCTTGGCGCCGCGTTCCAGAAGATCAACTTCCTCCGCGACATCGCGGCGGACTACGACACGCTCGGGCGGCGCTACTTCCCCGGCGTCGACCCGCTCGCCATCACCGAGGAGCAGAAGGCAGCGATCGTCGCCGACATCCGTTCCGATCTGGCCACGGCGAATGACGTGATCCCGCGCCTGCCGAGCGGATGCCGCCGCGCCATCCGTGCGGCTGCCGCGCTGTTCGGCGAGCTCACCGAGCGCATCGACGCCACCCCGGCAGCCATGCTCGCCGGACAGCGGGTGCGGGTTCCTGCACCCAGGAAGCTGCGCATTCTGGCGACGGCGCTGGTGGTGGCCCGATGAGCAGCACCGTGAACGGGACGGCGTCGACGCGGGCTCCGGCCGAGCACAGCGGTGCGGGGCGGGCGCCGGCGACGGCGACGGTGATCGGCGGTGGTATTGCCGGTCTCGCGACGGCGGCGTTGCTCGGCCGAGAGGGCTACACCGTCACCCTGCTCGAGGCAAACGATCTGCTCGGAGGGCGGGCAGGGGTCTGGGAGGCTGACGGCTATCGTTTCGACACTGGACCGTCGTGGTACCTGATGCCGGAGGTGTTCGATCACTTCTTCCGCCTCCTCGGCACCTCCTCGGCGGAGCAGCTCGATCTTCAGCGCCTGGACCCCGGCTACCGCGTCTTCGCGGAGGGGAGCGAGAGCCCGATCGACATCGTGGCCGATTTCGAGGGCAACGTCGCTCTGTTCGAGTCGATCGAGGAGGGCTCCGGCGAGGCGCTGCGGCGCTATGTCGCCTCGGCGTCCGACGCCTACGAGCTCGCGCTCGGCCGCTTCCTCTACAACACCTTCGACGATCCGCGCAGCCTGATCGGCAGGGATGTGTTGCGCCGCGGCCCGGCCATCGCGCGGCTCGGAACTCAATCACTCAATGACCTCATCGAGAGGCACGTGAGCGACCCGAGACTGCAGCAGGTGCTCGGCTACCCGGCCGTGTTCCTGGGCTCCTCGCCGTTCGACGTGCCGAGCCTCTACCACCTGATGAGCCACCTCGACCTGGCCGACGGGGTCTACTACCCGCAGGGCGGCTTCAGTACGGTGATCGAGCGGATCGCGGCGCTCGCCACCGCCGAGGGTGTCGAGGTGCGAACCGGCGCGCGCGTGACGGAGATCACCACCGTCGAGGCACCGCGACGTCGAGGCCGCGCCCGCCGCACGGCGCACCGCGCGACGGGGGTTCGGTACACGGACGCGGACGGCGCCGTGCACTCCATCGACAGCGACGTCGTCGTCTCGGCAGCCGACCTGCACTTCACCGAGACAGAGCTCGTGCCGGCCGAGTTGCGGAGCTACCCGGAGGAGTGGTGGGACGGGCGCAACCCCGGGCCGGGAGCGGTGCTGGTCATGCTGGGCGTGCGCGGATCGCTGCCGGAGCTCAGCCACCACAATCTGTTCTTCACCGAGAACTGGGCCGACAACTTCTCGGCGATCTACGGCACGCCGAGCTTCATCCCGGAGCCTGCCTCGATCTACGTCTGCCGTCCCAGTGCCACCGACGGCTCTGCCGCTCCCGTCGACCATGAGAACCTCTTCGTGCTCGTCCCCGTGCCTGCCGACCCCGGCATCGGCGGTGGCGGCCTCGGCCGGGGTGGCGCGGCAGAGGTCGAGCGGGTGGCGGATGCCGCCATCCAGCAGATCTCGTCGTGGGCGGGCATCCCCGATCTGGCGCAACGGGTCGTGCTGCGCCGCACCGTCGGTCCAGCCGACTTCGCCACGGACCTCAATTCCTGGCGCGGCGGTGCGCTCGGACCGGCACACACGCTGCGGCAGAGCGCATTCTTCCGCGGGAAGAACGCGTCATCGCTCATCGACGGGCTCTTCTACGCCGGCGGCAGCACGATCCCGGGTATCGGGTTGCCGATGTGTCTGATCAGTGCGGAGCTCGTCGTCAAGAAGCTGCGCGGTGAACGCAGCGGATCACCTCTGATGGCGCCGCTGTGACCGCGCTCTACCTGCTCATCCTGTTGAGCACGATCGCGTGCATGCTGCTGCTCGACCGGCGCTTCGCGCTGTTCTTCTGGCGGGATGCACGGCGGGCGTCGCTGGTGCTCGGCCTCGGCGTGCTCTTCTTCGTGCTCTGGGACATCGCCGGGATCGCCCTCGGGATCTTCCTGCGCGGGCAGAACGAGATCTCGACCGGCATCATGCTCGGACCGGAGTTCCCCGTTGAGGAACTCGTCTTCCTCGTCTTCCTCTGCTACCTGACGATGGTGCTGTTCAACGGGGCCAGGCTCCTGCTCGAGCGTCGGGTGGTCGTCGACCATGCGGCACGCGTCGGAAAGGGGGCGCGATGACGTACCTCGTGCTCAGCGCCGTTGCGCTCGGGATCGCGGTCGCGGTCGCCGTGGCCGCTGTGCTCATCAAGCGGCCCGCCCGGCTCGGGTCAGCGATCGCCGCAGCCGCGGTGACCGCAGCGGTGCTCGTCGTGCTGACGGCGATCTTCGACAGTCTGATGATCGCCGCCGGGCTGATGGAGTACACCGCGGCGCACCTGGTCGGCTGGTTCATCGGCCTCGCGCCGATCGAGGACTTCGCCTACCCGATCGCCGCAGTGATCCTGCTGCCCGCGCTCTGGCTGCTCGCCGCGCCGCGGCCGCGCTACCGCCGCACTGCGGGGGCTGATCATGCGCACTGAGGCGACGGAGCGGCCGAGCGCCCTGCGCCAACTGGTGACCGCGTCGCGGCCGCTCAGCTGGATCAACACGGCGTTCCCCTTCGCCGCTGCGTACTACCTCAGCACTGGCCGGGTCGATGCGGCGCTCATCGTCGGCACGATCTTCTTCCTGATCCCGTACAACCTCGCCATGTATGGCATCAATGACGTCTTCGACTACGCCTCCGACGTCGCCAACCCCCGCAAGGGCGGCGTGGAGGGGGCGCTGCTCGACACCGGCATGCACCGCACGACGCTCATCGCCGCCGCCCTGCTCTGCGTGCCGTTCGTTGTGGTGCTCTGCGCCCTGGGTTCCCCGGCATCCTGGCTCGTGCTGGCCGTGAGCCTGTTCGCCGTGGCCGCGTACTCCGTGCCCGGGCTGCGCTTCAAAGAGATTCCCGTGCTCGATTCGCTCACCTCGAGCACCCACTTCGTCTCACCGGCGGTGTACGGCCTCGTGTTGGCCGGCGCCACGTTCAGCCCAGAGATCCTCGCGGTTCTCGGTGCATTCTTCCTGTGGGGGGTCGCGAGCCACGCCTTCGGCGCCGTGCAGGATGTCGTGCCTGATCGCGAGGGCGGGATCGGCTCCGTCGCGACGGCATTCGGGGCCGCCGCGACGGTTCGCCTCGCGATGGCGTGCTGGATCGCTGCGGGGATCGTGCTCTGCTTCATCGGCTGGCCCGGCGCGCTCTCGGCGCTTCTCGTCATCCCGTACCTCGTTCTGGCCTGGCCGTATCGCTCCGTCAGCGACGCCGACTCCGGTTCTGCCAACGGCGGCTGGCGCCATTTCCTCTGGGTCAACTACCTCGTCGGCTTCCTCGCCACGATGCTCCTGATCCTGACGGCGCTCGGCAGCTGATACCGACGGGGCCGGATGCACGTAGGCTGATTGGGTGACTGTTACTCCCCGTATTCGTCCACGCCGTCTGCGCACCACCCCCGCGATCAGGCGCCTCGCGTCCGAGACCCGGATTCACCCCGGACAGCTCGTGCTCCCGATCTTCGTCCGCGAAGGCGGCGGCCCCGTTCCGATCTCCTCGATGCCCGGTGTCGTGCAGCACACGCTGGAGAGCGTCAAGGGTGCGGTCGCGGATGCCGCGGCCACCGGCGTCGGCGGTGTCATGCTGTTCGGCGTGCCGGAGCACCGCGACGCGACCGGCACCGGAGCGACAGACCCGCAGGGCATCCTGAACCTCGCGACGCGCGTCGTCGCGGATGAGGTCGGCGACGCCCTCGTCGTGCAGACGGACCTGTGCCTGGACGAGTTCACCGACCACGGGCACTGCGGCGTCCTCGACGTGCGCGGTCGCATCGACAACGACGCGACGCTCGAGCGCTACCGCGAGATGGCGCTCGTACAGGCGGCATCCGGCTCCGAGTTGCTCGGCCTCTCCGGCATGATGGACGGCCAGGTCGCAGCGGTGCGCGAGGCTCTCGACGGAGCAGGATTCGTCGACACCGCCGTTCTCGCCTACTCGGCCAAGTACGCCTCGGCGTTCTACGGCCCGTTCCGCGACGCCGTGGAGTCGACACTCGACGGCGACCGCCGCAGCTACCAGCTCGACCCCGGTAACCGCCGTGAGGGGTTACGCGAGGCGATGCTCGATATCGAGGAGGGCGCAGACATCGTCATGGTGAAGCCGGCCGGCAGCTACCTCGACGTGCTCGCCGACGTCGCCGCCGCCAGTGATATTCCCGTTTGGGCATATCAGGTGTCCGGCGAATACGCCATGATCGAGGCCGCCGCCATGCACGGCTGGATCGACCGCAAGCGCGCCGTGCACGAGTCGGTGCTCGGCATCCACCGCGCCGGCGCCGATGTTGTGCTCACTTACTGGGCAACCGAACTGGCCGGATGGCTGAACACTGGAGATGTCGCATGACCAGCAATGAGAGTCTTTTCGAGCGCGCGCAGGCCGCGATCCCCGGCGGTGTGAACTCGCCGGTGCGGGCATTCCGCTCCGTCGGCGGCACACCGCTCTTCCTCGTCGAGGCCTCCGGCGCCTACGTCACCGACTCGGCCGGGCGCGAGTACGTCGACCTCGTCGCGAGCTGGGGCCCTGCGATCCTCGGCCACGCTCACCCCCAGGTCGTCAAGGTCGTTCAGGATGCCGCTGCCCGAGGGCTGTCCTTCGGCGCGAGCACCCCGGCGGAGACGGAGCTGGCCGAGCTCATCGAACAGCGTGTCGCCCCCGTTGAGAAGGTGCGTCTCGTCTCGACCGGCACGGAAGCCACGATGACGGCGATCCGCCTGGCACGCGGGTACACCGGGCGCGAGCTCCTCGTGAAGTTCGCCGGGCACTACCACGGTCACTCCGACGGGCTCCTGGCCGCTGCCGGCTCGGGGTTGGCCACGCTCGCGCTGCCCGGCTCGGCCGGCGTGACGGCGGCCACGGCCGCGCAGACCCTCGTGCTGCCGTACAATGACCTCGAGGCCGTCCGCTCCGCATTCGCGACGCACGGGCCGAACATCGCGGCCGTGATCACCGAGGCGGCCGCAGCGAACATGGGTGTCGTCGCCCCCGACCTCGGATTCAACGCCGCCCTCGCCGAGATCGTGCACGCGAACGGTTCGCTCCTCATCATGGACGAGGTGCTCACCGGGTTCCGCGTCGGCAGTGCAGGTTACTGGGGCCTCGAGAACGCCTTCACCGAGAGCTACGCACCCGACCTCTTCACCTTCGGCAAGGTCATCGGCGGAGGGCTGCCCGTCGCCGCCCTCGGTGGCAAGGCCGAGGTCATGGACTACCTCGCGCCGCTCGGCCCCGTCTATCAGGCCGGCACCCTGTCGGGGAACCCCGTCGCCGTCGCGGCAGGACTCGAGACACTGCGTCTGGCCGACGACGCCGTCTACGCCCAATTGAACGCGAGCTCACTGCTCATCTCCGAGGCGGTATCGGCCGCGCTGTCCGCCGAGGGAGTCGCGCACCACGTGCAGCGGGCGGGCAACCTGTTCAGCTTCGTGTTCGGCGAGCACCTCTCCGGCGGTGCCCGCAACTACGACGAGGTGCTCACGCAGGATTCCTTCCGGTACCCGGCCTTCTTCCAGTCGATGCTCGCCAGCGGCGTCTCGTTGCCGCCATCGGTGTTCGAGGCCTGGTTCGTCACCGCGGCGCACGACGAGCGCGCGATCACGCGCATCCTCGACGCGCTGCCGGATGCCGCTCGCGCTGCGGCGGCGGCGCAGCCGGTGCTGGTCGACTAAACGGATTTCGACAAGCTCAATCAGCGGTTGAGCGCCGCTCAACAGAGCATCGTCACCGCATTGTGAGGTTTCGGATAGGGCGAATGTCAGCCGCTCTTGGCAGACTGGGTACATGGCCTCCCTGCGCGTACACCCCGACCGGCTTGAGATCCAACTCACTGCGGCCGAAAAGGCGCTGGCCCTGCGCCGTGAAGGGATCTCTGTTCCGCGTTCGGCCATCCGCTCCGTCACGATCACCGATGACCCGTGGATCTGGATCCGCGGCATCCGTGCACCGGGCTCGCTCGTGCCGCTCGTGCTCGCCATCGGCACCTGGAAGTTTCACGGCGGCAAGGATTTCCTCATCATCAAGAACAAGCGCCAGGCCGTGATCATTGATATTGCCGATGAGGAATATGCGCGTCTCATCGTGAGCACCAATCACGCGGTCGACCTCGTCGACACGCTCAACGTCGGCGGTGCGGCCGTCGAGGTCGACCCCACTGCCGATGCAGGGGCGAAGCCGAAGGCCGGGATCAAGGCCGGTGTCAAGCCCAAGGCGAAGCCCCGGGTCAAGCCGGTCGTCATTGCCAAACTCGCGGACACCGCCGTTGAACCTACTGACGCGGAACCGACTGCCGCGGTGCCTACTGACACGGCCTCTGCGGCCAAGAAGCCGCGCCGCACCCGCACGGCGCCGGCCGCCGAGACGGCGTAACCAGACACAGCGGTTACGCGACCGTGGTGCGCAGCCATTCGACGGATGCCGGCAGGCCGAGGAAGCGGCCGTACTCATGTGCCGCCTGCTCGGCGGCATCCTGCTCGGCCGGGGTGAAGGCGCGGAGGGTCGCGATCCGCACCGCCACGTCGCGGGCGCGGAGCACGTGCTTCCACTGACCGGCCATCACGCCGTCGACGAGGACCGTGTGCAGCAGGAGCCCGAACTCCCCGGTCGGGGTATATTCCGGTAACTGCATGAGTTTCTTGCTTGGAAAGTAAGACATCACGTACTCGTCGTAGCCCTGCACCAGATCCACGCGCGGCGCGGCGGGAGCGACAGCGGTGGTGCCGGGTTCCTCCCACCAACACGCGAGGTCCTCCACCTCCACGGCGCTGAATCGCCCGGGCTCCCTGTCGTTGGCACCGGCGAGCCCGACGGTGGCATCTCGCAGGGTGAGCCCGCTCCACACGGCGAAGTCCTTGAGCGTCACGGGACCTCGCGTGGCGATGAAGCGCGCCACCAGCTCAGCGAGTGCCTGTTCGCGATCGAAAGCGGCGGAGGCGGGCACCCGCTCGTCGAAGAGCGCGTAGCTCCGCGCCTTGCCGAGCGTCTCGCCACTGATCACCAGCCGGGTCAGTTCCGCCTCCATCATCACGAGGCCCATCGCCATGCCGCCGAACTCGAACCCAGCCCGCGCGAGGTGTTCCTGCAGCTGAGCCCGACTGCGGTGTCGACCGCCGGCGAGTTCGGCCTCGATGAGTGCGAAGGCACGGTGCAGCGTCGCCTCGTCGAGGTTGTTCCGCCGCAGGTACGGTGCGTTGATGCGCTGCACGCGGGGCGCGGTCAGTTCCAGCAGCCAGCGTGCGTCGGCCGGGGCGACGAAGTGCCAGGTCGGGCGCAGCACGTGGGTCCGCAGGATCGCGCCGGAGTCAACGGCGGCGGCGAGGCCGGCGGCATCCGGCCTGCTCGTCATGCGCTGGGCCGTCGCCCAGAGGGCGTAGCCGTACTCCTGCGCCTGCATGGCCGTGAAGTGCGCCACGATGGCGCCGGGTGTCGCGGCGCGGGGGCGCCACAGGGCATGGCCGTGCATGCGTCTGGCGATCGCCTCCGCGCGGGTGAGCTGCGCCGTCACGGGGATCGCCTCAGGCGCGCACGTTCACGATCGTGCGACCGCGCACCGTGCCGGCCAGGATCGCCTCGGCGGTCTCCGGCACGGCCGCGAGGCCGATCTCGGTGCTCAGCTCGTCGAGCAGGGCGAGTGGCGCTTCGGCGGCCAGGCGCAGCCAGGCGGACTCGCGCAGCGCGATGGGGGCGTCGACCGAGTTCACGCCGAGCAGATTGACGCCGCGCAGGATGAACGGCAGCACGGTGGCGGGCAGTTCGGCCCCGGCCGCAAGACCGCAGCTCGCCACGGACCCGCCGTAGCTGATCTGGGCGAGCACCGTGGCCAGGCTCGTGCCGCCGAGCGAGTCGATGGCTCCGGCCCAGCGGGTGCTCCGCAGCGGCTTGCCGGGTTCGAGGAGTTCGGCGCGGTCGATCACCGTTGTCGCCCCGAGCGCGCGCAGGTAGTCGCCCTCCGTTGCCGCCCGACCGGATGCCGCCGTCACGCTGTAGCCCGCGCGGGACAACAGCATCACTGCAACCGATCCGACGCCGCCGGCCGCGCCCGTGACCAGGATCTCACCGGAGCGTGGGCCGATGCCCTGCCGCTCCAGTGCCATCACCGCGAGCATGGCCGTGAAGCCGGCCGTGCCGAGCGCTGCGGCCCTGCGCGGGCTGATCGCGCTCGGCAGGCGCAGCAGCGAAGCGCCGTCGACGACGGCGTGCTCACTGAGCCCGCCGTGCCTGCTCTCGCCGAGCCCGGCCCCGTTCAGCACGACGGTGTCACCGGCCGCCCAGCGCGGGTCGGCGCTGGCGCTCACGGTCCCGACGACGTCGATGCCCGCAATCAGGGGCAGGCGCCGCACGATGCCGGGCCGGCCGGCGACCGCGAGGCCGTCCTTGTAGTTGATGCTGGAGTAGCTGACGTCGATGCTGACGCCCGTCGTGGGGCTCGGCAGTGGCCTGGCATCGTCGCCGACTGCAGCGAAGAAGTCGTCGTCGAGGGTGCGCAGCACCCCGCGCCGGCGGGGGGCCGCGGCATCCGCTGCCGCGTTCGGGCCTGCGGGGGCGTCGGGCAGCGTGTCGGAAATCTCATCGACGACAATCGCCCGGAACTGGCTGCTCATGCCCCCAGCCTAATCAGGGCCAGATCGGGCCGGGGGATGAGCATCAGACTCAGGTGACGTCGCGGCGCCAGCTCGTGAAGTAGCCGCCGACGGTTGCCGCGACCGCGATCGCGAGCAGGATGATTCCGCCCTGCCACCAGAGCAGCGCCTCACCGCCGCCACCCGGCATGGCGACGGAGTAGAAGCTCGCTCCGACGAGCGCGTCGCTGGCCGCACCGGGCAGGAAGCGGGCGATGCTCGCCGTGACCTCGTTGAATGACGCGGCGAGACGCAGCGTCGGCTCGACGAACTGGGTGAAGGCGATCACGATGATGAGCGCGGCGACCTGGCTGGGAACCAGGGTGCCGAGGCCGACGCCAACGGCCGCCCAGAGCGCCATGGCCAGCACGCCGCGGGCGATCATCGTCCAGCTGTCCTCCGCACCGAGCCCGGTCTCGAGGTCGAAGGCCCCGAGCGCCGCGGCGCCCAGGCCGACCGTGGCGACCCAGGCGACGACGCCGAGGCCGGCGCCGACGATCAGCATCGCCAGCACCTTGGCCGAGAGCACGATGCCGCGGCGCGGCGTGGCCAGGAACGTCGGAGTGAGCGTCTGGTGCCGGAACTCACCGGTCACCGCGAAGGCGCCGAGCAGTACGGGGAAGACGTAGCCGATCGTCGTCGCCATGCTGTAGATCACGGCGTGCAGGTTGAGGCCCTGCGGCAGCGGCGAGACCCCGGCCGATGCGCCGGCATCCACATTCGTTGCGGCCCACCCGAACAGCGCGCCGAGCCCGCCGGCCATGACGCCGACGTAGAGGAACAGTGTGAGCGCCAGGATCCACCACAGTCGGGTGGTGAAGAGCTTCGCGAACTCGGCGGAGAGTGCATTCAGGAATGTCATCGTGCGTCCCCTTCCGCTCCGTTGGAGACCAGGGCGAGGAAGGAATCCTCCAGGCCTGCCTTCTGGCGGTGCAGGGCACTGACCTCGACGCCGGCGGCGAAGGCGATGCTGCCGAGCTGGGCAGGGTCGGATGCCGCGACGAGCAGTCCGCCGCGCCCGAGCGAGAACTCGAATCCGGCAGCGCCGAGCGCGGCCGCGAGGGCGTCGCGGTTCGGTGAGTCGACGACGACGTGCGGGGCCGTCTCGGTGTCGAGGCTGGAGAGCGGGCCTCGGTGGACCAGCTGCCCGCGCGCGATGATCACGACCTCGTCGACGCTCTGTTGCACCTCGCTGAGCAGGTGCGAGCTCACCAGCACGGTGCGTCCCTCGGCCGCGAGTTCCCGCAGGAACATGCGGATCCACTTGATGCCCTCTGGGTCGAGGCCGTTGATCGGCTCATCGAGCACCAGCACGCCCGGATCGCCGAGCAGGGTGCCGGCGAGGCCGAGGCGCTGCCGCATGCCGAGCGAGTAGCCACCGACCCTGCGGTTTCCGTACTCGGTCAGCCCGACCTTCTCGAGCACGACATCGACGCGCGCCTTGTCGAGGCCTGCCGCCTTCGCGTAGACGCCGAGGTGGTTGCGGGCCGTGCGGCCGGGGTGGAAGCTCGCGGCCTCGAGCGCGGCGCCGACGGTCGTCAGCGGGCTCGGCAGCTTGCGGTACGGCACGCCGCCGAAGGTGGCCGTGCCGCTGGTCGGCTTCACGAGTCCGAGCAGCATGCGCAGACTCGTCGTCTTGCCTGCGCCGTTGGGTCCGAGGAAGCCGGTGACCCGGCCGGGCTCGACGGTGAACGAGAGATCGTTGACGGCATTGACCGCGCCGAAACGCTTGGTCACCCCGGCGAACTCGATGGGCACTCCGATGGGCATGGAATCCTCTCAAACGCGTGCGCGCGGCGCGCCAGCGCCGCGAAAGGCGGCAGCCCCCACCAAGGAAACCTGCAAAACCGCCACCGCTGCTCGGCGAGATGCACCTCGCCATGCTTTTCGACGGGATGCCCCGCCGCCTTCAGCCTATTGAGTGCGCCCAAGCCCCGGCATCCCTCGCGCGGGGGATACTGCGCCAGCCGCGCGGCGGATTCCCGCCTACGCGTGCGGCGGGCGCTGCAGCCCGGCAACGAGGGATTCCGCAGGATCCGTGCCGACCGCGATCATCTGGTTCTCGGCGTCGACGTGCACGACGCGCGGCTCGAAGACGAGAGCCTCGTCGCTCGGCATCTGGCCGTAGGCGATGATGATCACGATGTCGCCGGGGTGCACGAGGTGGGCTGCGGCGCCGTTGATGCCGACGACGCCGCTGCCGCGCTCGCCCGAGATCGTGTAGGTCTCGAGCCGCGCGCCATTCGTGACGTCGACGACGGCGACCTGCTCGCCGGGCAGGATGCCGGCCGCATCGAGCAGATCGCGGTCGATCGTGATCGAGCCGACGTAGTCGAGGTCCGCGTGGGTGACGGTCGCCCGGTGGATCTTGCCGCTGAGCATTGTTCTGAGCATGAGTGGACCCCTAGCGAGTCTGGGCGGCGGCGCGGCGGGCACGCCCCGCGGCCGGGGATAGGGCATTGAGCACCGCGATGATGCGATCGATCGTGTCGAAGGAGACCTTGCCGCCGGAGTTGGCGACGAGGGCGCGCAGCGGCATCCCGCCGACGACAGCCTCCATCATCGCCTTCGCATCGCCGTCGGCGGTGTCCGGCAGCTGCTTCGAGATCACGCCGCGTAGCGCGCCATGCAGGCGGCGCCCCAGCCAGGTGTTTGTCAGATCGTTGATGGCCGAGTCGGTCGTGTACGGCAGCACGCCGCGGGGCTGCGGAACCGGGTGGCCGAGCAGGCGGCCGAACTCGGTCTCGGTTGCGACGGCCGCCGCGGGCCTGGCGACGGGCGATGGGCGGGCTCCCGTCTCCAGCTCGACGGTCTGGGTGACGCGGATGTCGCGTGATGATGCACCGACGCGGAGCTCGTAGCTGCCGGGCTCGCTGGCCCAGCCGGCCGTCGCGACGTCGTAGACGGCGAAGGAACGCGCATCGAGCGTGAGGCTCACGCTCTGCGTCTCGCCGGCGGCGAGGTGCACCTTCGTGAAGGCCTTGAGTTCCTGTTCCGGTCGGTGCACGGCCGAGTCGGTGGCGTGCACGTAGAGCTGAACGACCTCGGAACCAGCGCGCGAACCGGTGTTCGTCAGCTCGAGGCTCACGGTGAGGTCCGGCGCGGTTCCGCCGACCGTGACGGGGCCGAACTCGATGGTGGTGTAGCCGAGGCCGTGCCCGAAGGCGAAGCGCGGGGCGATGCCGAAGCTGTCGTGGAAGCGGTAGCCGACGTAGAGGTTCTCGCGGTACTGCACCTGGGTCAGCGTGGTCGGGAAGTTCGCGCTGGCCGGCAGGTCGGCCGCCGCGACCGGGAAGCTCTCGCCGAGTCGGCCGCCGGGCTCCGCGTCGCCGAAGAGCACGTCGACGATCGCGGGGCCGCCCGCCTCACCGCCGAGGTACGTCTCGAGCAGGGCGGCGGCGTCATCCGCCCACGGCAGTTCGAGTGGCGCGCCGTTGACGAGCACGACGACCGTGCGGGGGTTTACGGCGGTGATCCGGCGCACGAGTTCGTTCATGCCGTGCGGGAACGTGATGTTCTCGCGGTCGATGCCCTCCGCCTCCTTGCCGGCCGGGATGGCGAGCAGGAGGATGACGGTGTCGGATGCCGCGGCGAGCTCCGCGGCATCCTGCAACTGCGTTGCAGAGGCGGAGCCGTCGCTGAGCTCGTAGCCGGGGGTGAAGCCGAGGGTGGCGGCATCGCCGAGGCGCGTGCGCAGGGTGTCGAGCATGTTCTCGACCTTGCGAGCGTTGACGAGTGAGCTGCCGACACCCTGGAAGCGCGGCGTCTCCGCCGCCGGTCCGATGAGCGCGATGCTGCCCTCTGCGCGCAGCGGCAGGATTCCGTCGTTCGAGAGCAGCACGGCGCCGGCGGCTGCGGCACGGCGGGCCAGGGCGTGATGGGCGTCGAGGTCGACCTCGGTGGGGCGCCCGGCGGCCTCG
>CAZZNX010000036.1:11255-28944 GCA_964655795.1 uncultured Leifsonia sp. | reverse complement strand
CGTTGGTTGAGCCACCCACCCCGTTGGTTGAGCCTGTCGAAACCACCGCACACATCGCAAAGGACCCACTCATGTACACCCTCGAGAACGTCTCCAAGAGCTACACGCAGGGCAAGCGCACCGTAACCGCACTGTCCGGTGTCACGCTCTCCATCCCCGCCGGGGCGCTCGTCGCCATCCAAGGCCCGACCGGAGGCGGCAAGTCGACGCTGCTGCAGATGCTCGGCGCGCTCGACCGGCCGAGCGCCGGCAGCGTGCGCCTCGGCGACAAAGAGCTCTCCGCGCTCGGCGACCACAGGCTCGCCCAGATCCGGGCGCGCGAGATCGGCTTCATCTTCCAGAGCTTCAACCTCATCCCGACGCTGACCGCGGCCGAGAACGTCGAGACCGCGTTGGCACCGCTCGGCCTGGCCGCGGACGTCAGGCGCTCCCGCGCGACGGTCGCGCTGGCATCCGTCGGCCTCGCCGACCGCGCCGACCACAAACCGAACGAGCTCTCGGGCGGCCAGCAGCAGCGCGTCGCCATCGCCCGGGCGCTCGTGAAGGAACCGACGGTGCTGCTCGCCGACGAGCCGACGGGCAATCTCGACGAGCAGACCCGCGACGAGATCATGGACCTGCTCGAGGGCCTCTGGCGCGACCGCGGGCTCACGCTCGTCCTGGTGACCCACGACTCGGCCGTGGCCGCGCGGGCGGAGCGCCGGCTGCACATCAAGCACGGCGCCGTGCGCGAGGTCTAGGCGGGTGAGAGCGCGCCCCGGCCTGGCATTGTGGCGTTCAGCCTTATCCAAGCCGGGGTGCACTACGGTCTTCAACGTGACTGATTTCCGTGGCAGCTCCATGCCTCAACCGCGCTCCCGCGCCGAGCGCCGAGAGATGTCGCGTGTCGCCGAGCAGGAGGCGTCAGTGCGCCACGCGCAGGGCAAGCGCAAGACCAGCCGCCGGACCACGTTCTGGATCATCGGGGGCGTCGCCGTGCTCGCCGTCGCGGCCACCGCCTGGGTCGGCTATCGTGCGCTCAACGCCAAGGCTTCTCTCGAGGCCGCACAATCCCTGGTCGGCACGGTCAAGGACCAGGCCGGGGCCATGGACTTCGCGGGCATCGCCCAAAGCTCAGAGCTCCTCAGCGAGCACACCGGAACCGCCCTCGAGCAAACCCACGACCCGGTCTGGCGCGTCGCCGAGTTCGTGCCTGTCCTCGGGCGCAATCTCACCGCCGTGCGCGAGATGTCAGAGGTGGTCGACTCCATCGCCACCGACACCGTCGCCCCGCTCGCTGCCGTCGCCGGCGGCCTCTCGCCCGAATCCCTCAAGCCCATTGACGGCCGGATCAACATCGAACCGATCGTGCAGCTCAGCGCGGCCATGGGCCCGGCCGCCGATGCGTTCCATGCCGCCACCACCAAGGGCACCGCGATCAACGTCGACGGCACGATCTCGCAGGTATCGGATGCCAGCGCGCTCCTCTCCGGAATGCTCACCGACGCCGACGCGCTCGTCAGCGATGGCGCCCAGATCCTCGCTCTGGCCCCCGACCTGCTGGGCGCGAATGGCCCGCGCACCTACCTGCTCGAGTTCCAGAACCTGGCCGAGGGCACGGCTCTCGGCGGCTCGGCCGCCGCACTCACCGAGCTCAAGGTCGACAACGGTGCGATCTCGATCAGCCGCCAGGCGGCCACGGGCGACTTCCCCACCCCTGCTCCCCCCATCATGGAGCCGGACGCCAAGCTCGCCGAGCTCTACGACATCGGCATGTACTCGTACCTCAACCTCTCCACGAGCCGGCCCGACTACCCGACGGCCGCTCAGCTCGCGCGGGCGTATTGGCAGACCTACATCGGCGGCGACGTCGACGCCATCATCTCGGTCGACCCCCGCGCGCTCGAGTACCTCATCGACGCGACGGGCCCGATCCCGATGAGCACCGGCGACCAGCTCACGAGCGAGAACACCGTCGACCTGCTTCTCCACGATGTCTACGTGCGCTGGGCGGAAGATGACATTGAGCTCACCGACGCTTTCTTCGCCGAAGCCGCGCGGAACGTTTTCGACACACTCATGTCGCCGACAACGGACATGAAGAAGCTCATCGCCGGCGTGACGCGCGGAATCAGTGAACACCGCATCATGGCGTGGAGCGCGCACCCCGAGCAGCAGGCCGCCCTCGCCGAGAGCCCCATGGGAGGGATCCTCCCCACGGACAACACCGAGACGACGATGGCCGGTGTCTACTTCCGCGATCGCTCGACGTCGAAGATGGACTACTACCTCCAGACCGCGATCAACTACGCCACCGACGTGTGCACCGCCGAGGCGCCCACCTTCAACCTGTCGGCGACGATGACCTCGACTGCAACGGCGGAAGGGCTTGCGGGCCTTCCCGAATACATCACCGGCGGCGTCTTCGGAACCGAGCTCTTCCGCACCGAAGCCTTCATCTACGGGCCCCCTGGAACCAGCCTCTCGGGGGTGTCGATCGATTCGCAGGGTTACGGCACGACCCACGACCTCAGCACCGACGACCTCGGCCGACCGGTCGTCAAGTTCACGGCCATGCTGCGCCCCGGTGAGAGCAGCCAGGTCTCGGCTTCCTTCACCGGCGCGGCGGGCGAGTACGGCAAGCCGGATCTCTGGATTCCCGCCATGCTCAACAAACCGAATGTGACGATCGACGCACCCGGCTGCGAGTAACACCCTCGAGTCCGACTGACTGATCGTGTTCGCCGACCGACGCTGATACCGATGCTCGCGCAAAGTTGTGGAATCATAGCCGGATAGAGTTCGGCCGATTATTGGGTTGTCGAATCGGCTGGCTCGGAAGGCACGGGGGAACAATGGGCTTGGACAGCATGCGCGCGACGGGGGCGATCAAGCGCAAGTCTTGGCAGCGCGCGTACGCGATTCGGCTCTTCGTCAGCGATGTGCTCGTCGTGCTCGCCGCAGTTTTCGGAGCCCAACTCCTGTGGTTCGGCGATGAATCTGTCGACCTCGCCTCGCAGAATTCGATGGGCGTGCGGCTCGGCTACTCCGGCGTGTCCGCACTGCTCGTCATCGCGTGGATGGTGGTGCTCGACATCTTCGCCACTCGCGATCACAAGATGATCGGTAGCGGCACCCTGGAGTACAAACGCGTCGCCGACGCCACGATCTGGCTCTTCGGCCTCTTCGCTATCGTTGCTTTTCTGTTCCGGATCGAGCTGGCCCGCGGCTACTTCTTGACCGCGTTGCCCATCGGCCTCCTGCTCCTTTTGGTTTCGCGGTGGATGTGGCGCCAGTGGCTGCGCAATCGCCAGAAGTCCGGCGGGTACGTTTCGCGTGCGCTGCTCTTGGGCGAACGACTCAAGTCCGCACACGTCGCCAAGACAATCCAGCGCACACCTGGAACGGGTCTGATGCTTGTCGGCGCACTGACCCAGGCAGGCACCACCGCCAAGGGGCCCATCGAGAGCGTGCCCGTGATCGGGGACTACGCCGACCTCCTCGCATCGGCCGACTCCTCGCAAGCAGACACGGTGATCCTCACCGGTGCCGACGAGATCGGGCCCGACGATATGCGCCGCATCGGCTGGGAGCTCGAGGCGCGCAACATTGAACTCATTGTTGCGCCAGCGCTCACCGACATCGCCGGCCCGCGAATCCATGCGCGACCGGTCGCAGGCCTGCCGCTGATTCACGTCAGCTATCCGACCCTCGAAGGCGCGAAGCGTGTGTACAAGCGCACCTTCGACATCATTGGGTCCGGCCTCCTGATCCTCCTCGGCTCGCCCGTGCTCATCGCGGTGGCGATCGCGGTGAAGCGATCGGGCCCCGGAGACATCCTCTACCGCCAGGTGCGGATAGGCCGCCGCGGTAAAGCCTTCGGGATGCTGAAGTTCCGCTCGATGGTGCAGGACGCCGACGACCAGCTCGAGAGCCTCCTCGACGCTCAGGGCACCTCGGACAAGCCACTCTTCAAGGTCACGAACGACCCGCGCATCACACCCGTGGGCAAGTTCCTCCGCAAGTACTCGCTCGATGAAGTCCCGCAACTCTTCAACGTCTTTCTCGGCGAGATGAGCCTCGTCGGACCGCGCCCGCAGCGCGCTGCAGAAGTCGCACTGTACGACGATGCCGCCCATCGGCGTTTGATCATGAAGCCCGGAATGAGCGGGCTCTGGCAGGTCAGCGGCCGCTCAAACCTCAGCTGGGAAGACAGCATCCGCCTCGACCTGTACTACGTCGAGAACTGGTCCCTGACGACGGACATCATGATCCTCCTGCGCACCGTGCGGGCCGTTGTCACGCCTGACGGCGCGCACTAACGCTTTCGATACCGACGGCCCACTCTCCGGGCGGTCGCCGTTCGAGAAACAGTCAATTTAAAATTTCAACTGCATTAAGGGACCCGACGAGTGTCAGAAACGATCGCATCAATCTCAGTGATAATCCCGACTCATGATCGAACCGACCTTCTGGCTCGCACACTCGAATCTGTGGCCAATCAGACTTTGGCCCCAGTTGAGATCATCGTCGTAGATGACTTGAACACCCCCGCAACGCGTGCGCTGGTTGAGTCCTTCAATGCGAGTTCAAGACTCGATGTTCAGTACATTGATGGCAGCGGTCTGCCCAAAAAGTCAGCCGGCGCTTCGAGAAACCTCGGTGCTGCATCAGCCCGCACCTCGCTTTTTGCGTTCCTCGACGACGACGACTATTGGGCCCCGGACTATCTCGAGCGCTGCGTCGAGAAACACGAATCCACTGGCGCCGAACTCGTACTGACCTGGTCCCACAAAGTCATCGATGGTCAGCTTTCCGTCGGGATGACTCCGACGGCCGAATCCTTCCGCACCGTTCACCCCGGGATGACTGGCAGCAACATGTTCATCTCCAAGTCGGCGTTTGACCGTGTATCGGGATTCGACCCCAACATGTGGGTACTCAACGACGTAGACCTCTTCATTCGCTTGCGCGACGCCGGAACCTCGATGGACGTCGTCAGTTCACGACTGGTGTTTCATGAGGGCCGGGGCGCCGGCCACCTCTCGTCGCGGAGCGAGCGGCGCGCCCTCGGGCTTGAGGAGTTTCTGGCGAAGCACGAGGCCGACCTTAGCGTCGCCGGACGACGTAGCGTAGTGCGCAGAATCCACCGAGCGCGAACCGGTCCCGATCACCGCATTCCAGTGCGCGTTTTGCACACCGTGGCGCTCCTGTTCTACACGCGCCCCTCCGGCTTCTACGGCACTATCAAGCGCCGAGTGCTCTTTCAGAAGCGGATGCACTAAGCCAGCCACCGCCCGCTCCTAAATAGATTTCGCAGCGGCGCTCTATGTACCCATTCGTGAGGAACCACTGCCAATGAACAAACTTGTTGAACCGATCGACTTCGTCATTACTTGGGTCAACACTCGCGACGTCGAGTGGCGGCGCTCCTTCGTCGCACATGCCGGAGACGCGAAGGCGTTGGATAACTTTGACGCTAAGAACCTTGAGTGGGACACCCTTCGCTTCGTGTTGAGGGGAATTGAATCGCACTGCCCTTGGGTGCGCAGAGTGCACCTCGTCACAGACAGCCAACCGCCCGCGTGGCTGAATTTGACACATCCGAAGCTTCACATCGTGAGTCATACGGACTTCATCGACATCTCCGATCTGCCGACATTCAACTCGCGTTCGATCGAGATCAATCTTCACAAGATCGAAGGCCTGTCCGAAGACTTCGTCTATTTCAACGACGACATGCTCATTCTCGCTGATCTCGCGCCTGAACATTTCTTTCCCAAAGGACGCCCCGCCGCCGTGGCCGTCCTAAACGCGCTCCAGCGTGGAGACTCTCTGTCCCACGCAATGTTGAATAACATCGAGATCATCAATCGCCACTTCGACAAGAAGCAGGTGCTGCGATCCAACCTGGGCGGCTGGTTCAGCCCACGCTATGGAGCAAAGCTGGTTAGGAACTTGCTCCTCCTGGCTTGGCCCCAGTTCACCGGCTTCTATGAGCCCCATTTGCCTACCGCCTACCGAAAGCAGTCGTTCCGCGACGTGTGGTCAGCCGAGGGCGAGGCACTTGCGCTAACGAGCGGATCCAAGTTTCGACGCACAGACAACGTGAACCCTTTCCTCATGCGGTACTGGCAGATCTGCACGGGCGACTTCTCACCGGTGAAGCCGTCCAGCTACGGTCGATTCTTCGAATTCGGACGCGATCCGATCTCAGAAATAATCGAATCGATCCAGAACGCGAGATATCCGCTTATATGCGTGAATGACGGCTCAACTAATCCTGACTACGAGGCGCATCGGCCACTGTTGGAGTCCGCACTTGCCGCGGCGCTCCCAATCTCAAGCAGCTACGAGGTCACAGCTAGCCTCCGAACTGCCTAGCGTGTTGGCTCCGGATCAAGGGCGAGAGCGCGGCGAACCACTACACCTGCGCGGATACGGCGAGTTGGGAATTCGCACAGGCGGCCTCCCTGTATTCTTCAAAGGCATCCCGCATGGCCCTAATTGAAACCCGGGGCAGATCGCGGCGCCCCGCCGGGCTGACGGCACGGCGAGCGCTAGCTAAATGAGCGGCGCACACTCCATGAAGGCCTGAACCGCCATGGATTGGGCGAGGCGGTAGATGCCCGCTTGATTGAGAGAGAGTTTCACTGTTGGCATCTGAATTCCGCGGCGATATCCAGGGGTTGCGGGCGATCGCCGTTGGAGCTGTGGTGCTCTATCACGCCGGCGTCCCCTTCCTTCCAGGTGGCTACGTCGGCGTAGACATCTTCTTCGTGATCTCGGGATTCCTGATTACCTCTCACCTGCTCCAGGGGCTTGCTGCCGAAGGACGAATCCGGTTTGGAGATTTCTACGCTCGACGTGCGCGAAGAATTCTGCCGGCATCTTTCCTCGTTCTTGCTCTCTCTCTCATTTCAGCCTTGATCTGGTACCCCCCGCTGCTCATGAAGGAGGTCTGGCAAGGCGCGATGGCAACCGCGCTCTACATCCCGAACTACCTCTTTGCTACGAATGGCACAAATTACCTTGCTGAGACAACGCCGTCTCTCTTTCAGCATTATTGGTCATTGGGAATTGAGGAGCAGTTCTACCTGGTATGGCCCGCGCTTCTGGCACTCGGTTTTGGACTCCTGAAGACCCGACGTCGGCTGATGGGCTTGGTTGCCGCGCTCGTTGTCCTGTCCTTTGTCGCCTGCGTGTTGCTGACATTCCGGTCACAGCCTTGGGCCTTTTTTTCCCTTCCTACGCGAGCTTGGGAGCTTGGCATCGGCGGGCTCGTGGCATTCCTCTTGTCAAACCGACCGCAGCCATTGACCGGTCCCGCAGCAGCTATCGTCGGCTGGCTTGGGCTGGGGGTGATGCTGGCATCAGTGGCATTGTTCGACGACAGAATCGAGTTCCCCGGCTATTGGGCTGCGATACCCGCCGTCGCGACGGCCGCGGTGATCCTCGCAGGTGCTAGCCGCCCTGCGTTCGGCCCAACGCGAGTACTTTCACTCCGTTTCATGCTGTTCATCGGCGCAATCTCATATTCGTTGTATCTGGTGCATTGGCCTATGCTCGTCATCCCGCAGGCAAGTATCGGCTATTTCAATCCCCTCTCTCTTTGGGTGAAGTTGCTCATCGCGATGGCGTGCGTGCCGGTCGCCTGGCTCCTGTTTAAGTACGTCGAAGGCCCTGCACGAAACTGGTCGTGGCTTACACATGCCCGTCCGCGCCGAACTCTTCTTGCCACTGCCACGGTTACTGCCGTGGCGATCGGCCTCTCGTCTGGTATCTATCTCTGGACGAAGCAGCTCCCCCTCGCCACACAAGTCACAGTGGGCGCCGTCGCGATTACTGCGCCGCCATCTCCCACTGCGGTAGTGCCGGCGGATCTCAAACCATCGCTCAGATCAGCGGCAGATGATCGACCTGCAATCTACGATGACGGGTGCCACCTCGATTTCTACTCGACTGATTCAGCCGGCTGCGTCTTTGGCGACGAAGAGCTCCCCAGTATTGTCCTCTTCGGCGATTCCCATGCCGCCCAGTGGTTTCCCGCCCTAGAGAAGTTCGCAGCGGAGAACGGATACTCGCTGCGGACGAATACTAAGAGCTCCTGCCCCTCAGTCTCAGTAGATGTCATACGTGACGGAGTGCCGTATGCGGAGTGCTCTAGCTGGCGTAAAGATGTGATTCAGAGCATCAACGACTCTCCGCCCGCACTCGTCATCATCTCGAACTTTGGTAGCGCCCAACTATCCGAGCGCGGCGATTTCGCTGCGCTCTGGCAGGCCGGGCTAGAGAAGAGTCTCACTGCAATTGACGCACCAGCGGTGGTCGTGGCAGACACTCCCTACGTCGGCGAGACTTCGTCTGTGTGCCTGTCTTCGAACCTTACGACGGTCGACAACTGCGAACGATCGGCGAGTTTTGCTTTTGGCTCCCCGGCCAGAGCAGCGGAGCGCAGCGCAGCGTTGGCCACATCGACCCCTTTGGTCGACCTCTCGGCTTACATGTGTGGCCCAGAATGGTGCCCACCCATCATTGGCAACTACCTTGTGTACCGCGACGCACACCATATCACCGCGGAATTCAGCCACGGTCTTGAGGGCGTGCTGGCCGAGGAGCTCAGGCCCTTCTTGGCTGAGACTCAAAAGTAGCTTCCCGTGCCCAAACGGCGCAGGTACAGCTGGACTCCTGGGGCGATTCGAGCTCCGTCGGGTTGCGATTGTCTGGGTCCCGAATCGGCGTCGAACTCAGGGCACTGACGCCCAAGCTAGGGGTGAGTCGCCTAGTGCGACAGCTGGAAATCCTGCCCGATTCCTATCGCTAGATAGCTCCACGCTGCGTACATGGCAACCCATTGCTCGCGACTCCGGTAGACGTCGTCGTCGTCTGGCCCATACGTTCGCCCGTCGTCGAAACGCTGTTGCATCTGCAAAGCCTGCGCCGCGTGCAGCGGGAGGAACCTCCCAGCCTCATTCCGCTGCTCACTCGACTCCGCGAACGCCCAGTAGAACGCGTCCATGCCAACGAACTGCATCCGGCGGCTCCTCCCCCAGTCAGTTCCTTCGGGGTAGTAGAAGGAGGCGTCATCTGCGTTGTAGATGGTACCCCCCGGCTCCACGTACGGAGGCGATTCGAACTCAAGTACTGTGAATGCATCCCACATCAGCCCAACATTGTGCAGCGCCGCACTGGGCACCTTCTGGCCGGCCAATGACGCCGTGAGAATCATGTGCATGTTGTGCATGATCGTCGTCATATAATCCGGATGCAGCATTTCGTGATTGTAGACACGTCCGTCATTTTCCATGTTGGACCCGTTGAGCCAGTCCTTCAGGGGCCGACCGGAGTACTCCCGCGTGCTCGTCTCATCGTTCGGTGTCGCAAATGACGACAGCATGAGTTCAGTGTTCGACTCATTCCACGCTTCCCAATTCGGGTGCCCAGGCATCATCGCCATGGTCACCTGCAACAGCATTGAGTTCCAGGAATTCTCTTCTGCCTTGCTGTCTCCAAGGAACTGCTCGACCCCATTCGGATCTTTCCAATATGGCACGTCGTAATCGAGGAATCGATTTGCTTCGGCGACCATCATGGTCGACACCAACTCCTGTGTGCTCGCAGGAAGATCCTCCCAAACCAGCCAGGCGGCGAACCCTGCGAGCTCCGCCCAGAGAGCACCCTGCCAAGAAGTTTCCGAACCCCACGCATCGTCGGCATTCGCCCAGTGCCGATATCCCAGCGACCGAACTAGTTGCTTTGTCACTGCCATCGCGTCAGCAACCGACACCTTGCTTTCCGCCAGCGCACCGCTCTTCAGAGCGACAGCGAGGCCAAAGGCCGCAGTTGCTGCGGGGCGAATATCGTGCTCCAGCACTCCGCCGAAGTCAAGAATCGCGCCTGGTTGCTGTCCCTGGAACTGAGTCGGATACCAGGTTTCGACTGAGTATTGACTGGAGTTAACCAGGATCTGTCGAAGTTCGTCGCGACCAGGAACGCCATCCCTCTCATAGTCCAATCCAGATAGATCTGCGCTGACCACAGCCTCGCGCACCGGCGGGGCTGTGAAGGCAGGCACTATTCCGGCCAACAGAGTCAAGGCGAGCATCCCTGCGAGCACTGTGTTGGCGGCCGTACTCTGCCGAATCTTCGAGGCGGTCCGGACTCGTTGCACCAGCTTCATCGCGAGCAGCGCAATCACGGAAACGGCGAGTGCGATCAGGGCGGTCCATTTCCAACCTGGCGAACGATCGAGCACGGATTCAGCAAGCAGGATGGCACATGAAAGCCCGGCAAAGACCCAAATCAGTAAGGCCACAGCTTTGACAAATGAGAGCTTCAGCGAGTCGGCTGCCTGTTCGTCTCGTCCGCTATTAAACCTCCGCCGAAGAACTCCAGCGGCGGCTGCACCGATCGAGTACGCGACAATTGCGGCGACGCCAGAATAGATCGCTGACGGGGCGGTCGCACTTGGAGCACTCCATGCAGAGATCTGGATGAAGGCTAGAAAGAGCACCACGGCTGCGACCCACCGACTCGCCGACGTGACAAGTGCAACGGCGGTCCGCTCGGGCCGATCCAGTGTCCGAAAATCGCGAGCCACGGGCAGGAGGAAAAGGACCGAAATGGCTGCAGCTAGCCAGAGCGTCTGCACCCCAAGGGCCGGCTCAAGCGCCCGACGAATCACAACCGTGGTGGGAACGAACCAGCCCTCCGGCAAGTCTGAGCTCAGGAAATCCTGCCACTCCGCGATTCGCACCTGGATCGAGACAGATTGCGGGTAGAGGAGCGATCCCAGCACGGCAAGGAGAGCGACCACAATGGTTGTGGGCACTCGAACGGCCTGCGAATCTCTGCCTCCGCCATTCGTTCCGACAAACGAGGCAAGGCCGACGAGCACGGGCAAGAGCAACCATGCCGGCGTCCACTGCGCCGTCAACGCGGCATAGAGAACAAGGCCACATGCGACCGCAGCTGTTCGAATGATGGTCCGCCGGTTGTCCCGCCAGACCGTGCGAAGGTGCGATGTTCCCAATGGAGGTGCCTAACGCTTTCGAAGTCGTGCGGGTATCAGCCGGAGCGCTGCATCCCTCGCGTGTGAAAAATCACTCTTGCGAAAACGAACAAACTCCAAGGCAGGTACATCGAAGTAGATGTGAAGCATGATGATGTTCGTGTACCCCGCTACTATGTTGCCGATGATCGTGGCAACCGCGGCACCATAGGCCCCCCACGCAGGTACAAGCACAAACAACAGCGCGATGTTGATGGCTGCGGCGATGAGCATGGAGATGCTTCGCAGGATCGGCTTGCCCCGAGCGTTGAGACCCGCTCCTGCAATGGAGCCGGGATTGCCGACCACGATCGCGACGAGAAGGAGCAATGTGATCGGCACTGCTTCGGCAAAATCAGCACCGAAGAGCCAAGGCAACGCGACCGTGCTGACGGCGCCGACTCCAAGCGCGCACCCCGCTGTGACAATCGTGGAGATCCGGGAGGCCCGCGTAAGTCGATCAGGCTGATTATCAACAGATTCGGCCGCAAATACAACTTCTCTCACTGACCGGTTAAAGACCAAGATGATCTCAGCAACCGTCACAGCGACCGCGTAGATTCCGAGGGTACGGGCATCGGATAGCGGCAGAATCAACAACTGGTCTACCCGAGAAAGCAGTACCCCGGCGACACTACCAATCCACAGCCCCAGGCCGAAACGCAGCAGATGCGGCTGGCCCGTCCGCACCGCGCCCGGACGCTGCATGCCAAGAAGCTTGAGGTATACGAGTCCGCCCACGACCGAGCTTCCGGCGATCACGATCGTTCCACTCAACGGCGTGATCGCATCCATGGCCCAGAGCGTGAGGATCGTCGCCAGCCGAAGCGTCGCGGTCAGCAGCCGCTCGGACGCGATGAGGCGCCATTCCTGAAGGCCCGCGGCGTAACCTCGGATACCGCCAACCAGCAACGCCGGAACGATGGCCAAGGCTGCCAAGGATATGAGGTCGCGAAGCTCGGCGTTGCCAGCGCTCAGAAGTCCGGCTGTTGCAATGACTGCGACTGTGGCAACGAGCCCAGCGATCGCAAGAATAGTCAACCCGCGGAGGAGGACGGTACGCCCTCTCCCGATGCCTCGAGCGATGTGGTAGGTAATTGCCTCGGGCGCACCCATTGTCACGGCACCGACTGCGAGAAGGAATGGTGCCGTCGCCGCAGCAAGCTCACCGCGGCCCGTGACGCCCAAACTCTGGGCGAGAATCGGGGCAGTCACGAGCCCCACCACGACTGGCGCTAAGTTTCCTAGCGTGGACGTGGCAACAAATCGTCCGAGGCCACCGGGTTTCTGCATCGTCATTGTGCGCCGATCGCGAGCTTGTAGATCTCCTCGAGAAGCGCAGTCTGCTTGCGGACGTCAAAGTCCTCGCGAACTCGAGCTTCGCCCCGACGTCCCATCTCTGAAGCGCGGATTGGATCATCGAGTAGGGTCACGATATTGTCGGCCAGGCCTCGCGGATCATGTTCGTTGCTCAGTAGACCGGTCACCCCGTCTACCACTGCTTCTGGCACGCCGCCATGTCGGCACGAGACCACCGGTAGCCCAGCCAGTGCGGCTTCGAGGAAGACCATTCCAAAGCCCTCGGCGTCGCCCGACGGGGCTCTTCGAGACGGTCCAACGAAGACTCGTGACTTCCTCAGAGTGTCCGCGACAATGTCCGGGGACTGACTACCGAGAAATGTTGCATCAACGTTGAGGGCGGCCGCGCGCCGCTCCAGGGAAGCGCGAAGCGGACCATCCCCGATGATTACAAGCCTGGGCTGAACCGGCAGTTCAGCTTGTGCAGTCGACACCGCGGAAAGCAGGTCGTCGACACCCTTCTTTGCCACAAGTCGCCCAACGAACACCAGATCCCATTCCGGCTCCGGCCGCTGACTTGGGTCGACTTCTGGAACGGGAATCCCAATATGATGCACGACCACTTTCTCCGGGTCTGCTCCCAGCTCGCGGATCACAGCGTCCCGAATGAACTCGGAAACCGCGATGACAGTGCTCGCTTGCCTGAATGCGCTGGCGATACGACGGCGATAACGCCATCCGTTGAAGCCCGTCAATAGCCCGGACGTCGTGACATCGTAGCCGTGAATTGTCACGATCAGCGGCAACCGGAGCCTCCGCGCGGTGGGAGCGATTGTCACCGCGTCCGGCCCGAAGTGAGCATGGATCAGATCGGGGTTCAGGTCTCGGACCGTGCGGTTGAGTCGGCAGCTGCGGCGCGTCAGCCGAAAAAGTTTGCGTCGGATTAGCTCCGCGCGACCAGCGCCAAAGATCACAATGTCCTCGGCCCTGAGCAGAGGCGACTGTACTCGGTTCGAGCCAACCAACCGAGGTTCCCATTGGCTCAAAGAATCACTTTGGTTGCGAATGAACGTCTCTGAGCCGGGCAATACCGAGTTCCGCCAGACCAATATTTGGCGCGACGTTGTGCCGTCAGGCAATCGAGCTCTCCTCTATAGTGCGATTGCCGCCCGCAGCGCCACTCCGGGTAAATTCGAGGGAGTCGCGGATCCGCGACTCATCGGACGCCTCAAGCGTCACGGCAAGTATCGCTAGGCAGAACCACACGAGCAGCGATGCCGCCGACTGGTTCGCGGTTGAACTGAACGTCTGTGTGAACGCGAACGAGCCAAGCGCCGCTGCAAACGCCGGCGCCACAGCCCATCTCGCCTGCGCCCATTGAACCAACGTGGCCCGCTGACGGACGGGCTCCCGGCGCCACTTCAACGAGAATCCGAGCGCCAACAACAACTGCATGCCGAACCAGATAAGCGCCCAGATCAGCCCGATATCCACCACCATCATCAGGAAGGGATTCTCCAGAGTGGACTTCAGCGCAGCCTCTTTGCTCAGCTCACCGCTCGAACCGAATCCGCCGCCCGTGACGATGTAGTTCTGCCAAATGGTTCCGAAATGGCGCAATGCGTCCATGCGGCGATCAGTGGATCCCATGTCTTCTTGGAACCGCCCGATGAGGGACCGTCCGGCGGGCGTCATTGCGAAGAGGGCTCCAGCTAGCACCGCAGCCACGGCTGCCCAACGGCGATACCGAGCAAGGCTCTCGTCCCGGAAGAGGAAGACCGCGATCGTGAGTACTGCAAGAACCATGCTGAGTCTGGACTGCGTGAGCAGCATGCCGCCCATGAGAACGGTTACCGCGCCCCATCGAAGCCACACCGGTGAAAGGTACTGTGCGAAGCAAATCGCGATGAACAAGAACAGACCGAGCACCAAAGAGTGATCCAGCGTACCGACGGCCCGATTCTCGGCGATCATCGTTTCGAACCAGGGGTATTCGGCATACCAGGTCGAATAGAGGATTGACCCTTGAGTCACTATCTGCGCGGCCCCGAGAACTGCCTGCACACACCCCACTACGACTATCACCATCGCAATGGTTCTGATCGCAGCAGCGTTCCTTCGAAGCATTACTTGCGTGATTGCAAAGAACGCGAGAGGCACGATGAGTTGATTGACAACGTATGCCTTTCCATGGTCACCCTGCGCAGTGAGTGTCGTCGCCAGGCCAACGACTGCAACCATGATTCCACCCACATAGAGCGGCCACCGTTGCGTCAGCTCCAGGCGCATTGGCCTGAATCGGAAAATCACAAGCAAGACCGAGACCCCAGCGACGGCGAACGTGACGGGATGAATCGACGAGCCTTTGTTCAGGATTCTCGCGATGTACGGCAGGCAGACCGCCATGCAGATGATGGTCGACAGCACGAACTCGGGGCTGGCAAAGAAGTGTCCAAGACGCCTCAGACGTCCGCTTTGATGAACTGCCCACCGCGGGCTATTCATCCCGGCCCCTTGCAACTGCGGAGTTGGCGCCTCTCCACCTCAGGCCGACCGGGTAGCCGATCATTTTCGCAAGATCTCCTGCCACGACGATCACGGGCACCAGGACGAGCTCGGCAGCCATGCTGGCCATCGACCCGCTCCTGCTTCGCACAACGCGACGCCAGAACTTCTGCATGTAGGCAATCGCTCCAACAGCCAGCGCCAACCCGAGCCAAGGTTGCCACACCATGCCAACCGCGAGCAGTACACCGACCGCGTACGCGGTATACCTGATCACGTGGCGCTTCCGCCAGAGCCCTGCCTTGCCGTCACCGCGCGCATAGCGATAATACTGCTTCATGTAGCTCGTAAGGTTCGGACGCGCGGACCACGTAACCAGGGCATCACCGGCGAAGCTGAAGGTGAGTCCGAGTTCCTTCATTCTGATGTCGAAGACCAAGTCCTCGCAGTAGTCAAGCCATTCGGGGTATCCACCAACGAGCTCCCACGCGGCCTTCGTGATTCCTAGGGACCGGCTGGAGGGGAGAAACGTCCCCGGGTCGATCTCGGAGACCGTCGGTGTGATGGTGTGGGCAATGGCCCGTTCGATGAAACTCTCCCCGGTAGCGGTGAAGAAGCCGCAGACAACGTCGGGAGATTCCGGCAGATCGAATGTACCGAGCATCAGCGCGACCCAGTCCGGGTTGAGCGTCGTGCCGGCATCGGTCACCAGAATCCGCTCAAATGTTGCGTGGCGAATCGCCTCGTTCCGCCCCTCGGAAATATTGGCACCCGGCCGCACGATCGTGCGTATCTGACATCCTGCTGGCGCGTCCCAGGCGTTGAGCAGTGCGACAGTATCGTCAGTCGAGCCGCCATCGACGACAACGACCTCCCGGGGAATAACCGTCTGAGCGCCCAACGTCTCGAGAAATCCGCCGATCGAGTTTCCCTCGTTCAAGACGGTGAGGATGAGCGTTGCCTCCGCGGACACCATTAAGCTGTGGCTCCGAACACTGCAGAGTCGATCATTTTGTGCGCGCGTGCGGCAATGGCCTTGTTGAACAAGAACTCGGGATAACGAGAGTAGAACTTGGACATAGACGCGATCTCGCGCTTCCACGGCGTTGCGCTTGCCGTGGTCGTCTCGCGGGCCCACCCGTGGGTCCATTGGATGTTCGGGATGACCATCACTGGCACGCCCTTCTTCCACGCGCGAAGGCAGAAATCCTTGTCTTCGTAGTACAGGAAAAAGCGGTCGTCCCAAGCTCCAAAGCTGTCAATCACGTCGCGTTCCCCGAAAATGGATGCGCCCATCAACCAACAGACGTTTGTCGGGGCGACGTCCCCGAAGATCAGATATCGACCGGTCAGTTCCTCGGCCCTGCCAAGACGGTTGCGGATCTTATCGAACAGCAGCGGAAAGCCTCGTCCGTTTGGCTGCAGCGACTTGTCTGCGTTCAGCAGTTGCGGGGACACAATCGCATGTTCCTTGGCGGCGATCAGACTCAGCTCGGGCAGCTGCTCATAATTGACGAGCACGTCGGGATTGACGAAGCCGACGAAGCGACCCCGCGAAGCAGCTAGACCGACGTTATTAGACGCAGAAAACCCGACGTTGCTCGGCTGCTCGATGACGATGCTGGCCCCCAGGGACCGTGCGACGTCGGCGCTTCCGTCGGAAGATGCGTTGTCGACGACGATCCACTCAACGCCCGCCGGAGGCCGGCCCGCATTGCCCCAAAACTCAACCAGTGTCGCGCTGCTGTTGTAGGTCACGGTGATCAGCGAACACCAGATCTCATTCGCCTGCATCAGTGGAATCGCCCCCGAAATTTCACTCAAGTATCTACACCATCTCGGTCAATGCGCACACATTCGACGTTGCGGCATGGATGTTGGGCCGTAAACCGGCCCAATCTACTATAAACGCGAACTCCGGCAGGATTTCGCAGTCCACGCCGTGGAGGATCGCTCGCAAGCCCGCTCCTCAAAGCTCGGGGCACGCCGTTGATAGGGTCAGGTGGATGTCCCGATGTACAGCGACCGCACGCAGAGGCCGAAACCCTCTCTCAATCTCTCTGAATGAAGGTTCCGAAAATGCAGCACTCGCCAGCCACCGCTCCGACACTGAACGAGGCTCGACGCTGATGGCTCGATTCCGACGAGTTTCCGCGCTGATTGCAGTTGCCGCAGCGACTGCAATCACGGCGGGTTGCACCAGCACACCAGTGCCGCCTCCGGCGCACTACGACCCTGTGCCTGCCTTCGCACCATCTCAGCTGGCACCAGCGCCACTCACCCCGCCAGTCGACCTCCCGCACTCCAGCTTGAGCGCGAACATCGGGGACAAAGGAACGCCTCTCGAAGCGTCCCGATTCCTCCATGCCTCTCAAGGCGGCTACGCCACGATGAAGAACCTGCACTGGCTGCCCACGCAGGCGGCTCAGATGTCCAGCATCGGCCTCCAAGAAATTCGCATCGACCACGTGTTCGATGACTCCACGTTCAACGCCGTTCGGTTGGGCGCTGACGGGAGCGTCAGCTACGACTTTTCTGCGCTGGACGCAGTGCTCGTTCCGTTGGTGAGCAACGGGCTGCAGCCATTCATCAGCCTCTCTTACATGCCATCAGCGTTGGGTGACGAGCTCTACGGGCCGCCCGACTCGATGGCGGCTTGGGGCGCTGCAGTCAGCGCCCTTGTCAGCCACTATGCCGAACTGGGCTACACGGGCTGGGGCTATGAGGTGTGGAACGAACTCGACACAGACCACTGGACGGGAACGATCGGCCAGTACAACGAGCTCTATGCCGCGAGCGCGGCGGCGGTTCGGAGCGCTGATCCGACTGCACTGATCGGCGGTGGGGCGGCATCCG
>CAZZNX010000036.1:3894-11244 GCA_964655795.1 uncultured Leifsonia sp. | reverse complement strand
ACTCGGCAGGAAATTGGTCTGGACAGTTCATTGACTTCCTCGGCGCCAATCCCCAGATACCTGCGGACTTCTTCAGCGTGCACAGCTACCGCTCTGACCAGTGGAATGAGGGGCCCGTTTCACGCGCTCTTCTCGATGCAGCGGGTCGCACAGATCTACCGATTTACCTCACCGAATGGAACAATGTTTCCATCATGACGCAGGGTCCCGGGAACGGCTCCGACAGCAATGCCGGTCCTTCCGCCCCCTCATACGTCGCGAAACGGCTGTTCCGCTCCTTCGACTCCCCGGTAGAGAAGTTCTACTACTTCACGCCCGTCGAAGGGCGCAAATTCAATCTGCCCTACAACGGCGACCTGGGTCTCATCACCGTAGACGGCCACCGCAAAGCCGTTGGAAACGTCTTCGAGATGTACTCCCAGCTTGAGTCAGCGCTTGTGCCCAGTGCGGTCGAGGGCGTTGGCACTGAGTCCCAAGATACTTTCGGATTCGTAGCGAAGGATGACGCGGGCACCGCGGTCACCGCGATTCTGTGGAACGACACGGATCAGGACACCTCGATGACGGTGAAACTCACCGGGCTGCCCTTCGGCGAGAGCAACATCCGCGTCACACAGAAGAACGTGAACGCGACGCAGGGCAATGGGTTCGCAGACGGATCCACGGTTGTCGTGCCCAACTATCCAAGCGCCAACGAGAACGCACCTGTCGTGAGCGCCCGCTCGCTGAAAGCATCGACGCGTTTTGCCGAAGACGTCTACCTGCCTGCAAAGAGTGTCGTGAGCATCGATCTCACAGCGACAAAGAAGAATCCCGGCAAGCTTGCTCGTTCTGCCGAGCCGTCGAAACAGAACCTCGCGGCCGCCGCCGCTGGCACGGTGGCCATAGTGAGTAGTTCCGTAGAAGATGAAGCGCTCGGCTGGGGTCAATCGCGGCTGAACGACGGGCGCCGTCACAGCCATGAGCTCGCTAAAGATCCGCTCCGCGGCTGGAGCTCGGCTGCACACGGCGAGCCCGCGGCCGCCGAATCGATCCAGCTCGACTTCGGCACGGCGAAGTCGGTCGACACCGTTGTCCTGTGGCCTCGAGACTCCCAGACCCACGATGGTGCGGGGTTCCCAGAAGACTTCACAATTCAGGGTTCCATCGATGGCGAAGAATGGGTGCCTCTCTACAGCGCGGCCGGCTACGTGACGGCTAACGCCCCCATCGGTCCACAGTCCTTTGAATTCACAGCTGGCGAGTACCGCTTCATCAAGGTTGAGGCAACGACGCTTACGGACGGCGGCCGCACCGGGACGCCAAGCTATAGCTTCCAGCTTCAGGAGATCGAGGCTTATCGCACGGGTGTCGCCAATGGCGGTTTCGAGAGCGGGACGTTGGATGGTTGGGAAAGCGCTGGAACAGTCGAGGTACAGTCCGATTCAATCCGAGCCGGCGCGTATGCCGCACAACTCAGCGGCACGAACCCCAAGCTGTCCAGGCTGATCACCGGCCTGTTGCCCAATACGAGCTACAGCATCGGAGTGCACGCCCGTCTGGGCGCAGCCGCTGAAAGCGCCACGCTTACCGTGCGCGAGCACGGGGGCAAGGCCATCTCCGGTCGCCTGACTGCGCCCCAGTGGGGAACCAGTTGGGTGACGTTCACGACCGGCCCTGAAAACACCAGCGCCTTGATCGACTTCTCAAAGAAGGGCGAAGGAAGCGTGTGGGCGGACGACTTCATCGTGAATCAGGGGAAAACTGTCGAGATCTCGACGAGCAGCCCGCAGCCAAACGGTGAGTAGGGTCGGCGCTGCGTTGGTAGGAAGAACCGCCCCCACCGCATGGGTTTCTGCGATGCGGATCGGCCGGTGTTGGGCCGTCACCTAGTATCGAAAAGTAGGCTGGCTACGTTGGTACTGGAACGATCATCGGGCTGCGAAACCCACGGCCCGAGACGGATCCAGATGACTCAAACGCGCTTTCCCAAAGGCATGCTCCACGGGGCGCAAGCCAACGAGGCTCAGCTACTCACTCGTCGACCTAAATCGGGCATCCGAGCTGACATTCAAGCCCTCCGGGCGCTCGCCGTACTCGCTGTACTGCTCTATCATCTGTGGCCCGACCGCCTTACCGGGGGATATGTCGGTGTCGACGTCTTCTTTGCGATTAGCGGGTTTCTAATCACGTCGCATCTGCTGCGCGAGTTTGAGGCGACGGGAACCATACGTGTCGCGCGGTTCTGGGCAGCGCGAGCACGTCGGCTCCTGCCCGCATCCCTTCTCGTGCTTCTGCTCACCGCGATCGGAATCATCTTCTTCGTTCCGGTCGGGCTTTGGGAACGATTCCTAACAGAGGTCAGCGCATCCGCTCTCTACGTGCAGAACTGGTTCCTTGCCGCACAATCGATCGACTATCTCGGCGCAACCGCGGAGCCCTCACCTGTTCAGCATTTCTGGACACTATCGGTCGAGGAACAGTTCTATTTTGCGCTCCCGCTGCTCCTGCTCTTTGTTGCTCTGATAGCTCGAGTAACCAACGGATCGCGTCGAGCGCTGCTTTTCATGGCGATCTCGCTTGTTACGGTCGCGTCCCTTGCCTATAGCCTCGCCCTCACACCAATCTCAAGCACGGCATACTTTTCCACGGCAACACGGGCATGGGAGTTCGGATTGGGAGCGGTTGTCGCGTTCCTCCCGACTGTCGCCTGGCGACGTTCGCTGTTGACGGCTGCCGGCGTTGCGGCGATCCTGACGAGCGTCGTGATGTTTGACAGCAACACTCCGTTCCCCGGGATCGCTGCCCTACTGCCCGCGGGCGGAACAGCGCTTGTGCTGTGGGCCGGCCGGGACACGTTCCTTGCGCGCCTCGGAACCATTAGCCCGGTAGCGATGATCGGGCGCACCTCCTACGCGATCTATCTGTGGCACTGGCCAATCATCGTTTTCATCCCCTACGCCACCGGGGCTCCAACTACCGCCACACAGAAGATTATGATCATCGTCGCCACTGTCGCACTGGCGTGGCTGTCGACACGGTACTGGGAAGACCCCATGCGACGCTCACCCCGACTACTTGGATCGTCCAAGCCTCGCACGGTTGCGCTTTGGAGCATTGTGGGGATGGTCGTGGTCGTTGCGGTGGCTGGGGGAGCAATTGTCGCGCAAAAGAACGTGGAGCTCGCACACCGGACAGCGATGGCCAGCGAGGTCAAGGCGGTGATGAGCTCAAGCTGTTTCGGCGCTGCAGCGATGGATCCGGACCTGCAACCATGCGAGGTGCCCGAAGTGTCCGCGTTCATTCCGTCGCTGGTGGGGTTGACTGACGACGACGCCAATCGCCCCGAGTGTTGGGCCGCGAACGAGGAGACGGAATTCAATGTCTGCTCACTAGGGCCCTCGCAAGGGTACAAGAAGCACTTGCTGGTGCTCGGGGACTCACACGCGAACACTTTGATAGGCGCCTACGAAGTCATCGCCAATGAAAACGACTGGCGAATTGATGTCGGTGGCCGCGGTCGCTGCCACCTGACGACGGCAACGCTGGAAGCTGACGATGAGAATCAGCGGGACGCCTGCAACCGCTGGCGTGCTGACGCCCTGGAGCTAGTCTCGACAGAGAGTGATGTGGACGCGATCATTGTGACGCGCTCATCGAGTCGAAGCGCCGCAGAGCCCATCGGCGCGGAGACGGCAGACACCGCCCAGATCAATGGCCTCGTCGAAGCTTGGGGTTCCCGAGCAAGTCTGAGGACACCGATTATCGCGATCGTTGACAACCCAAATGTGGGTAGCGCCGTGTACACCTGCCTCCAGAGGGTGGGGCCACAGCACGCCACAGAATGCGGAGTGCCTCGTGCGAAGGCGCTGAAGCATGACATGCAGCTCGACGCTGTGGCGCTCGATCCGAACGCCCATGCGATCACCTTGGACGACTTCTACTGTGGCCCTGAGCGTTGTGAAGCGGTAATCGGCGGGGCAGTCGTTTACCGCCCCGATGGCAATCACCTCACGGCAACGTTTGCGCGCACGCTCGCCCCATACATCGAGGACCAAATCGACTTGATTCTGAGGGAACAAGACACACAGCGCGACTAGTCCCGATGGAGCACCTTGATTGCATTTGGCTGGCTGGCGATTTGTCCCGCGGCGTGCGTTGGCGGAGCTCCAGCGTTCTGGAACGTCATGCACTGCGGCGCTAGGTTCAAACGATTCCGGCCAACAACCGGCGGCCCTGGCTCTTCCGAGGTACTCGAAACGCTGACGCACCCCATTGTGGATCGAGTTTCCGTCATGAGCTAGGCGGCCGGCGACGACACCGCCCCGTGGAATCGCGGCAATACTGCTCGACTCGTGCAGCTGGATCGCGCATGTCGGACATGTGACATTCCGCGCGAACAAGGCGGGTATCGCGCCTAGCTCGTCAGTGTGAGCTTCTCTGGTTGCGCTTGCAAAGTATGCGGCGGTGCCCATTTCTTTCGCAGTGGCGTTTCGACAAACCTCCACGAGAGATATGCGATCCCTACCAGCGCGATCAGCCACGGCACCACTAGCCACGAGGCAGCTGGTTTCTCGCCGACGAAATATTGGAACACGATCACTAACAGCATGTTCCATAGGTACAAGCCGTAAGAAAGCTTGCCAATGAAAACGAACGGCTTCGTCGCGAGGACTTTCGCGAAAATGCTCTGGGGAGAGGTAACGACCCAAAGAACCAACGCAGCAGAACAGATCGCGGCCTGACCGAATCCCCCCGGGTCAATCTCCTTCACGAATGGCAGACCCTCTGGGCGGAGGAAGAGCACTGCCAGCCCGATGAGGCCGACTGGTCCCGCGATGCGCCCGACCACCTTCGATACCGCGGTCGACTGGAACTGCGTGAGCACGAGAGCGATAATCACGCCCAGCGCGAGTGCGTCGATATGCGAGAACGGCCCGTAGTACACGGCGCGGTACTCGCCCGCATCTGCAAGGCGCGTGCGGATGAACCACTCTGCTGGGATCGTCAGTGCCAGTGCGACGAGTACTGTCCGGAACCTCCGCGCACGGAGAACGACCAGAAGCAGAATGGGCCAAACGAGATAGAACTGCTCCTCGACAGACAGCGACCAAGACCATTCGAACGCCCGGTCAATCGACTCGGCAACCTCTGTCGTTTCGAAGATGTTCGTCGTATACGTAAGGCTGCCAACGAGCCCTGCCCAGTACGTCGAGAACGGTTGCCGGACAGCAAGCAACCACGCAAGCGTGATAGCGATCACGAGCACCATCGCGGGTGCCAAACGTGCGAACCGTCGCCAGTAAAAATGTCTCAGGTTCAATGCGCCAAAATTCGAGTATTCGTTGAGGAGCAAGCTGGTGATCAAGTACCCGCTGATCACAAAGAACACAGTGACGCCGTGGTAGCCGCCAACTTTAGGCAGCCCGACGTGTGTGGCGATGACCAATGCGATGGCGAGAGCGCGTAGCCCATCGATCGCAGGATTGTAGGCCAAAGACTTCGCGTGCATGATCCCCCAAGTCGCAGCTCGTGGCCGCGCCAATCTCACCAACTCGATCCGAGTTGTGCGCTCGTGCTACGGGCGTCCCATGCCCATATAGGTCCACCCGGCGGCACGCCAGGCGGCGGCATCCAGCACGTTTCGACCGTCGATCACGATAGCGCCGTTGACCATCGCGGCGGACTGAGCGGGGTCGAGTTCACGGAACTGCTTCCACTCGGTTGCAAGCACAACCAGGTCTGCACCGGTGAGCGCGTCCTCGATTGACGCGGTGTAGTCCAGCTGAGGGTGCCGCGAACGGGCATTGTCAATGCCCTGCGGGTCTGTGGCAATGACTTGGGCGCCAAGGCCCTTCAGCTGCACTGCGACATCGAGGGCCGGTGAGTCACGCACGTCGTCCGAATCGGGCTTGAAGGTCACGCCGAGCACCGCGATGCGTTTGTTGTTCACTGAGCCATTCAGCGCCTCCACCGCAAGGTCAACGACTCGTTGACGCCGACGCAGGTTGATGGCATCGACCTCCTTGAGGAATGCCACCGATTCGCCGCGGCCGAGCTCCTCGGCACGGGCTGTGAAGGCCCGGATGTCCTTGGGCAGGCAGCCGCCGCCGAAGCCGACGCCGGCGTTCAGAAAACGGCGTCCGATGCGCGCATCGTGACCGATTGCGTCCGCGAGCTGGCTCACATCGGCGCCGGTCACTTCGGCGATCTCGGCCATCGCGTTGATGAAGGAGATCTTCGTGGCGAGGAACGCATTGGCCGATACCTTGACCAGCTCGGCCGTCGCGTAGTCGGTCGTGATGCGAGGAATTCCCTTGCCGAGGGCCGCGGCATAGACCTCGTCGAGCACGGCTGCCGCGCGGTCGTCGGCCACACCGTAGACGAGGCGATCGGGCTCGATGGTGTCTTTCACCGCGAATCCCTCGCGGAGGAACTCGGGGTTCCAGGCGAGCGTGGCGCCAGTGCCGCTGTCGGCTATCTTCTGGGCCAACCGGGCGGCCGTGCCCACGGGGACCGTGCTCTTGCCGACGACGAGGTCGCCCGCTTTCAGGAACGGGATCAGAGCGTCAATCGCGGCGTCGACGTAGCGCATGTCGGCCGCGTGACTGTCACGCATCTGTGGCGTGCCAACCGCAACAAAATGAACGGTAGCCTCCGCGACATCCGCCATGTCAACGCTGAAGCGCAGGCGTCCGCTGGCACCGGCTGAGGTGAGGATTTCGGGCAGACCGGGCTCGAAGAATGGCGGCTTGCCCGCGGCGAGCTGCTCAATCTTGGCCGCATCGACGTCGATGCCGACGACGTCATGGCCGAGTTCGGCCATCGCCGAGGCGTGCACGGCGCCGAGGTAACCGCATCCAATAACAGACAGCTTCACGAAGCCACTCTCCCCTAGTTTGCATCGGGGCAGTGTGACCACCCGTCGCGCCGGCTGCGCCGACGAAGTTCAGTACCAATCATCTCTGCCCGCGGCGGCTGGGAGAAATCCACACCGTTCCAGACTCAGTAGCGCGGCATCGCCACCGGGCGGGTCTGCTGAGCTTGCCAGAGCGCCCGCGCGACCACCTTCTCGTCGCGCGCGTTGACGATCGCGCGCAGAATGAGGGCGAGGAAGGTGCCGAAGAGGCCGCCGAGCGTGTTCGCGAAGACGTCGCTCGCCGTGGCGAAGCGCGACTCGAGCAGCCCGGCCTGGGTGAGCTCGATCGCGATGGAGATCGCCGGAGACGCGAGCAGGGCAAGCCACCAGACCCGGGCCGGGAGCGCCAGGCCAAGAAGGAAGCCCAGCGGGATGAACATGACGATGTTCGCCGTGAACTCCAGCTTGTTGTAGCCGAACCACTCGGGCACAACAAGAAGGAAGCCCAGCGG
>CAZZNX010000036.1:528-3884 GCA_964655795.1 uncultured Leifsonia sp. | reverse complement strand
TCTTGATCTCCTCGTGCGCGAGGAGCTTGTCGATCGACGCTTCGAAACCCTGATCCAGCGGGGTCGGCGACAGGGTCATCGCGGCGACGACTCCCGCGTAGGCCAGAAGCAGTAGCAGCGAGATGTTGCGGCGCGCATGGCTGGGTGGTGGTTGCTGGCTCATCGGCTGCGCCCCTCGTTTGCCGGTCAGGTCAGAGTGCAACCGTAGGCGACCGGGCTGGGCGTTTGCAAAAGCCGTGGGCTGAGGTGTTCGCTGAGTCACTCGGCTTCGGTCGCGGCCTCGTTCCTCGGCTGCTCCCTCGAGCCAGCGTGGGTTTCCGCGGGCCGCGGGTGCGGTGCGGGCTACTGCGTCGAGAACGCCGCGTCGAAGCTGGTCGTCGGCCGCTGCCAGAGCAGGGAGCGAATGTAGGCGAGCGCCTGGGGGCCGCCGTGCAGGCGGTCCATGCCGGCATCCTCCCACTCGATCGAGATCGGGCCGGAGTAGCCGATCGCGTCCAGCGCGCGGAACGCGTCCTCCCACGGAACATCGCCGTGCCCGGTGGAGACGAAATCCCACCCGCGGCGCGGGTCACCCCAGGCCAGGTGCGAACCGAGAACGCCGGCGCGGCCGTTCTGCGGGCGCAGCCGCGTGTCCTTGCAGTCCACGTGGTAGATCCGGTCCTGGAAGTCCCAGATGAAGCCGACGGGGTCGATGTTCTGCCACATCATGTGGGACGGGTCCCAGTTGAACCCGAACGCCGGGCGGCGGCCGATCGCCTCGAGGGTGCGCACGCTCGACCAGTAGTCGTAGGCGATCTCGCTCGGGTGAACCTCGTGGGCGAAACGCACGCCCTCATCGTCGAAGACGTCGAGGATGGGGTTCCAGCGGGTGGCGAAGTCCTCGAAGCCGGCGTCGATGACGCTGGCCGGAACGGGCGGGAACATGGCCACGTACGGCCAGATCTTGGAGCCGGTGAAGCCAACGACGGTGTCGACGCCGAGCTTGCGAGCCACCCGCGCCGCACGCTTCATGTCGTCGGCGGCCCGCTGCCTGACGCCCTCGGCCTCGCCGTCGCCCCAGGTGTAGTCGCGGATGATGGCCTGGTGCCGGAAGTCGATCGGGTCGTCACACACCGCCTGACCGGTGAGGTGGTTCGAGATCGCGTAGACGCTCAGGCCGTGGCGGTCGAGGATCTCCAGCCGCGAGCGCAGGTAGGCGTCGTCTTCGTCGGCGCGTTTGAGGTCGAGGTGGTCGCCGGATGCCGCGATCTCCAGCCCGTCGTAGCCCCACTCGCTCGCGAGCCGCGCCACCTCCTCGAACGGCAGATCGGCCCACTGGCCGGTGAAGAGCGTCACGGGATGCGTCGGGGTTTCGACAGGCTCAACCAGCGGGGTTCGCTCAACCAGCGGGTTTCGCTCAACCGGCGGAGTGGGCTGCTCAGTCATCGGGGGTACCTCTCGTTCTGCAGGGCGGTCAGGTAAGCGAGGGAGCGCGCGGCGAGCGCGTCCTGGCTGTCGGCGAGCGGGCGCCACACCGACGCGGCGACCGCGATGGTCGCGTTGTCGCCGGTGAAACTCTCGAGGCCGAGCGGCCCGCGGTAGCCGACGTCGTCGAGCGCGTCGAGGAATGCCGGCCAGTCGATGTGGTCATCGCCGACGGCCCCGCGGTCGTTGCCGCAGACCTGCACGTAGGCGAGGTGGTCGCCGGCACGGCGGATGGCGTCGCCGATGCTCTTCTCCTCGATGTTGAGGTGGTAGCTGTCCAGGGCCAGCCCGAGCCCGCGGCCGAGCAGCGGCCCGAGCGCGTCGAGCCCCTGCTCGACCGTGTTGATGAGGCTCGTCTCGTAGCGGTTGAGCGGTTCGACGGCCAGGCGGATGCCGCCGCGCACCGCCCTGTTGACGACGGGCGGCAACGCGGCGCGCAGCTCCTCGTAGTGCGCGGCGCGGTCGGCATCCGTCATGCGCCAGGTGCGCCCGGTGGCCGCGTAGAACGGGCCGGCGACGATCCGGGAGCCGATGCGCTCCGCCACGTCGATGCAGTGCACGAGGTAGTTCTGGGTGGCGACGATCTCACTCGCCGGGGCGGCGATCAGATTGCGACCGGGGCCCATCGCGCCGACGACGATCGGCAGCAGACGGTGTTCGGCGAGTACGTCGCGGGCACGCTCGGGCGACCAGTCCCCCGGCGTTTCGACCGGCAGCTCGATCGAGCCGAAGCCGAGTGCTGCGGCCTTGGCCGCGAGCGTCTCGAGCGAGGAATCGGTGAGCGGGCTGGTCCACACCCAGGTGTTCACGCCGAGCGTGCGTCGCATGCTGCCTCCTTGCAGTACGGAAAAACGCTGGTCGAGTAGGCCGCCTGCGGCCGTATCGAGACCCGGTTGCGAGGCTATCGCAGCGGGTCTCGATACGGCGCTGGCGCGCCTACTCGACCAACGTGAGCGGCGCTGGCGCGCCTACTCGACCAACGAGGGGGTGTTACGGGATCTGGCGCTCCTGCCAGACGGTCGGGTAGCCGGGCAGGTCTTCTCCGCCGAACTTGGCGTAGTGGCCGTCGGGCATTCCATCGTTGGCCTCAAGGTACTGGTCGACCTCTTCAGCCGTGATCGGGCTCTGCGGCAGCACCCACTCCTTGGGAACTTCCTCGCCGGCGAAGATCTTCTGCGCGGCGAGCAAAGGCGTCCGCCACTGGAAGTTGGAGTAGACGGGAGCGAGGCCGGTCAGTCCGGTCTCCTTCCACTTGCGCAGGAAGCTCATCTCGTCCTCACCGGTCATGACCGGGTAGTCGGCTCCGGCATCCTCGAAGGCCTCGATGGCCGCGACGGCGCCGTCACCGGCATCCATCCAGATACCCTGCACGTCACCCTTGGCGAGCTCGTCCGAGATGATCTTCTTGATCTCGGCCGGGTCTGCACCGGTGAAGTAGTCGACAGCCTCGATGCCGGCTTCGTCGAAGAGCTTCTCGGCTGCCGCCCAGCGCTGCTCGAGCACGTCAACGCCTGGAAGGATGCGCAAGGCCACGACCTTGTCACCCTCCTCGAGGTTCTCGATGAGGAACTCGGCCGTGTCGATGCCCCACGCGAATCCACCGATCGGGTGGATGAACGTGACGGGGCAGTCGGTCTGCACACCGCGGTCGAAGACGATCACGGGCAGGCCCGTGTCGCAGGCACGCTCGACGGCCGGCGTCATGGCTGCCGTGCTGTTCGGCGAGATGACGAAGAAGTCGCAGTTGCCTTCGTTGATGAAGTAGTCGATGTCGGCGATCTGCGTGTCATCGCTGTCCTGCGCGTCGCGGGTCTCCAGCTCGCTGATGGCACCGGACTCCTGCAGCGCCTTCAGCTGCTCGTTCATGGTGATCCAGCCGGTCTGGCGCCAGG
>CAZZNX010000036.1:0-513 GCA_964655795.1 uncultured Leifsonia sp. | reverse complement strand
CAGGGGTTCGAGATCGAGGCGTTGGCGAAGCAGCCCTTCTTAGGTCCCTCGGCCGCGTACTGGCTGGTGTCGACCATCTCCGCATTGATGTACTGCAGGTAGGGCTGACCTTCCGGCCCCTCCGGAACGACGTCGCGCTCCGCATCCTGCTTGTCGAACAGCGCCTGGTCGAACCACTCCACCGACGGCTCAGCGGATTCCTCGCTGCCCGATGTCTCGGTTGGGGCGGTCACGCTGGGGTCGGTCGTGCAGCCGGCCAGTGTCAACAGCGCGAGCGCTCCGACCATGGCGGACGCTACGTGCATTCGTCGCATCACAAACCTCCTTGGTTGTGTGTCTTGTCGCCCTCGCCGAGCGCTGGGTCAGCGCCTTGAGGGGTGTGAGTTGCAGTGCGAGTCGCGCCCACCATCGGGCGCGCCTCCTTCTCCGGTGTGGGGGAAGCTTGTGCCGGCCGCGCCTTGCTGCGCGAACGGAAGGTGGTGGCCGAGTAGGCGACGGCCGCGATGATGATGA
>CAZZNX010000035.1:26922-29188 GCA_964655795.1 uncultured Leifsonia sp. | reverse complement strand
CCTACGTGTTGGTCTTCCTGGCGCTGCCGACACTGCTCGCTGTCGGCAGTGGCTTCATCGGGGCGGACGGCGCCTTCACCCTCGACAACGTCGCGGCCCTGGCCGACCCGGTGATCATCGCCACGTTCGTCAACTCGATCGGCCTCTCGCTGCTCACCGCGGTCATCGGGGCGATCGTCGGCGCCGTGCTCTGCTACGCGTTGCTCGCGTTTCAGACCGAGGGCGCCGTGCGCGCGACGGTCGCGGCCATCAGCGGGGTGCTCGCCCAGTTCGGCGGGGTGATGCTCGCCTTCGCCTTCATCGCGACGATCGGTCTGCAGGGCGTCGTCACCGTCTGGTTGCGCGACGTCTGGGGCATCGACATCTTCGCGAACGGGGCGTGGATCTATGGCCTGCCCGGTCTCGTGCTGCCCTACATCTACTTCCAGGTCCCGTTGATGGTCATCACCTTCCTGCCGGCCCTGACGGCGCTGAAGGCGCACTGGCTGGAGGCCACCCTGACGCTCGGCGGCACGCGCGGTGCCTTCTGGCGCCGGGTGGCGATGCCCGTTCTCGCCCCCTCGTTCCTGGCCAGCTTCCTGCTCCTCTTCGCCAACGGCTTCTCCTCCTATGCCACCGCGGCTGCGCTGGCCAGCCAGGGCTCCCAGATCGTGCCGCTGCAGATCCGCACCGCGCTCACGAGCGAGACGCTGCTCGGCCGCGAGAACCTGGCCGGAGCGCTCGCGCTCGGCATGATCGTGGTGATGGCGCTCGTGATGTGGGGCTACGCCGTGGTGCAGGGCAAGGCCGCGAGGTGGCAGAAGTGAGCCTCCCGGTTCGGCAACGCGCCGTGACGCTCGCGCCCAGTGCGCTCGGCGGCCGCGTCATCCTCGCAGCTATCGGGCTTGTCTTCGCGATCCCGATCATCTCCATGCTGGAGTTCACGCTGCGTGCCGCCGACGGCGGCCACAGCGCTGAGCACTGGCTCGCACTGTTCGACCCGAAGAACGCGAAGAGCTACGCGCCGATCTGGGTCGGCCTCGGCAACTCGCTGGTGCTCAGCATCGGCACGGTCGCCATCGTGCTCCTCCTGTTGGCGCCGACGATGGTGCTCATCTCCCTTCGCTTTCCGAAGCTCCGCCGGCCGTTCGAGTTCCTCTGCCTGCTGCCGCTGTCGATCCCGGCGATCGTTCTCGTCGTCGGCCTCGCGCCGGTGTACCTCGTCATCGGCCGCACCATCGGCACCGGCATCTGGCCGCTCTCCCTGGCCTACGGCGTCACCGTGCTGCCCTACGCCTACCGGGCCATCCAGGCCAGCATCGACGCCGTCGACATCGGCACACTCGCCGAGGCCGCCCGCTCGCTCGGCGCCGGGTGGGGCACCGTGCTGCTGCGCGTGCTCGGACCCAACCTCCGCACCGGCATCCTCGCCGCCTGCCTGCTCTCGGTGGCGGTCGTGCTCGGGGAGTACACGATCGCCTCGCTGTTGAACCGGCAAAACCTGCAGACGGCGCTCGTCGTGGTGAACAAGCAAGACCCGTACGTGGCGGTGATCCTCTCCCTGCTGGCCCTCGCGTTCGCGTTCGTGCTCCTGCTCGTGATCGATCGCAGCGCGGTCGCTCGGCGCGGCATCCGTTCAAGAAGAGGACAACAATGACACTCCAGCGAAGCAGCACCGTCGAATTCGCGGAGGTCGTGAAGGACTACGGCGCTCAACGGGTGCTGCACGGCTTGAACCTCGACATCGGCGCCGGCGAGTTCGTTTCTCTGCTCGGCCCATCCGGCTGCGGGAAGACAACAGCGCTGCGCGTGCTGGCCGGGCTCGAGGATGCCAGCGGGGGCGCCGTTCTGATCAACGGCAGCGACGTCTCGCGGGTGCCGACGAACAAGCGCGACATCGGCATGGTGTTCCAGTCCTACTCGCTGTTCCCGCACCTGAGTGCGCTGAGCAACGTGATGTTCGGGCTCTCGATGCGGCGCGTGCCGGGCCGCGAGTCCGAGAGCCGCGCGCGGGAGATGCTCGAGCTCGTGGGCCTGGGCCCTCTGGCCGAGCGCTACCCGCACCAGCTCTCGGGTGGCCAGCAGCAGCGCGTCGCGCTGGCCCGGGCGCTTGTGACGGAACCGCGGGTGCTGCTGCTGGACGAACCGCTCTCTGCGCTGGACGCGAAGGTGCGCGAACAGCTGCGCGAGGAGATCCGCCGGATCCAGCTGCGCCTCGGCATCACCACGGTCTTCGTCACGCACGATCAGGAGGAGGCGCTCGCCATCTCCGACCGCATCGCCGTGA
>CAZZNX010000035.1:21218-26912 GCA_964655795.1 uncultured Leifsonia sp. | reverse complement strand
CGAGCAGATCGGCACACCGGAGCAGCTCTACACACGGCCGAGCACGGCATTCGTCGCCGGCTTCGTCGGCCAGAGCAACCGGGTCGCCGGGCTCGCGCGGCACGGCTTCGTCGAGGTCTACGGGCGGACGCTGCCGCTCCTCGACCCCGGTGAGCACGACGGTGCCATTGACGTCTTGCTGCGCCCGGAGGACATCCGCTTCGCCGCGGAGGGGATCCCCGCCGAGGTGCTGTCCTCCAGCTTCCTGGGTTCGATCCGACGCACGAGCGTGCGCCTCACCGACGGAGCCGTGCTGAGCGTGCAGCATCCCGTTGGACAGAGCCCGCAGCCGGGGGAGCGGCTGTTCCTGGAGTGGTCGGGGCAGCCGGTCGCGAGCGCCTCCACTACCGCGACGGCATATACACGGCCATAGACTGGGCGAGTGACCGAATCAACGGGTAAGCGCAGGGGTGGACGTTGGTTTCCGTGGCGTGCCGCGGAGCGGACAACGACGCTGAAGAGCACGACAGAGAGCCACGAGCGCCTGACACAGAGCGAGGAGCAGCTCGTGGAGTCGCTTCCGCACGGCATCCGTCTCGGGGCGGCCTGGTCGTGGCGCCTGTTGTTGATCGGCGCCCTCATCGCCGTCGCCATCTTCCTCGTCGTGCAGCTGCGGCTGATCGTGATCCCCGTGCTCGTCGCGGTGCTGCTCTCCGCGCTGTTGGTTCCTCTGGTCTCCTTCCTGGTGAGGCACAAGTGGCCGCGCGGCCTCGCCATCGCCGTCGCGATGGTCGGTATGTTGGCCGTCGTGTCGGGGCTCTTGGTGCTCGTGATCACCCAGATCGCCCGCAACTCGAGCAATCTCAGCGATCGAGCGGTCGAGTCATACGAGGCGATCAAGGCGTCCCTGCTCAATTCCCCGCTGCAGCTCACTGAGACACAGATCAACGAGTTCCTCGCGCAACTGGTCTCGGCGATCCAGCAGGACAGTCAGATCTTCATCAGCGGGGCCCTGAGCTTCGGCTCCTCGCTCGGGCATTTCCTCGCCGGAATGCTGATCACCCTCTTCGCCACTCTCTTCATGCTGATCGATGGCAAGGGCATCTGGGGCTGGGTTGTGCGCATCTTCCCGCGGCGCGCGCGCGCCGCCGTCGACGGAGCGGGCAAGGCAGGCTGGGCCACCCTCGGCAACTTCGTCAAGGTGCAGATCCTCGTCGCCTCGATCGACGCGGTCGGCATCGGCCTCGGCGCCGCCCTGTTGCATGTGCCACTGGCGATTCCGATCGCCGTGCTCGTCTTCCTCGGATCCTTCATTCCGATCGTCGGTGCCGTCGCCACCGGCGCCGTCGCGGTGGCGATCGCCCTGATCTACAACGGCTGGCCGATCGCCCTCGCCATGCTCGGTGTCGTGCTGCTGGTGCAGCAGATCGAGGGTCACGTGCTGCAGCCGCTCATCATGGGCACCGCCGTCAAGGTGCACCCGCTGGCCGTCGTGCTCGTCGTCGCCGCGGGCTCGATGCTGGCCGGTATCGCCGGAGCGCTCTTCGCCGTGCCCGTCGCCGCCGTGCTCAACGTCATGGTCCACTACGTCTCCAGTGGGGTGTGGAAGCACACGCCGGCCCCGCCGCTGCCGCCGCAGGGATCGCCGCTCTGGAGCACAGTTCCCCAGGCACGACCCGGCTATCGACGGGGTGCCGCGACCGCGCCATCCCCGAGCAGCCCCTGATCGAATCCGCCACAGCGGGAACCGCCACAGCGGCATCCGCCATCGCCGCCCCTCGCCGGCCACCACCACAGGCCCGCCGCAGGCCAGGCACAATCAACTTCCGCATCGCACGTTAGAGAATCGACGCAATGACTGACACGCCAACCACCCCAACCCTGATCGGGCCGAAGCTGGCCGAGATGTATGCGGCGCGAGCAACAGTCGCGGCCGTCGCGCAGATCACACCGATCGAGACCTCGCGCTTCCTCTCCGACATCATCGGCTCCCCGGTGCTGCTCAAGTGCGAGAACCTGCAGCGCACGGGCTCGTACAAGATCCGCGGGGCGTTCAACCGCCTGTCTGCGTTGAGCGCCGAGGAGCGCAGCCACGGGGTCGTGGCGGCATCCGCCGGCAACCACGCCCAGGGCGTCGCGTTGGGTGCACGGGAGCTCGGCATCGCGGCGACGATCTTCATGCCGACGAACGTGCCGCTGCCCAAGCTCGAGGCCACGCGCGACTACGGTGCGGATGTCGTGCTCTCCGGTGCGATCATCAGCGAAACCCTCGCCGCCGCCGCCGCGTTCGCGGAGGCGACCGGTGCGATCTTTATCCCGCCGTTCGACCACCCCGACGTCGTCGCCGGGCAGGGGACGATCGCCCTCGAACTGCTTGAGCAGGTGCCGGACATCGACACCGTCATCGTGCCGATCGGCGGCGGTGGACTGATCTCCGGCGTGGCCAGCGCCTTCAAGCAGCACGCGGCGGCCGGTGGGCGGCCGGTGCGCGTCATCGGCGTCCAGGCCGAGAACGCGGCCTCCTACATCGCCTCACTCGACGCCGGCGCCCCGATCAACATCCCGGTCAAGCCGACGATCGCCGACGGCATCGCCGTGTACCGCCCGGGCGAGCTCAACTACGCCATGATCCGGGATGCCGTCGACGAGATCGTCACCGTGAGCGAAGACGACGCCGCCCGTGCGCTCCTCGTGCTGATGGAGCGCGCGAAGCTCGTCGTCGAGCCGGCCGGAGCCGTGTCGGTCGCGGCGATCCTCGCCGGCAAGGTGAAGGGAACGGGTACGACGGTCGCGATCCTCTCCGGTGGCAACATCGACCCGCTGCTGATGCAGCGCGTGATCAGCCACGGTCTCGCGGCATCCGACCGCTACCTCACCATGCGCGTGATGCTGATGGACCGGCCGGGCGAACTCGCCCGCGTGGCCGCCATCCTCGCGGCGGTGAAGGCGAACGTGATCGAGGTGTTGCACACCCAGCACGGCCCCGATCTGCAGATCACCGAGGTCGAGCTCGACATCACCGTGGAGACCCGCGGCCCCACCCACGTCGAAGAGGTCATCGCCGCGCTGCGTGCCGAGGGCTACGAACCCAAGCTCGACAAGCGCCGCAACTAGGGCGCCGCAGCGGATGCCCGCACCGTTTCACGATCCCGTGCCCGTCCGGGCGTCCGATGTGCCCATGTCCCGCTCCCTGCCGATCCGTCGCCTCGGCGACGAGACGGTGCACGAGTGCGTCGCGCTCGCGGTCGACCGGGAGTGGCAGCCGGATGGCCACAAGTGGCAGTTGCTCTTCGACCACGCCGAGGTCTGGGGTGTGCGTGGTGATGACGGTGTACTCATCGGCACGGCGACGGCAACGCGCTTCGGAGACGTCGTCGCGATCGGGAATGTGCTCGTCGCCCGGCGCGCTGAGGGCAACGGCATCGGGCGCCGGCTCATGGAGCACATCCTCACGCGGCACGGCGAGGCGGTTGTCATCCTGAACGCCACCGTGTTCGGGCGTCCGCTCTACGAGAAACTGGGGTTCCAGGTCGTCGGAAGCACGCACACACATCGTGGCGTCTTCGTTCCGGATGCCGGCGAGCCCGGCTTCTCGACCGCCGACGCCGCGAATCCGCGTACACGCCCGGCGACGCCGGCTGATCTGTCCGCCATCGCCCGGCTGGACGCCGAGGCGTTCGGCGCGAACCGCGAGCCACTGCTGCGCCGAGTCACGACGAGTTTCGCCGACGTCGCGTGCGTGAGCGAGCGCGGCGGCGTCGTCACCGGCTTCGGGGCCCGGTGGAGCAACGGTGGCCACTCACAGATCGGCCCACTGCTGGCCGCGGGTGATGCGGAGGCGATGGCCGTGATCACGGCGCTCGCTCAGGAGGTCGAGGGCGATGTGCGGGTCGACCTCAACGATCGCGACACCGCTCTGCGAGCCTGGGCAGCTGACCGCGGGCTGCACGAGACGGGTGTCTCAGCGCTGATGGTGCGCGGTGCGGACGCCTTCCCCGGAGACCGTGCGGGCTGGTACTCCGCGTTGATGCAGGCGATCGGGTAGCACGGGCGCGCCGTTCGCCGGCGCCGCTGGTTACCGGCATCCGGAACATTCCGCGAACGGCATGTGATCGCTCCGACAATGCAGAATGGGCGGCATCCCTCAGGATGCCGCCCGTTCTACAGGTGCGTGGAGCCTACTGGCCGGCCCAGGTCTCGACGTTGCTGATGGAGACGCTGATCTGCTTGCCGTTCGGGGCGGTGTAGCTGCCGCTCTCACCGATCTTCATGCCGAGGATCGCCTCGCCGAGCGGGCTCTGCGGGCTGTAGACGTCGAGCTCGCTGTCGCCGGCGATCTCGCGGTCGCCGATGAGGAACACGGTCTCGTCGCCGGCGATGACGGCGGTGATGACGGTACCGGTCTCGACGACACCCTGGCTCTCGGGGGCGTGGCCGACCTCGGCGCGCTTGAGCAGATCCTTGAGCTGGCGGATGCGGGCCTCCTGCTTGCCCTGCTCGTCCTTGGCGGCGTGGTAGCCGCTGTTCTCCTTGAGGTCGCCCTCTTCACGAGCTGACTCAATCTTGGAGGCGATCTCCACCCGGCCGGTGGTCGAGAGCGCCTCGAGCTCGGCGCTGAGCCGGTCGAATGCCTCTTGTGTCAGCCAGGTGACGCTCGTGTCCTGTGCCATCGCTTCTCCTTGGATTGCGCGACGTGGACTGGGTCACACGATCGCCGTGGATACTGCTCGTGATAAAGCTGACGCCCCGACTGTCAGCCGGGGCGAAACCACCATTTTAGGTGAGCCAGCAGCGGAAAATCAAGCCTGTGTTGGCGGGCAGCGAGGTGCGCACGGTCTCCGTGAAGGCACGGGTGTAGCGATCGGATGCCGGGATGTCGACGATCTTCCACCCGACGACGGTGAAGTCCTCATTGAGTGCCTGCACGGCGCAGCTGGCCTGTTCGCCGACGGGCATCGAGACCTCGTAGTCCACCTGCACGGTCTGGTCGTCGAGGATGGTGTGCGCGACGTCCCTGGCCTCGACCATCGGCTTGCTGCCGTCCAGCCCGGCCCAGACGACCCATGCCACGAGGACGACCGCGAAGACCGCCGCCGAGATGATCAGGATCAGTCGCTCGTTCCGGCCGCGCTTGCGCGTGCGTCCGTAACGCTGATCGAGATCGGTCGGCTGGGCGGGATCGGTGCTCATGCTGCGGGGGCTCCTGCTCGGCGGGGGTTGTGCCACGTCGCCTCCCGCGCTGGCACTGGGCGGCACGGCGGTCGAAGCTGAGTGGCTTAAGCTTGTATGACAAGGCTATCCGGCAATCCTGAGGAGTTCCGCACGTGCACACGACCATTCTGGAGCTCGTGACGCGCTTCGCCCAGGCGAGCAACGACCAAGAGTTCGACCCGGACACGGTCACGCCCGGCATCTGGGGTTTCGTGGCGACGGCGCTCGTCGCCGTCGCGGTCGTCTTCCTCGGCTTCGACATGGTGCGCCGCATCCGCCGTACCAACTACAAGGCCGAGATCAACGAGAAGCTCGAGGCCGAACTGGCCGCGCGTGAGGCGGGGGAGCAGTCCGCCGCCCCCGACGTGCCCGCGACGCCCGGCAACCCCGCGGACCCGGATGCTCCGGCATCCCCCGACCCCAAGCCCTAGCCTCCGCCCCTCCACAGTCCATTGAGAGCGGTCAAATGGCCGCTTTCGTGGTGTTAAAGCGGCCATTTGACCG
>CAZZNX010000035.1:5225-21126 GCA_964655795.1 uncultured Leifsonia sp. | reverse complement strand
CGTGCAGGTGACTCTTATTGAATCGAAGAACCCGCCAGCCGAGTGCCATCAGCGCGTCGATCCGGTCGATGTCGCGGTGGAACTGCGCCTCGTCGTCGCGGTGCTGACCGCCGTCGTACTCGACAAGGACCTTGTACTCGCGGAAGACCAGGTCCCCGTACGCCACGAAATTACCGCTGTCGTCGAGGATCGTGCCGTTCACCTCCGGCTCGGGGAGTCCGGCACGAACGAGCAGCAGCCGGCACTCGCTTTCTCGGGGTGAGTCCGTGCGTGGCCTGATCAGGATGATCGCCTCGCGCAGCGCCGCGATTCCGCGATGATGGGTCAGCCGTTCCAGCGAGTGCTGCAGTGTCGCCAGATCACTCAGCGGGCTCGTGCGACGGAGCAGCGCATCGCCGAGCACGATGAGCTCGTCGACGTTCAACGTGGCCGCCAACTGGTGCCAGACCGTGATCGGCGAGACGACGGGCAGCCCGGCAACTGTTCGTCGAGTCAGCGCGATTGTCGAGTGGTGCCCAACGATGCCTGCACCATTACGCCGGGCGGATGCCTGCATTGCGATCACGTGGAGCGGGGCCCCTGGTGCCTGCAGCCGCAGCGGGACGGGGAGCCCCAGGATGGCGGCGGCCGTCTCGTGGCTGAACAGCTGTGCCCCGTCCATGAGGGGGAGATAGGCGTGGGCGCGCACAATGACGCTCTCGCGGATTGCTTGTGGGTCGGCCTCGGTGCGCCCGGCCGGCACCGTCTGGTCGGCCGGCGCACGGATCCCGTGAAACGGCGCATTCAGGGCGCGGCTCCGCAGTGCGCGCCGCGGGACACCGGAACGCGCGGCATCCGCCACACGGAAGGCGCGCCCTGTGAACGCGGCCGGCAGCCGCACGCCGCGGGGACCACCGTCCACAGCGGCCTCGTCGCGAGCCGGGATCTCGTCGTCCATGCTCAGATGATCGCGCAATCCCCGCCAGGCGCGTCAAAGTTATCCACAGTGCGCACGTGCAGCGAGGCCCAAGTCCATTGAGAGCGGGCAAATGGCCGCTTCGGCGGGCTCAAAGCGGCCATTTGGCCGCTCTCAATGGAACTGCGTCAGCCGGCGTGGTAGGCGGGGTTGACCGCGATGATCAGCATCGCCGCCCAGTGGCAGAAGAACGCCAGAACCGTGCAGGCGTGGAAGATCTCGTGGAATCCGAAGACGCCGGGGAACGGGTTGGGCTTCTTCAGCGCGTAGACGACGGCGCCGCCGCTGTAGAGCAGTCCGCCGACGATGACGAGCACCACCATCGCCACGCTCACGGCGAGCAGGTCGGGGATGTACATCACGGCCGCCCAGCCGAGGGCCAGGTAGAAGAAGACGTAGAGCCAGCGCGGGGCATTGATCCAGAACACGCGGAAGGCGATGCCGAGCAGCGTGACGCCCCAGACTATCGCGAGCAGCAGGAAGCCCTTCTCCGGCGGCAGCGCGAGCACGGCCATCGGCGTGTAGGTGCCCGCGATCAGCAAGAAGATGTTGGCGTGGTCGATGCGCTTCAGCAGCAGCTTCGTGTGCGGCTTCCAGTTGAAGCGGTGGTACAGCGCGGAGGTGCCGAAGAGCAGCATCGAGGTGAGCATGAACACCGCGCTCGACCACTTGGCCGCCGGTCCCTGCGCCGCAACGATCAGCACGATTCCGGCCACGATCGTCAGCGGGAAGGTGCCGGCGTGAAGCCAGCCACGCCACGTCGGCTTCACATCGACGGGACTGTCCACGGATGGATCGTGCAGTGTCATGCGCTCAGGATACGACACGCATCCCCATCTGAAATGTGGGTGCGCGCAGGCAAGTGCACTAACGTGAATCTGTGCACGACCGCGATGAATCACTGGGCAGGGGCATTCTCTACCGCCTCTACCAAAACCGGCTGCGCCGGGGGCTGACTGCGGAGACCCTTCCCCGCCACGTCGCCATGATCATCGACGGCAACCGCCGCTGGGCCAAACAGCTCGGTTTCGACACCGCCGCACACGGCCATCGCGCCGGCGCCGCCAAGATGCGCGAGTTCCTGGAATGGTGCGACGACCTCGGCATTTCGACGGTCACGCTCTACCTGCTCTCCAGCGACAACCTCACGAACCGTTCGGGCGAGGAGCTCTCGGCCCTGATCGAGATCATCGCCGAACTCGCCGACGACCTCTCCCGCTACCGTGACTGGCGCGTTCAGCACGTCGGCTCCAGCGCCGGTCTGCCCGAGCCGCTCGTTGCCGCGCTGGATGCCGCCCAGGCGCGCACCGCGAGCAAGACGGGTCTGCACGTGAACCTCGCCGTCGGCTACGGCGGGCGCAAGGAGATCACCGACGCCATGCGGAGCATCGTCGCCGATCACCACGCCGGCGGGGGCAGCCTCGAGGACCTCGCGGAACGACTCACCCCGGACCTCATCGGCGAACACCTCTACACCGGCGGCCAGCCGGACCCCGACCTCGTCATCCGCACCTCGGGCGAGCAGCGCCTCAGCGACTTCATGCTCTGGCAGAGCGCCCACAGCGAGTTCTACTTCGTCGAGGCGCTCGGGCCGGACCTGCGCAAGGTCGACTTCCTGCGCGCCCTCCGTGACTACGCAACGCGTAACCGCCGCTTCGGCGGCTGAACCAGCACTCGATCACGCGCCCCGCGCAGATCCGAGAGGAACCCATGACCACCTGGCAGCAGTACGAATCCGGCTTCATCGAGGAGCCCGGCTACCTCGACTACGGGCGGGTCGGTCCGATCTCGGCCGCGGCATCCGCCGAAACGCTCGGCTTCACCGACATCCTCAGCCGCGCCCGCTTCGGCAGCCTGCAGGCCATCCAAGACCAGGACCAGCGCCTGCGTGAAGCCGCCGGAACGCTTCTCAGCCGCCCGGCCGACCAGGTTGTGGCGATCCCGAACACGACGACCGGCCTGCTGCACGCCATGTTCGGCCTCACCGGCGATGTGCTGCTCTCTCCCGGCGAGTTCCCCAGCCTGCCGATCGCGGCCTCCCGCGCCCACGAGGCGCTGCATGTTGCACGCCCGCTCTGGCTCGAGACCGACCACGGCACGGTGACGCCGGGCCAGATCAAGGCACAGCTCGGCTCCAACACGGCCGCGGTGGCGGTCAGCCTCGTCGACTCGCGCACCGGCTACCTCGCCGATCTCGAAGGAATCCGCCAGGTCATCGGCGACCGCCTGCTCATCGTCGACGCCATTCAGGGTTTCGGCGTCGTCGATGCACCGTATGAGCTCGCGGATGTCGTCGTCGCCGGCGGCCAGAAGTGGTGCCGCTCCGGCTGGGGCACCGGCGTCATGGCGCTCAGCGAGCGCGCGCTCGGGCGCCTCACGCCCGTGTTCTCCGGCTACACCGGAACCGAGGATGACGAGGTGTGGGACCAGATCCCGACGCCGCCGCCCAGCACGGGCGCCCGCGCGTTCCGCACCTCGAACCCCGACGGCATCGCGGAGGCCCGCCTGGCCGCCGCCCTCGAGGAGATCATCTCCGTTGGCGTCTCCGAGATCCAGTCCGCGATGGCCACGAACGTGAGCCGCATGATCGACCTGGCCGATGAGCTCGCGATCCCGGTCGCCTCCTCGCGCCACGAACGCGAGCGGGCGGGCATCATCGTGTTGCAGCCACCGGCCGAGCACCTCACCGTGCTCACCGCCTCGCTGTTCAACCACGGCATCACGGCGACCTCGCGCGAGGGCAGCGTGCGCCTGTGCGTGCACGCCGTGCTCGACGAGTCCACGGTCGACATGGTGCGCGGAGCCTTCACCTCCTACGCCAGCGCGGCGGCCTTCTAAGGCAGCCTCCGCGCGAGCGCCGTGGCCTGCGCCCGTGCTGCCCGCGGCATCCGCCAGCGCATCAAGGTTTCACCTTGGTAAATCTTGCGCTGCGCAAGGCGTGTCGTTTCGCACTTTCGACCTCGGCGGTCGTAGCGTCACTCTCATCAGGCATCGCGCTTGATCGAGACGGCCACATAAGTTCGACTCGGGACCACATGGCCGACTCGCAGCAAACTGGGCAGGAATGCCGGGGCGGGAGTGGTTGTGACTTCAGTTCGTCAGAATTCAACAGAACAGCAGGGGCCGGGAGCAGCGGCCAGAGCGGGCGAAGGCCACTCCGATCAGAGCAAACAAGCCGAGCGTATCTATGTTTTGGATACCTCGGTTTTGTTGTCTGACCCCTCGTCCATGTTCCGCTTCGCCGAGCACGCCGTCGTACTGCCGGTGATCGTGGTCGCCGAGCTCGAGGCCAAACGGAACGACCCGGAGATCGGCTTCTTCGCCCGCCAGGCGCTCCGCAACCTCGACGAGCTGCGCATCAAGCACGAACGGCTCGACTTTCCGATCCCCGTCGGCGACGGAGGAACGCTGCGGGTCGAGCTGAACCACTCGAGCATGGGCGTTCTCCCCAGCGGGCTCCAGCTGAATGACAACGATTCGCGCATCCTCGCCGTGGCGATGAACCTCGCCGCAGAGGGCCTCGCCGTGACGGTGGTGTCGAAAGACCTGCCGCTGCGTGTGAAGGCGGCCTCGATCGGGCTCGCGGCCGAGGAGTACAAGCACGAACTCGCCGTCGACTCCGGCTGGACAGGGATGGACGAGATCACACTGAGCGGCGAACAGATGGCCGAGCTGTATGACAACGAGCGGATGTCGACGCGGCTGGTCGGCGACATGCCGGTGAACACCGGACTCGTCGTGCACTCCGAACGTGGCAGCGCGCTCGGCCGGGTCACGGCACGCGGCGAGTTCAAACTCGTCCGCGGTGACAAGGACGTGTTCGGCCTCCACGGCCGCTCGGCGGAGCAACGGCTGGCGATCGATCTCCTGCTCGACCCGGAGATCGGGATTCTGTCGCTGGGAGGGCGAGCCGGGACGGGGAAGTCGGCGCTCGCTCTCTGCGCCGGTCTTGAGGCGGTGCTGGAGCGGCAGCAGCACAAGAAGATCATGGTCTTCCGCCCGCTGTACGCCGTCGGCGGCCAAGAGCTCGGCTATCTGCCGGGGGACGCGGCGGAGAAGATGAACCCGTGGGGGCAGGCGGTGTTCGACACCCTCGGCGCCCTCGTCTCCGACAATGTGCTCGAGGAGGTGCTCGACCGCGGCATCCTCGAGGTGCTGCCGCTCACGCACATCCGCGGCCGCAGCCTGCACGACGCCTTCGTGATCGTCGACGAGGCGCAGTCGCTGGAGCGCAATGTGCTGCTGACCGTGCTCAGCCGCATCGGACAGAACTCGCGGGTCGTTCTCACCCACGATGTCGCCCAGCGCGACAATCTGCGGGTCGGCCGCCACGACGGCGTCGCCAGCGTGATCGAGACGCTCAAGGGGCACCCGCTGTTCGCTCACATGACGCTGACCCGGTCGGAGCGTTCGGCGATCGCCGCCCTCGTCACCGAGATGCTGGAGGGCAACGAGCTGGCCTAGTCGAGCTGAGTCATCGACGGTGCGCGGCCTGTCGTTCGGATCATCCGGATGACAGGCTGCGCCACTTTGTGCGGCCTGCGCCACATGATGTGGCGCAGGCCTCAGCAACTGGCGCAGGGGGCGGATGCCGCAACGCGAACGCGCCGCCCACGAGATCGTGGACGGCGCGCCGGATGCTGCGTTCTGCGTGGCCTAGCCGGGCGTGGTCATGCTCAGCAGGTCGAGCGAGGAGTCCAGCTGCTCGAGCGTGATGGCGCCGCGCTCGACGTAGCCGAGCTCGATCACGGCCTCGCGCACGGTGACACCCTGCTTCACGGAGTACTTGGCGATCTTCGCCGCCTCCTCGTAGCCGATGATCTTGTTCAGCGGCGTCACGATCGACGGTGACATGCCGGCGAGGGACGCCGCGCGCTCGAGGTTGGCCTCGAGGCCGTCGACGGTCTTGTCGGCGAGCACGCGGGCGGCGTTGCCGAGCAGGCGGATCGACTCGAGCAGTGCGGTGCCCATGACGGGGATCTGCACGTTGAGCTCGAAGGAACCCGATGCGCCGCCCCAGGCGATCGCCGCGTCGTTGCCGATCACGCGCGAGCAGACCATGAGCACGGCCTCGGGGATGACGGGGTTGACCTTGCCGGGCATGATCGAGGAGCCGGGCTGCAGATCGGGGATGTTCAGCTCGCCGAAGCCGGTGTTCGGGCCCGAACCCATCCAACGGATGTCGTTGCAGATCTTGGTGAGGCTGACGGCGATGGTGCGGAGGGCGCCGGATGCGTCGACGAGGCCGTCGCGGTTGGCCTGGGCCTCGAAGTGGTCCTTCGCCTCGGTGATGGGCAGCTCGGTCTCGGTGGTGAGCAGCTCGAGCACGAGCTGCGGGAAGCCGAGCGGCGTGTTGATGCCGGTGCCGACGGCGGTGCCGCCGAGCGGAACCTCGGCGACCCGGGGGAGTGCGGAGCGCACGCGCTCGATGCCGAGGCGCATCTGGCGGGCGTAGCCGCCGAACTCCTGGCCGAGGGTGACGGGGGTGGCGTCCATCAGGTGGGTGCGGCCGGCCTTGACGGCGGTCGCCCACAGCTCGGCCTTGGCCTCGAGAGAGACGGCGAGGTGGTCGAGTGCCGGGATGAGCTCGTCGATGAGCGCACCGGTGACCGCGATGTGCACCGAGGTGGGGAACACGTCGTTGGAGGACTGCGAGGCATTCACGTGGTCGTTCGGGTGCACCGGGCTGCCGAGACGCGCGGTGGCCAGGCTCGCCAGCACCTCATTCATGTTCATGTTCGAGGAGGTACCCGAGCCGGTCTGGTAGTCGTCGATCGGGAACTGCTCGTGGTGGCCGCCCTCGATGACCTCGTCCGCGGCCGAGGCGATGGCGTCGGCGATGCCCTGGTCGAGACGGCCGAGCTGTGCGTTGGCGAGTGCCGCCGACTTCTTGATGCGCGCCAGTGCGACGATCTGAGCCGACTCCAATGTCGACCCCGAGATCGGGAAGTTCTCAACGGCACGCTGCGTCTGTGCGCTGTAGAGCGCGTTCGCGGGAACGCGCACCTCGCCCATGGTGTCGTGTTCGATGCGGAATTCCGCGTCAGCTGAGTTGCTCACGGTTGCCCTTTCGGTGTGGTGGTGTGAGGCGGTGAGTGCCGCCGGTAAATGGGAAAGATGTGGAGGTGCGAGACGCGGATGCCGCTCAGACCACGCCGACGATGACGTCGGTCTCTGCGCGGCCCTCGAGCAGGCGGTAGTTGGCGCCGACGACGGCGAGAGTGCCGGCCGCGACGGCGTCGCTGATCATCTCGGAGGAGGCGATCAGCTCTGCAACGGTGTCGCGCAGGTGTTCGCGCCCGACGAAGCCGGCGTCGACCTGCTTCGCATTCGTGATCTCACGGTTCCCGGTGACGCGCTGCACGGCGGGAACGATCTTCTGCACGAGGCCGTCGATGTAGTGCGGCAGCGGTGCGGCATCCGGGAGGCGGGACTCGATCGCCGCCTGCACGGCGCCACAGGAGTCGTGACCGAGCACGACGATGAGCGGAACGTGCAGCACGCCGACGGCGTACTCGAGGGATCCGATGATGGAGCTCCCGATCACCTGGCCGGCGTTGCGAACCACGAAGAGGTCGCCGAGGCCGACGTCGAAGATGATCTCGGCGGCGAGACGGGAGTCGGCGCAACCGAAGAGCGCGGCCCGGGGGCCCTGAGCGTTCGCCAGGGAGCGTCGGCTGTCGACGTCCTGGTGCGGGTGCAGGGGAGCGCCGGCGACGAAACGCTCATTGCCCGCGCGCATCTCGGCCCACGCCTCGGCGGGGCTGAGACGCGGAGAAGCGGCGTGCGTGGCGGTTGAGCTGGCAACGGTCATCGAGCATCCTCCTGGGCGGCCCGCACATCGGGGGCCAGTTCTTGGGCAATGGCGTTAAACACCTCGGGCGACGGCTCGCCGAGCATCACGATGGTGCTCGGTCCGGCCTCGGTGACGAGGGCGTTGTGGAAGAGCCCGCGGTCCTCGACGGGCTTCGGGTTCGAGTAGACGTCCCACTCGATCCCGTCCACCGCGACGGTGGACACCGGATCGGTGCCGTCGACCAGGTCGGAGAGCCAGCTGGCATCGGCGTCGATGGCCTGGTGGATGCCGACGTACTGCTTCTCGGGGCTGATCAGTCCGATGTACCAGCTGGTGATGTCGGCCTTGTCGGTGCTGAGCGTGGCCGAATTCGAGGTCCAGCCCACGGGGAGCTCCGGGTCGACGAGCGTCACATCGACGGAGGGCTGCACCGCGGCGGCTGCGGCCGACCAGTCGATGTCCCGTTCGATCGGCTTGTCGCTGCGCGGCACGATGAGCACGATCACGACAACGATCGCGAGGGTCGCGAGCAGCGACAGCACGAGGTTGTTGACCGTCTGCTTCGCGCGGTGCTTGCGAGAATTCTCGGCCTTGCGCGCCGCGGTCTCCTCCGGAGTCTCCGGGCGACCGAGCTCGGCGACGACGCGGGGCGCCTTGCCCGGCGGCTTCATGGTTGGCACGCTCATTCGGCGGATGCCGCGGCTTCCGCCCCGGCCCTGGCAGCTTCGAGGCGTTCCTTGGCCCCGATCAACCACTCTTCGCAGCGGCGCGCCAGTGCTTCACCGCGCTCCCAGAGGGCGAGGGACTGTTCCAGCGTCGAGGAACCCTGTTCGAGTTCGCTGACGACACGGATCAGTTCATCGCGCGCCTGCTCATAGCTCAGTTCTGCGAGGTCATCGTTCACGGGCATGACTCGATTCTACGCGGCAACACTGGGCACACTTTCCGCGGACCCGATGCGCTCAGCGGCGCTCCGTCTGACCGGTCGACCGCGCCGTCACGGCGCCGCTCGAGAGGGTCAGGCGCAACTCGGTGCCCTCGGGTGCCTGCGCCGCCTCGCGCAGCACGCCGCCGTCCGGCAGCTGCACGATCGCGTAGCCGCGGTCGAGGGTGGCCTGCGGGGAGAGCGCGCGCAGCTGGGCACGCAGCTCGGCGGTCTGGTCAGCCGCCCGTTCGAGGCGGCGCTCGACCAGCTCGACGCCGCGCGCGACGTAGCGCGTGAGGTCCTGGGTGCGGGAGTCGAAGATCCACGCCGTGTCCGCCAGCACGGGCCGACTGCGCAGCTGCGAGATGCGGTCGATCTCGGCGGCGAGGATGCCGGTGAGGCGGGTGCCGATGCGGGCACGGGCCTGCTGCACCCTGGCCAGCTCCTCCGCGACATCCGGAACGACGCGCTTGGCGGCATCCGTCGGCGTCGACGCCCGGAGGTCGGCGACCTCGTCGAGCAGGGGCCGGTCGGCCTCGTGGCCGATGGCGCTGACGATGGGGGTGCGCGCGGCGGCGGCGGCACGCACGACGCGCTCGTCGCTGAAGCCGAGCAGGTTCTGGAAGTCGCCGCCGCCGCGCGCAACGATGATCACGTCGACCTCGGGGTCGGCGTCGAGCTTCTCGATCGCGGCCGCGACCTCGCCCACCGAGCGGTCGCCCTGCACCGCCGCGTGCACGACGCGGAAGTTCACGGCCGGCCAGCGCAGCTGGGCGTTGCGGATGACGTCTTTCTCGGCATCCGAATCCTTGCCCGTGATCAGGCCGATGCAGTGCGGCAGGAACGGCAGCGGCCGCTTGCGTGATGCGTCGAAGAGACCCTCGGCGGCGAGCTGCTTGCGCAGGCGCTCGAGGCGCTCCAGCAGATCGCCGAGGCCGACGTGGCGCAGCTCGAACACCTGCATGGTGAGCGTGCCGCCCTTGACCCAGTAGTTCGGTTTGACGAGGGCGATCACGCGGTCGCCCTGCTTGAAGTCGGCATCGAGCTTGGCGCGCACCGACGACCAGACGTTGAAGCTGACCGTCGCGTCTTCGTTCAGGTCTTTGAGCTTGCCGTAGACGTTGCCGCCGGAGACGCCCCACTGCGTGATCTCACCCTCGACCCACGCCGTGCCGAGCCGCTCGATGTAGCCGCGGATCTTCTGCGAGAGCACGGCGACGGGCCAGGGGGCCTCGAGGGTGGGTGTTGCATCGCTCACGCGCGGATCCTCCAGAAACGTCGACGGCGCGCGCACCACCGGGGGTGCGACGCTTCTTCACAGGCTCCCAGCCTAGACTTGGCCTGTGACGAATCAGACGGATGCCCCCACCATCGGCCTCGGGATGCCCCGCATTCCCAGCCGCCGCGGGCACTTGAAAAACAATCCCGTGTCCGGCGAGAAGAAGGTCCTGCTCGCCGCCCCGCGTGGGTACTGTGCCGGCGTCGACCGGGCCGTGATCGCCGTCGAGAAGGCGCTCGAGCACTACGGTGCACCCGTGTACGTGCGCAAGCAGATCGTTCACAACATCCACGTCGTCACCGAACTTGAGGCGCTCGGCGCCATCTTCGTCGAAGAGGTCGACGAGGTGCCGCGCGGTTCGCACCTCGTCTTCAGCGCCCACGGCGTCTCTCCGGCGGTCGTCAACGCCGCCGCCGACCGCGGGCTGCAGGCCATCGACGCCACCTGCCCGCTCGTCACCAAGGTGCACCGCGAGGCCGTGCGCTTCGCCCGCGACGACTTCGAGATCTTGTTGATCGGGCACGAAGGGCACGAGGAGGTCGAGGGCACGGCCGGTGAGGCCCCGGACCACGTGACCATCGTGAACAGCCCGGACGACGTCGAGAACATCGAGGTCAAGGATCCCGACAAGGTCGTCTGGCTCTCCCAGACCACGCTCAGCGTCGACGAGACGATGGAGACGGTTCGCCGACTCCGGGAGAAGTTCCCCAAGCTGCAGGATCCGCCCAGCGATGACATTTGCTATGCAACCCAGAACCGTCAGGTGGCCATCAAGAAGGTCGCCCGTGACGCCGAACTCGTGATCGTCGTCGGCTCGGCCAACAGCTCCAACAGCGTGCGCCTGGTCGAGGTCGCACTCGAGTACGGTGCCTCGGCCGCGTACCGGGTCGACTACGCCAGCGAGGTCAAGCAGGAGTGGCTCGACGGTGTCGCGACGGTCGGCGTCACGAGCGGTGCCTCGGTTCCCGACGAACTCGTGCAGGAACTGCTGCGCGACCTGGCGGATGCCGGCTACGGCACGGTGCAGGAAGTCAAGACCGCGGAGGAAGACCTGATCTTCAGCCTGCCGAAGGAGCTTCGCACCGGGCGTTCGGGCAAGCAGGACCCGCGGGCGCTTGGCGGGCGCAACACCCCCGCAGCCGACGCTGACTGCAACACCAAGTAACCCGACACGCTAGTTCGGCTCGTGCCAGCCGTCGTCGTGTGACCAGCTGACGGCGGTGGGGCGGATCTCGATCGTGCCCCACTGCGCCGCCGGGCACTTCTCCGCCCAGGCGAGCGCCGCCGCAGGGTCGTGGGCGTCGATCACGAAGAACCCGCCCAGCTTCTCTGGATCGTCGCTGAGCACCCCGACGAGGTCTTCGCGCTGCCCGTCACGCACTCGGTAGATCGCCGACTCCAACGACGGTTGCAGCACCTCGGCCGCGATCAGGATTCCGGCGTCATCGAGTTCCCTGCCGTAGCGATCGAAGGCATCGCGCCACGGCGCCATCTCCTCGTCGCTGAGGCCGGTGTCGCCTTGTTCCGCGTAGTACATCAACAGCGTGAATCGCATGGGGATCGCCTCCGTGCCCACGATCATGCCACCCGCTCAAGTCGATTGCCAGCGTTCGGGCCATCCGGTCGACGAACTCGGAGAAACGGCCCCCTTCCGCGCGGGAAGGGGGCCGTTTCTGCGAGCTCGACGCGCTCGGGCGCCGAGTAACGCTGCGGCGTCAGACGGCGCCGGGCAGCTGCATCAGCAGCGGATCGTTGGCCGCCACCATCGAGACGATGATGAACAGCAGGATCACCGACAGCACGCCGCCGAGCAGCGGCACCCAGAAGGCACGCCGTGCATGCTGCATCCGAAGCACCGCCCAGATGGCCGTGGCCACCCAGAGCACGCCCTGCATGACGTTGCCGATCAGGATCGTGCGCATATCGGCTTCGCTGGCGACGTAGTCGGCCAGTCCCTGCTGGCTGTGCAGCAGCTGCAGCGCCTCGGGAATGGACGACAGCGTGCTGATCGCCATCCACAGGCCGAACAGGCCGAAAATCAACAGCCCGATCGTGATGCGCCGGTCCGTGCGCAGCGCCTCGGCCGGTGTGCGGGGCGTCGTCGGCGCGGCGAGCCCGGCGGACGGTGGCCCGGTGGGCGCCTGATGCCAGGGTGCAGCCGGAGCGGCGGGTGGCGCGGCGGGGGGTGCCGGTGGTTCGCTCTGCGCCGGTGGAGCCGGTGGCTTCCACTCCCAGCCTTCTGGCGCGAGCTCGCCGTAACGAGGACGAGGCCGCTCGTCGGCCCTCGAAGTCTCTGGTTTCGATCCTTCGGGGCTGGCGGCGGCCTCGTTCTCAGTCATGACGGGTCGACTAGCTGTTCGAGTGACCGTAGGAGCCGAGCTGCTTCGTCGACTCGAGGACGCGGGCGGCCATGGCCGTCTCGGCGACCTTGCCCCAGGCACGCGGGTCGTAGAGCTTCTTGTTTCCGACCTCACCGTCGACCTTGAGCACGCCGTCGTAGTTCTTCAGCATGTAGTCGGCGATCGCACGGGTGTAGGCGTACTGGGTGTCGGTGTCGATGTTCATCTTGATGACACCGTTGGCGACGGCCTCGGCGATCTCTGCATCGGTCGAACCCGATCCACCGTGGAAGACGAGGTCGAGGGGCAGCTTGCCGGTGCCGTACTTGGCCTGGATGCCGTCCTGGATCTCCTTGAGCAGGGCCGGGCGCAGCTGCACGTTGCCGGGCTTGTACACGCCGTGCACGTTGCCGAAGGTGAGGGCCGACATGTAGCGGCCGTTCTCGCCGAGGCCGAGGGCCTCGACCGTCGCGATGGCGTCGTCGAGGGTCGTGTAGAGGCTGTCGTTGATGTCGTGGCTGACGCCGTCCTCTTCTCGACGCCGTCTTCCTCGCCGCCGACGGTGCCGATCTCGACCTCGAGGATCGCGTTGATGGCCTTGAGGCGGGGGAGGATCTGCTGGGCGATCTCGAGGTTCTCGGTCAGCGGCACGGCCGAGCCGTCCCACATGTGGGACTGGAAGATCGGGTTGCCGCCCGCTGCGACGGCCTCTTCGGATGCGGCGATCAGCGGCATCACGAAGTCGTCGAGGGCGTTCTTCGGGCAGTGGTCGGTGTGCAGGGCAACCGTGATGGGGTAGTTGTCGGCGACGGCGTGCACGAACTTGGCCATGGCCAGGGCGCCAGCGGCGCGGTTCTTCACGGTGTGGCCGGCGAAGTAGTCTGCACCACCCGTTGTGACCTGGATGATGCCGTCGGAGCCGGCCTCGGTGAGTCCCTGCAGCACGGAGTTGATCGTCTGCGAGGAAGACACGTTGAAGGCCGGGTAGGCGAAGCCCTTGTCCTTGGCCTTGTCCAGCATTGCGGCGTACTGCTCGGGGGTTGCGATGGGCATGGAAGCTCCTTGGCGTTGATCTTGGGTGTGAGCAAAGTCTATCCAGCCGAGGGCGCTCTGCACATTTGCCCAGCGCCGAACGCGGCCGCCGCACGAAGGTGCAGCGGTTTCTTGGCTGATCCGTTAAGGAATGCGATTCTTTCGCGATATTTCGCTCTGTTTCTTGCGACGGGCGCTGGCACGCTGCCTACGCTGAAATCGACAGCCTGTTCAGGCCGCTGTGAGCGCGCAGGACTGCGCCGACGGCCATTCAACCCGCGTCCGGGAGGACCCACCATGATGAGCACCGACACCTCCAGCCTCTACCGCCACCCCGACCGCAACTTCGCGATGGAACTGGTGCGGGCCACCGAGGCGGCCGCGATCCGTGCCGTGCCGTGGATCGGTCGGGGAGACAAGCTCGGCGCCGACGGGGCGGCCGTGGACGCGATGCGCGCATTCCTCGGAACGGTCAGCTTCGACGGCGTCGTCGTCATCGGCGAGGGCGAGAAGGATGCCGCCCCCATGCTCTACAACGGGGAACGCGTCGGCAACGGCCGCGGACCGGCCTGCGACATCGCGGTCGATCCCATCGACGGCACCAGCCTCACCGCCGCGGGTCGACAGAACGCGCTCTCCGTGATCGCGGTCTCCGATCGTGGCACCATGCTCGACGCGTCCAGCGTGTTCTACATGGGCAAGATCGTGACGGGCCCGGAGGGGATCGGTGTCATCGACATCCGCCGCCCGATCGCCGACAACATCCGCGCCCTGGCCAAGGCCAAGAACATTGAGGTCGGCGACATGCGGGTCGCCGTGCTCGACCGCCCGCGGCACGAGCAGCTCATCGCCGAGATCCGTGAGGCAGGCGCCGGCACGCGCCTGATGAGCGACGGCGACGTCGCCGGCGGCATCAACGCCGCCCGATACGACTCCCGCATCGACATGTGCGTCGGCATCGGCGGCAGCCCCGAGGGCATCACCACCGCCTGCGCGATCAAGGCGATCGGCGGGTTCATGCAGACCCGCATGGCGCCGAAGGATGCCGCAGAGCGCGCCCGCGGCGAGGCCGCCGGCCTCGACTGCGACCGGATCTACGAGGTCGATGACCTGGTGCAGGGTGGCAACACCTTCTTCGTCGCCACCGGCGTCACCGACGGCGGGCTGCTCGCCGGGCCGCGGAAGATCGGGCGCACCCACATCCGCACGGAGAGCATCATCCTGCGCTCGAAGTCGGGCACGATCCGCCGCGTGACCGCCGACCACCTCGTCTCGAAGTGGCAGTAACCCGCACCGCCTGAGCGGTGCCCGCGGGTCGAGCGGGCTGAGCATCACCGCTGGTTGAGTGAGCCCCCGTTGGTTGAGCGAGCCCCCGTTGGTTGAGCTTGTCGAAACCCCGCGCCGCCCATTGCATGAGCGAGCCCCGTTGGTTGAGCTTGTCGAAACCTGGATTTCGACAAGCTCAATCGGCGGGCGCTAGTTGCTCAATCGGCGGGCGCTAGTTGGGCAATCGGCGGGAGTGGGCAACGGCGGGAGTGGGCTGCTCGACCGGCGGCCCGGACTCCGCTGGCTACGCCGCGACGAGCTCGAGCCCGTGCGCTGCCGCGACGGCCGCGTTCACGACCTGGCCGCCCTGCACGTTGACGCCCAAAGCGAGGGCAGAGTCGGAGGCGACCGCAGCCTCCCATCCCCGGTCGGCGATGGCGACGGCGTAGGGAAGCGTGACGTTTGTCAGGGCGATCGTCGACGTCTGCGGCACCGCACCCGGCATGTTCGCGACGCAGTAGTACGTGGAGTTGTGCACGCGGTAGACGGGCTCGTCGTGCGTCGTCGGGCGCGAGCCCTCGAAGCAGCCGCCCTGGTCGATGGCGATGTCGACGAGCACCGAGCCCGGCTTCATCGACGCGACCATCGCATCGGTCACGAGCTTGGGGGCCGCGGCTCCCGGGATGAGCACGGAGCCGATCACGAGGTCGGCCTCGGCCAGCAGTGCGGCGATCTCGAAGGCGCTCGAACGACGGGTGTCGACGCGCCCGCCGAAGTGGGCGTCGAGCTGGCGGAGGCGGGGGACCGAGATGTCGACGACGGTCACGTGCGCCTGGAGGCCGACGGCCATGGCGGCCGCGTGTTCGCCGGCGACACCGCCGCCGATCACGACGACGTTGCCCCGCGGGGTTCCCGGTACGCCGCCGAGAAGCAGGCCGCGTCCGCCCGCGGGGCGGAGCAGCTCGTGTGCGCCGGCCTGAACGGAGAGGCGCCCGGCGATCTCGCTCATGGGGGAGAGCAGCGGCAGGGAGCGGTCGGGCAACTGCACGGTCTCGTAGGCGATGGCGGTGGCGCCGGATGCGACGAGTGCCTCTGTGAGGGGCCGGTCGGCCGCGAGGTGCAGGTAGGTGAACAGGATCTGGCCGTCTCTGATCAGCGGATACTCGCTCGCGACGGGCTCCTTCACCTTGAGGATGAGCTCGGCGGCGGCCCAGACGTCGGCCGCGGACTGGACGATCTCGGCGCCGGCGATGGCGTACTCCTCGTCGCTGAACGACGAGCCGATCCCTGCCCCACTCTGTACGAGCAC
>CAZZNX010000035.1:3332-5197 GCA_964655795.1 uncultured Leifsonia sp. | reverse complement strand
CCGGACGGCGTTCCGGCGCCCCGGAATTCGTTGTTCTTGATCTCGGTGGGAACTCCGACGAGCATCCGTGTCTCCTTTGACGTGCTGTGGTAGTGGGGGAACTGCGTTGACTATTTGCGCACGGATGCGAACAGCACACAAGAAATCCGCATTATCAGTCCGAAATCTATGATCGACTGTGCGAAAATTCGGTTGGAGGTGCCCAGATGGCCCGTGTGCAGAATGATTCCCCCGAGTTCGTCACGCTCGATGACACCGATCGGGTGCTCATCGCCGCCCTGCGAGAGAACAGCCGCATCCCCAACAACCGCTTGGCCGAGATCGCCGGGATCTCGCCGTCGACATGCCTGCAGCGAGTGCGCACGCTGGTCGATACGGGGGTCCTCCGGCGCTTCACCGTCGACGTCGACGCCGATGCTCTCGGCTACGGGATGCAGGCGCTGGTGTCGGTGCGCATCCGCCCCGGGGCACGCGACCGGCTCGACACCTTCGCCGATCAGCTGCGGGAACTGCCGCAGGTGGCGCAGTATTTCTACCTCGCGGGCGCTGAGGACTTCGTCATCCACTTCCGCGGGCGCAACACCCAGGACCTCCGCGACTTTGTGACCGACCACCTCTCGACGCAGCCCATTGTCGCGTCGACGAACACGAGCGTGATCTTCGACCACGAGTATGGTCCGTTGCGCGGCTGACCGGGCCCCCGTTGGTTGGGCCCGTCGAAACCGTGATTTCGACAAGCTCTATCAGCGGGAAGAGGGGGACGCTCAATCAGCGGAAGCGTCGAAACCTAGCTCGCGTGCTCCTCGCGCTCCACGGCGGATGCCGGCAACTCCAGCTCGACCGCGGTGAGCTTGCGTGGCACCTCGTGGATCGGCGCCGGCTCGATCAGCAGGTCGAGCTTCGTCTCGTCGATGCCGGGGAACTGCCTGGCCGTCACGAGCACGCGCGTCTCGAGCGAGTTCGCGAACTTGTTGTAGCTGTCGACGGTGCGCTCGATCGCTTTGCGCAGGCCGTCGGCGTGGGTGCTGAGCGTGCCGAGCCTGGCATAGAGCGCCTTGCCGAGCTCGAACAGCTTCTTGGCGTCATCCGTCAGCGCCTGCTCCTGCCAGGTGTAGGCGACCGTCTTCAGCACAGCCCACAGGTTCACGGGGGAGGCGAGTGCGACCCGCTTGCCGAAGGAGTACTCGAGGATGGCAGGGTCGGCCTCAAGCGCGGAGGAGAGCAACGACTCGCTCGGGATGAAGGCGACGACGAACTCGGGGCTGGCGTCAAGCCCCTCCCAGTAGGTCTTCTTCGCGAGGGCGTCGATGTGCCCGCGCACCGCCTTGACGTGGCGGTCGACCAGCGCCTTGCGCCGTGCGCCCTCCTCGCCGCTCGCCGTGACGGGGATCTGGCTCGCTTCGATGTAGTGCTCGAGCGGCACCTTCGCGTCGACGGCGATGGACTTGCCGCCCGGCAGGCGGATCACCATGTCGGGGCGGCCCGCTCCGGCGTCCGTCGTGATCGACTGCTGCGTGTCAAAGTCGACGTACTGGGCCAGGCCGGCGGCCTCGACGACGCGTCGAAGCTGAGTCTCGCCCCAGACGCCGCGCGTGCTGTTGGAGCGCAGCGCGCTGGCCAGCGACTCGGTGGCGCCGCGTAGCTGCTCGTCGGAGAGCTGGGCCTGCTTCAGCTGTTCGGAGAGTGAGCCGAACTGCTCGCTGCGCTGTTTCTCGAGCTCGGCGACGGTGCTCTGCATCGTCGTGAGCGTCTCGCGCACCGGCCCGAGGGCCTGCAGCACCGCGCTCTCGCGCTTCTCGCGCTCCGATTGCTCGATCCGATCGGAACGGTGGCGCTCGGCCAGCTCGGAGAACTGCAACTTCTGG
>CAZZNX010000035.1:0-3308 GCA_964655795.1 uncultured Leifsonia sp. | reverse complement strand
GCGAGCAGGCTGTCGACCGTGGCGTCGGCCGCGGCCAACTCGGCCCGGATCTCGGCATGGGCGGATGCCGCGCTCGCCCGCGTCTCCGCGAGCTGCAGCGCGTGCTGCGCGGCCAGCACCTCCGGCGAGACGGTGGCGCCACCGCCCGCACCGGCGCCGCGGCGCGCGTACAGCCAGGTGCCGATCACGCCGAGGGCGGCGCCGAGCAACAGACCGAGCACGAGCATCAGAAGTGGTTCCATGCTGCAAGTGAATCAGCTGCCACCGACACGGCCCGTTGCCGCACCGGAGAGTCGGCTCGCGGGCGGGGCGTTACTGCAACGCCATCGGGCCGTGCGTGCTCGCGTGCTCGGCGACGGCGACGGGGCCGATCACGCCGACCTTGACCCGGGTGATGTGGGCGAGGCGCTCGAGGTCTTCCGCCTCGTGCCTGGCCGCGGCGTGCACGATGATCGCGGCGCATGCCTCCGCGTCGGCGAGGGCGTCGTGGTGGCGGAAGTCCTCGAAGCCGGCGGCCATCGCAGCGACGGGCAGGCGGTAGGAGTCGAGGTGGTAGGTGCGGCGGGCCACCTGCAGGCTGCACACGTAGCGGAGGTCGGGCACCACGAGCCCGCTGGCGGTTGTGGCCGCCTTGATGACGCCGAGGTCGAAGCCGGCGTTGTGGGCGACCAGGTGGTCACCGTCGACGAAGTCGAGCAGATCGGGCAGTTGTTCAGCCCAGTCGGCGGCGTTCGCGACATCCGCTGCGACGATGCCGTGGATGCGTGTGTTCCACTCCACGAACTCGTCGTGCGGCGGCGCCGGCTTGATGAACCAGCTCGCCTCGTCGACCACGCGGCCGTCGCGCACCTTCACCAGGCCGACCGAGCAGGCCGATGCGCTGGAGGAGTTGGCGGTTTCGAAGTCGATCGCGGTGAAGTTCAATGGCACATTGCCATGCTCTCACGCCGGTATGACAGAGGGCCGCGAACGCACCGGAGCGCCATAAGCTGGCACGGTGAAGCACGCCAAGGTCTACCTCTTCCTCGTGCTCGCCAACCTCTTCTGGGCCGGCAACTTCGTCTTCGGTGCCATGGTCGTCACGCAGATCTCGCCGGTGTCGCTCACCTTCATCCGCTGGCTCTGCGCGTCGGTCCTGCTCGTGCCGCTGGCCTGGCTGATCGAGCGGGTCTCGTGGCGGCGGGCGCTCGCCGAATGGCGGCTGCACGCGCTGCAGTCGGCACTCGGTCTCGTCGGCTTCACCCTGTTCGTCTACTGGGCGCTCGGGTTCACGACCCCGGTGAGCGCCGCCGTCATCAGCGCGACGAACCCGGCCATGATCGCCCTGGCCGCGGCAATGTTTCTCGGTGATCGCCTGGCCGCCAGCCGCATCGTCGGCCTCGTCCTCTCCTTTGCCGGTGTGCTCGTCGTGCTGAGCGGCGGCAGTGTCGCGCGCATCCTCGAGAGCGGCTTCAACCCGGGCGATCTGCTGATCGTCGCCGCCGTGCTCGTGTGGACCGCATACTCGCTCATCGGCCGGCGCGTGAAGACGCCCCCGGTCACCGCCACCGCCGTGCAGGCCGTCTTCGCGATCGTGCTGATGCTGCCGCTCGTGTTGGCCTTCGGTGTGCAGCTGCCGACGGATGCCGCCGGCTTCACCGGTCTGGCGTACATCATCCTGTTCCCCTCCGTCGCGTCCTATGCGCTCTGGAACATCGGGGCCGGGCGCATCGGGCCCGCCCGCGCCGGCGTCTTCCTCAACCTGCTGCCGGTCTTCACCGTGCTCATCTCGGTGCTGCTCGGCGCCGAGCTCAGCCCGGCACACCTCGTCGGAGGCGTGCTCGTGCTTGCCGGCGTCTACCTGACGAGCAGGCGGAAGCGCCCGGCGGAGTCAGCGGCGCCGGGAGTGGCGCAGGCGGCTCCCTAGTTGCGGGCGGGCGGGTTGTCGAGCGCGGCGGCCTGGGTGAGGTAGTCCCGGATGGCCTCCTCCGAGACGTCGTCCGCGGAGCTGAGCTTGAGGTGCCTGGTGTTGAATCCGCTGCCCTCGAGCAGCCAATGGTCGTCCGTGAACGAGGCGCCACGCTCGAACAGCACGGTGAGGCGGGTGGGGGTCGCGCTGACGGTCGCGAGGATCCGGTGGCCCTGCCAGGCGGGGGAGCCGCCGCTGATCACCTCGTGCGCGGTCGGCACCGTCTCCTCGACGATCCGTCGCAGCGTCTCGAAGATCTCGCGTTGTTCGGGCGTGAGCCGGGTCTCGGCGAAGACGTCGACGTCTTTGTTGCGCATGGGTGCCTCTCCTGCTGTTCGCTGGCGCGGGTTGTGCGAGGCTACTGCGCGGCATCCGGGGCGTCAATCATTTGCCGCCGAGAAGTGTTGCAGTCGACGGTAGACTGTCCCACCGTGGCTCTTACAATTGGAATCGTTGGTCTGCCCAACGTCGGCAAGTCAACCCTTTTCAACGCTCTGACGAAGAACCAGGTTCTCGCGGCGAACTACCCGTTCGCCACGATCGAGCCCAACATCGGCGTCGTGAACCTGCCGGATGCCCGGCTCGAGAAGCTCTCCGAGATCTTCGGCAGCGAGCGCATCCTGCCCGCAGCGGTGTCGTTCGTCGACATCGCCGGCATCGTGCGCGGCGCCAGCGAGGGTGAGGGCCTTGGCAACAAGTTCCTCGCGAACATCCGCGAGGCCGACGCCATCGCGCAGGTCGTGCGTGGCTTCGCCGACTCCGACGTCGTGCACGTCGACGGCAAGGTCAACCCGGCCGGCGACATGGAGACCATCAACACCGAGCTGATCCTCGCCGACCTGGAGACCCTCGAGAAGGCGATCCCGCGCTTCGAGAAGGAGATCAAGGGCAAGAAGCTCGGCCCGGAGGCCCTCGTGGCCGCGACCGAGGCGCGCGACGTGCTGAACGCCGGAACGCCGCTGTCGGCGGCATCCGTCGACCTCGAGCCCATCAAGGAGCTCGGTCTGCTCACCGCCAAGCCCTTCATCTACGTCTTCAACGTCGACGAGGCCGTGTTGCAGGATGACGCCAAGCTCGCCGAACTGGCGGCGCTCGTCGCCCCGGCCAAGGCGATCTTCCTCGACGCCAAGCTCGAGTCGGAGCTCATCGACCTGGACGACGAGGATGCCGCCGAGATGCTCGCCTCGACCGGTCAGACCGAGTCGGGCCTGAACCAGCTCGCCCGCATCGGCTTCGACACCCTCGGCCTGCAGACCTACCTCACCGCCGGGCCGAAAGAGACCCGCGCGTGGACCATCCCCAAGGGAGCCAAGGCCCCGCAGGCGGCCGGCGTCATCCACACCGACTTCGAGCGCGGCTT
>CAZZNX010000034.1:18045-29414 GCA_964655795.1 uncultured Leifsonia sp. | reverse complement strand
AGTCCGCCACCGCCCGCTGGTCGCTCGAACCGGCCGCGGCGAGGACGACGCGATCGTCCGGGCGCAGGCCGGCCTCGTCCAGGCGGCGGGCCAGCAGCGCCACGAGCCGGTCGTCGGGCCCGAGCGCCGCGGCGAGCACCGTCGTGTGCTCCTCGGCCGCGGCGAGGTGCTCTCGCAGGTCGACGTGCACGTGGTATCCGGCCGAGAGCAGCAGCGGGACGACGACGACAACGCCCGAGGGGTCGAGCGCGGCCAACGATGCGGGCACGTCCGGCTGCTGCACGTCGACGAACCCGCCGACGACGTCGAGCTCTGGGTGCGCCCGAGCGACCGAGTCGACCAGGGCGGCCACCGCGCGCTGGCCCTCCGGCGATGAGGTTCCGTGGGAGACGGCGAGCAATGTCATACGAACTCGATCTCGATGAAGCCCCCGACGACACGGGTGCGGAACGTCTTGAGGTGCAGTGCCGGATCGCTGAAGCACTCGCCGGTGCCGAGGTCATAGACCTGTTTGAGCAGGGGCGAGGCGATGGTCGGCCGCTCCCCCTTCGACCCGACGATCCCCCGTGCCATCACGTAGGCATCGGTGTGCGGGTCGCGGTGGCAGACGGCGTAGATCTCGCGCGGCGACACCATGAACAGCGCCACCTGCTTCATGCGCAGGAGCACGGCCTCTCCCCATGACGGCTCCAGGTCGCTCAGCGCGCAGGCTCGCTCCCACTCGCTCTCTGCGCTCGTCTCGGTGCGCGAATCGGCTGTGTGCTCTACGGTGATCGACATCGTTGCTTGCCTTCCGAAATCGGTGCTGGCTGCTCGGGCGACAGTGGCGCCCAGTGGGGATGCTTCGACGCTAGGCGGGCCATGTTTCGCTCACAGGCGGCCAGTGTTACCGCCCTGTGAAGATCGCCTCACAGAACGCGGTGCTCTCTGTGGGGCGAAGGAAATACCGGGATACACGGGAGAAAAGCGGAGGAAACGCCCCAAACCTATGCTCAACGCAGTTCCGACCGAGAGACATGAGGTTTCCGATGACCGCTGACGACACCACGCCCGTGCCCCACCCGCACTCTGGCACACCAGGTCCGCGCCGAGTGGTTGTGCTCGGCGGCGGGCCGGCGGCTCACCGTCTTGCCGACGCGATCGGTGCCAGAGATACTGCGGGAGCACTGCAGGTGACGGTGCTGAGCGAAGAGGTTCACCTTCCGTACGACCGCGTGGCGCTGAGCCGCCGCCTGCTGGGCTCCGAGGATCTCACTCTGCAGCCGTCGAACATCTGGGACAGCGACCGCATTCAGATTCGCGCCGGAGAGAAGGCGGTGAGCATCGATCGTGTCGAGCGCACGGTGCTCACCGCATCAGGCACCGCGTACCCTTACGACGAACTCGTCTTCGCAACAGGTTCCAGCGCCCCCGTTCCGGAGATTCCGGGCAGCGAGCACGCCAGGGTCTACCGCACGATCGATGACGTCGATGCGCTCGTGGCGGAGTCGGCATCGCTCTCGGCTGCCCTCGGGCGCCCGGCCAAAGTGCTCGTCGCCGGCGGCGGGCTGCTCGGGCTCGAGGCTGCAGGGGGCCTGCACAAGCTCGGCGCAGAGGCGTCTGTTGTGCACTCCGGTGGCTGGCTCATGTCTGCCCAATTGGACGAGGGCGCTGGGCAGGCGCTCTCCAGGCTGATCACCGCGCAAGGCCTCACGCTGCACCTCGGCACGCGCCCGCGCAACATCGTCGTGACCGACGGGCAGGTTGAGGCGGTGCGCTTCAGCAACAGCACGACGGTCGCCGCCGACATCGTGATCTTCGCGATCGGGATCTCGCCCCGCGATGAGCTGGCCCGCGACGCCGGCCTGGAGCTCGGCACGCGAGGCGGAATCGTGGTCGGCAGCGACTGCCGCAGCTCGGACCCCAACATTTGGGCGATCGGCGAGGTGGCCTGCGTCCAGGGGCGATGCATCGGACTTGTCGCACCGGCCAATGCCATGGCCGAGACAGTGGCGGACCGCTTGCTCGGTGGGGCGGCGGAGTTCACCACCATCGACGACGCCACAAAACTCAAACTCTCCGGTGTCGATGTCGCGAGCTTCGGTGATGCCATGGGGGCAACAGAGGGCGCACTCGAGATCGTCTACGCCGACCCGGCGCGCGGTCTCTACCAGAAGCTCGTGATGTCTGACGATGCGCGCACGCTGCTCGGCGGCATCTTCGTCGGCGATGCCTCGCCGTACGCTGCCCTGCGCCCACTTCTCGGACGCGAGTTGAGTGCCGAGCCCGGCGCATACCTCTCCGCGGGTGGGGCCGAAGCCCCCGTCGGCGACACTCTGCCAGACGATGCGCTCGTGTGCTCCTGCAACAACGTGCGCGTCGGAACCGTGCGGGACGCCGTGCACACCGGCAGCGACGGCGGGCCGTGTCATGACCTCGGAGAGCTGAAAACCTGCACGCGGGCCGGCACCCAGTGCGGCTCGTGCGTTCCCCTCGTCAAGAAGCTGCTGGAAGGCGAGCTGGCGAAGTCCGGTGCGACGCTCTCCACGGCGCTCTGCGAGCACTTCGCGATGAGCCGTCAGGACCTGTTCGAGTCAGTTCGGGTGCTCGGCCTGCGCTCGTTCGATGAGATCATCGAGCGGTTCGGCAGCGGCCGCGGTTGTGACATCTGCAAGCCGGTCGTCGGTTCGATCCTGGCCAGTCAGGGCAACGGCTACATTCTCGACGACGGGCGCGGAACGTTGCAGGACACCAACGACCGGGCAATGGCGAACATGCAGAAGGACGGCACCTACTCAGTGGTCCCCCGCATTCCGGGTGGCGAGATCACCCCGGCCAAGCTCGCCGTGATCGCCGAGGTGGCCACCCAGTACGGGCTCTACACGAAGATCACCGGTGGTCAGCGCATCGACCTGTTCGGGGCCAGACTCGACCAGTTGCCCGACATCTGGCGCATCCTCGTGGATGCCGGTTTCGAATCCGGCCAGGCCTATGGCAAGGCCCTGCGCAATGTGAAAAGCTGCGTCGGATCGACCTGGTGCCGCTTCGGCGTGCAGGACTCCGTGTCGATGGCGATCCAGCTGGAGCTGCGTTATCGCGGGCTGAGGGCACCGCACAAGTTCAAGTTCGGAGTCTCCGGTTGCGCCCGCGAGTGCGCTGAGGCCCGCGGCAAGGATGTCGGCGTGATCGCCAGTGACAAGGGATGGAACCTGTTCGTGGGTGGGAATGGCGGCTTTCAGCCGAGCCACGGGCAGCTACTGGCATCCGACCTCGACGATGAGACGCTGATTCGGTACATCGACCGCTACATGATGTATTACATCCGTACGGCAGACCGGCTGCAGCGCACGGCTCGATGGATGGAGGAGCTCGACGGCGGACTCGACCACGTCTACGACGTCGTCGTCAACGACTCGCTCGGCCTCGCGGCCGACCTTGAAGCAGCAATGGAACGTCATGTGGACACGTACGAAGACGAGTGGGCTGCTACGCTAGCCGACCCAGAGAGACTTCGCCGTTTCCGCTCATTTGTGAATGCACCGGCCACGCCGGATCCGAGCATCGGGCGGGTTCTCGAGCGGGGCCAGACGCGACCGGCACTGCCGGGCGAGGCGGAGGACGGCAAGGTCATGCTGAGCGGACCGAGCATCCCCGTGAGAGGACAATGACGATGACGGATGCAGCACCCGCACACGGACGGGTGACCCTCGTCGGCGGTGGCCCCGGTATCGACGGGCTGCTCACCATTGCCGGCGCAGCGGCGCTGCGCGCGGCGGATGTCGTGCTGTACGACCGCCTCGCGCCACACACGACGCTGCGCGAACATGCGCCGAATGCGGTGCTGATCGATGTGGGCAAGCAGCCGGGCCATCACCCGGTGAGTCAGAGCGGCATCGAAGCGATGATCGTCGAGCATGCACTCGCAGGCTCGAACGTCGTGCGCTTGAAAGGCGGCGACCCCTACGTGCTCGGCCGAGGCAGCGAAGAGGTGCTCGCCTGCCATCGCGTCGGAATCCCCGTGAAGGTCATCGCGGGCGTGAGCAGCGCCATCGCGGTTCCCGCTGCCGCAGGCATCCCGCTCACCCACCGCGGCGTCAGCCGCATCTTCACCGTGGTCTCTGGGCATGCCCCCCTCTCGAATCAGGAGCTGCTGCACCTGTCCGGCCTCGGCGGAACCATCGTTGTGCTCATGGGCATCAACACCCTTCCCGCGCTCTGCAGCGGGCTGCTGCGACATGGGACGCCCTCGAGCATGCCCGTCGCCATCATCGAACGCGGCTTCAGCCAGACGCAGCGAACCACCGTCTCCGACCTTGGTGGCATTCTGGCCGCGGCGGCGACCGCCGGCGTCAGATCTCCTGCGGTCCTCGTGATCGGGGAGGTCGTTCGGCTCGCGCACGAGGGGGACCTCGACGCCGCCGCGATGATGGACCGTGCGGCCGGCATCGACGCCGACGCGGTGTGACCATGGCGCACGTCAACGAGTACACGCCAGAGGAAGTCGTCCCGGGCTTCCGCCCCAACCAACTTGAGGGTTTCCGCATCGGCGTGACCAGCGACCGCCGTTCCGCCGATCTCATTGACGCCTTCGAGCGTCGTGGCGCAACGGTGTTCCACGCCCCGACCCTCCAGATTGTGAACGCGAGCCAAGACGATCCGGTGATCGACGACACGAGAGCCATCATCGCCGCTCGACCGGATGTACTGCTGGCGACAACGGCCTATGGCGTGCGGCGGTGGTTCGAGGTTGCGGATGCCGCCGGGCTCGGCGACGAGCTCATCGCGGCACTGCGCGACACCAGCATCCTGGTCCGAGGCCCGAAGGCCCGCGGTGGCATCAGGGCGGCCGGCCTCGATGACGTCGGTATGAGTCTCGAGGAGACGAGCGCATCACTCGTCGACAAGGTGCTCGATGAGTTCCCGCCAGGGCTGACCGTGGCTGTTCAGGTGCACGGCTACCAGGACGAGCGCCAGTTGGACCGTCTGCGCGCTGTGCACCACTCTGTGCTCACCGTTGCCCCCTATCGATGGACCGCCCCCGACGACTCCGACGCCCGCGTGCGGCGTCTCATCGACGCAGTGTGCTCCTCGCAGCTCGACTGCATCACCTTCACCAGCGCCCCCGCCGTTGATGCTTTGTTCAGCGCGGCGGACGCGCTCGACCGCCGCGTCGAACTCCTCGCTGCGATGCGCGACACCGTGCTCACCGCGGCGGTCGGCCCCGTCACCGCCGCCCCACTGATTGCGGCGGGCCTGGAGCCCATCCAGCCGGAGCGGTTCCGCATGGGCGCCCTCATCCGACTGGTCTGCGAACACCTTGAACGCGCGAACGTCAACCCGCTGCACACCGAGGGTGGCGCGATCTGGCTGCGCGGGACCGTCGTGCAGATCGGGGAACGCCGCGTGCTTCTGACGCCGAGCGCGCTGGCGATCTTTCGCACCCTGTTCGCCGCCGGAGGTGCTGTCGTCCCTCGCGACGAGCTCGTGCGGGCGCTCCCCGGTGCTGCCGACGACCACGCTCTCGAGATGGCTTTGAGCCGATTGCGACAGACGCTGGCCGCTCCGGGGCTCGTGGCCACCGTGGTGAAACGCGGTTACCGCCTCAGCGTGGTGTGAGAAGCGGGCACCATGAGCGCCCCGATCGCGGCATCGTTCAACCGCCTATCGCGCTCATCGTGCGACTCGGCTGCACGAAGCCGGGCTCGTTCACACCGTGGCCACCGGCCTTCTGCCACATCTCGCCCTGCCAGAGTCTGACGATCGTCTCGTCATCGCATCCGGCTCGGAGGGGCCCGAGCAGATCAGTCTCACCGTTCGCGAACAGACAGTTGCGCACCCCGCCTTCCGCGGTCAATCGCGTTCGCCGGCAGTCACCGCAGAAGGACTCCGTGACGGAGGCGATGATGCCGACGACTCCCATCAGACTCGGCTGCGCTCGCGATCTCACGGTGTATCGTTCTGCGGGCGCACCGTCACGAGGCGCGCTGTCTGCCTGCAGAAGAAAGCGCTCAGCGAGCCGCTCCCGGATCTCGGCCGCCGTCACCATCTCGGCGCGTGCCCAGCTGTGATCGGCGTCAAGCGGCATCTGCTCGATGAAGCGCAGCTCGTGGCCCTGCCCGAGCGCCCATTCGAGCAACTCGCCGGCCTGGCCGTCATTGACACCGCGCAGGAGCACGGCGTTGATCTTGATATCTGTGAAGCCGGCGGCCGTCGCAGCCTCGATTCCGTCCAGTACGCGAGGCAGAAACGGCCTTCTGGTGATCTGGGCGAAGATCTCTGGGCGCAGGGAGTCGAGCGAGACGTTCAGCCGGTCGAGCCCGGCGTCGGCGAGCGCTCGAGCTCGTCCGGCCAGCCCGATCGCGTTGGTGGTCAGCGAGATCTCCGGACGTCCCGACAGGGCGGCACAGGCGGCGACGATGTCGACGAGATCGGCGCGCAGCAGCGGCTCGCCACCCGTGAAGCGCACCTGGCGCACGCCAAGTCGTTGCACGGCGATCCCCACGAGGCGCGCGATCTCATCGATCGTCATGATCGATTCGACCGGCCGAGTCGGAAGCCCCTCGGCCGGCATACAGTAGCTGCAGCGCAGATTGCATCGATCGGTGAGCGACACGCGCAGGTCAGTTGCCGTGCGGCCGAAGCGGTCGATCAGCGCGGCCGACGCGGGACGATCACCCGGCAGATGTGCGTCGAGGGCACTCGCAGGCAGACCGCTCGGCCGTGCCGGCTGGCGCACGCGGGGCATGCCGAGAAGTGTGCTCATCCGCCAACGGTCGCAGGCGCAAGCGCCGGCGTGTTGCAGTCTGATTTCGGGGACATTAAATGAGCTGGAAGCGGCGCTGGTCACGGGCACACCGAATGGGTTGCGGCGCTCGTCCGACCTCACCGCACACGGCGAGGGCTGTGAGAAGGCGGTGATGCACCGTTTACACCCCGCACGAGCCACCGAAACACGAGCGCCATAGCGTCGTCTCAACGGGCCCCACCGCCGATGACGTTGGGACATGCGGGCCGACCGAGATGACGAGCTGGGAGACACACGATGACGAACACAGCAGTCGGCACCGCATCCGCCGAACCTCCGATCGTCGATGCGGCGAGCGCGCCGCAGACCGAGCTCGCAGCCGGCGCAGAACTCGCCTTCCGCCCCGGCCGCTGGATCGACAACTGGGACCCGGAAGACACCGGTCAGTGGAATCGGGTCGGCCGAGCCATCGCCAAGCGCAACCTCGGCTGGTCGATCTTCGCCGAGTTCCTCGGCTTCGTGGTCTGGCAGCTGTGGAGCATCATGGTCGTCGCACTGCCGAATGCGGGATTCACCCTGAGCACCTCCGAGATCTTCTGGCTGATCTCCATCCCCAGCCTCGTCGGTGCGACCCTTCGCTTTCCCTACTCGTTCCTCGTTCCCAAGTTCGGCGGGCGCAACTGGACGATCATCTCGGCAGGCCTGCTGCTGATCCCCGCCATCGCGCTCGCCGTGGTCGTTGGCAATCCCGACACCCCGTTCGGTGTCCTGCTCGGCGTCGCCGCGGTGGCCGGCTTCGGCGGAGGAAACTTCGCCAGTTCGATGTCGAACATCACCTTCTTCTATCCGCAGCGCGAGAAGGGCTGGGCACTCGGACTCAACGCGGCCGGCGGCAACCTCGGGGCCGCCGTCGCCCAGTTCGTCGTCCCCATCGTGATCACGGTCGGGGCTGCAGCAACGCTGAACCTGCCTCTCGCCGGATGGATCTGGGTGCCGTTCATCCTGCTCGCCATGTTCGGTGCGCACCGCTACATGGACAATCTCTCGTCAGCCAAGGCGGACTTCGCCGGATCCGCCTCAGCGCTGCGCGAGCCGCACCTCTGGCTGCTCGCCCTGCTCTACATCGGAACCTTCGGTTCGTTCATCGGATTCGCCGGTGTCTTCCCCAAGCTCATCGCCGACCAGTTCCCCGATTTCTCGACCTTCCAGCTCGGCAGCGCCGCGGTATCGCTGGCCTTCCTCGGAGCGCTCGTCGGGTCGTTGGCCCGCCCGTACGGCGGCCGCCTGGCCGATCGCTTCGGCGGCGCCAGGGTCACCATGGCGGCCTTCTTCGTGATGGCCATCGGCGCTCTCTCCGTGATGTTCACCCTGCCGCTCGGTAATTTCTGGGTCTTCCTCTGCTGCTTCCTGCTGCTGTTCGTGGCATCCGGAATCGGCAATGGATCGACGTATCGCATGATCCCCAGCGTGTTTGCCGCGCGGGCGGAACGCGCAGGAGGGGGCGCCGGCATCACCACCCAGCGCAAGGCTGCGGCAGCCCTCGGGCTCATCTCCGCCATCGGCGCCTACGGCGGTTTCCTCATTCCGCAGATCCTGAATCTCTCGCACGGCGCGACCGGCGGGTATCAGAGCGCATTCTTCGGCTTCGTCGCCGCCTACCTCGTTCTGCTCACGACCACCTACATCGTCTACGTCCGCCGCGGCTCATCGCTCGCCCGCTACACAATCTGAGCACCGCATCCCTTTTGACAGAGAGCGCACGATGAATCAGGCCACCGCAGCCCCCACCGCGACACACTGCCCATACTGTGCGCTGCAGTGCGCCATGACCCTGACGCCACCGACGCCACCCTCGGTGGCGGCGGTGCCGACGGTCGAGGGCCGCGCGTTCCCGACCAACCGGGGCGGGCTGTGCAAGAAGGGGTGGACATCCCCGACGCTGCTCGGCTCGCCGGAGCGCATCCTCGCCCCGTTATTGCGGGGCGACGACGGCGAGCTGCACGAGGTGAGTTGGGACGACGCGCTCGACGTGGTCGCACTCCGCCTGATCGCGACGCGCCGTGACCATGGGGCCGATGCTGTCGGAGTGTTCGGCGGCGGCGGTCTCACCAACGAGAAGGCCTACCTGCTCGGCAAATTCGCCCGTGTCGCGCTCGGGACGAGTCGCATCGACTACAACGGACGATTCTGTATGTCTTCCGCCGCCGCAGCGGGAATGCGGGCATTCGGGATCGACCGCGGCCTGCCTTTTCCCGTCGCAGACCTCGACGGGGCGGCAACCGTCCTGATCCTCGGTTCCAACGTCGCCGAGACCATGCCTCCCTTCATCGGCCATCTCGCCGGCGCCCAGGCCGCCGGTGGGCTCATCGTCGTCGACCCCCGCCGCTCGTCGACAGCGAAACTCACCGACGACGGCAAGGGCATGCACGTCCAGCCGACCCCGGGTAGCGACCTGATCCTGCTGCTGGGGTTGATTCACATCGTGATCGCGGAGCGTCTCGTCGACAGTGACTACCTCGCCACGCGCACGAGCGGCTTCGACGCCCTTCGACGCAGCACCAGCACCTGGTGGCCAAGCCGGGTGAGCGCAGCGACGGGGGTGCCAGTGCATCAGCTGCGCGCGGTGGCCAGACGCCTCGCCGGTAGCGGCGGCACGTACATCCTCACTGGGCGCGGCGTCGAGCAGCACGTGGACGGAACAGACACGGCCACGGCGGCCATCAACCTCAGCCTGATCCTCGGCCTGCCTGGAACGCCGGGCAGCGGCTACGGCACGCTCACGGGGCAGGGCAACGGTCAGGGTGGTCGCGAGCACGGCCAGAAGGCCGACCAACTCCCCGGCTACCGCAAGATCACCGACCCCGCGGCCAGAGCGCATGTTGCGGCGGTATGGGGGGTCGCCCCGGACACCTTGCCGGGGCCAGGCCTCCCCGCCGTGCAACTGCTGCAATCGCTCGGCACCCCAGGAGGAGTGCGCACCCTTCTGGTGCACGGCTCGAACGTCGTCGTCTCCGCACCGAACGTGACCGCGGTGAAGGCAGCGCTCGCTTCACTCGATTTCCTCGTGGTCTGCGACTTCTTCCTCTCCGAGACCGCTGCGTACGCCGATGTCGTGCTGCCGGTGACACAGTGGGCCGAGGAGGAGGGCACCATCACCTCGCTCGAGGGTCGCGTGCTTCGCCGGCGCAAGGCGGTGTCCCCTCCCCCCGGCGTGCGCACCGAACTCTGGCTGCTCCAGGAACTGGCTCGGCGGCTCAACGCGCCCTCGGAGTTCAGCAGTGATCCGGAGCGCGTCTTCGAGGAACTGCGCCGCGCCTCGGCCGGCGGCATCGCCGATTACTCCGGTATCAGTTACGCGCTGCTCGACAGCGAGGCGGAAGCCTACTGGCCGTACCCGGAGGGTTCCACGGGGACACCGCGCCTGTTCCTCGAGCGCTTCGGGCATCCTGACGGGCGCGCGCAGATCGTCGCCGTCTCGCCGAGCCCAGCGGCCGAAGCCCTTCACGAGAACGGCGCGCTCACGCTCATCACCGGTCGGCTGCTCGAGCATTACCAGTCCGGCGCGCAGACTCGGAGGGTGCCAGAACTCGCCGCGGCGCAACCGACGGCCTTCGCCCAGCTGCATCCGGCGACCGCTGCCCGGCTCGGCATCTCGGACGGCGACGAGATCGAGCTCTGGAACGCCAGAGCCTCGGTGCGATGCCCCGCACACATCTCGAAAGACATCAGGGCCGACACCGTCTTCGTGCCATTCCACTTCGCGCTCGAGCAGTCGGCCAATCTGCTGACGCTCGACGCAACCGACCCGATCTCCGGCATGCCCGAGTTCAAGAAGAGCCCGGTGTGGGTGCGCGTGGCAGCCCGCTCGGTCTCCGGGTCAGGAGAGACAGCCCGATGAGCCGACTCACCCCACTGCGCATCGTCCTCGTCGGATACGGGCCGGTCGGATCGCGTTTCATCGAGGAGCTTCTGCCGGCCGTTGTCGACGGCACCATCACCCTGACCGTCGTCGGCTCCGAACACGCAGACGCATACAACCGGGTGCTCGTCGCCGAGTATGCCGTCGGCCACACCGATCGCGAGGCCCTCACCATTTCCGATCGTGCGGTGATCGAGGCTGCCGGGGTTCGCGTCGTGACCGGCATGACCGCGACCGGGATCGATCGAGATACTCGGACCGTCGTGCTCGCCACAGGGGAAACACTGCCGTACGACCGCCTGGTTCTTGCCACCGGTGCGAGGGCGAATGTGCCGACTCTTGACGGCGTGACCAGGATGCGCCGCGACCTGAGCACGCTCGTGAAGCATGGCTCGTCGCTCGTCGGCGTCGACGATGCGCTGCCAGATGGCATCACCGTTCTGCGTGACCTCGGCGACGCCGAGACGGTTGCCGGGGCCGTTCTGGCCGGCCGGCGCATCGTTGTGCTCGGTGCAGGCGTTCTCGGTCTTGAAATCGCTCTCGCGGCGGCACGCGCCGGTGCCGAGGTCGCCGTTGTGCACCACGGCGGCTACCCCATGCCGCGCAATCTCGACCGCGGCGGCGGCACCGTGTTGAAGGCCGCCCTGCGTGCAGCTGGTGTCACCGTCGTGGAGAACAGCCGGGCAGAGGCCGTGAGCTTTCATACCGATGTGGTCGGAGAACGGC
>CAZZNX010000034.1:0-18035 GCA_964655795.1 uncultured Leifsonia sp. | reverse complement strand
GACGCTCTCATCACCGCCGATGGCAAGCAGATTCGCGGAGACCTCTTGTTGCTCTCGTGCGGAGTCAGCGCCCGCAGCGAGCTGGCCACCCTCGCCGGCCTCCGAACCGGTGCGGGGGTTCTGGTCGACCGCGGTCTGAGCAGTTGGACTGACCCGTCGGTGTTCGCCATCGGCGATTGTGCCCATGTCGTCGACCGCACGCCGGAGAGCGAGGCGCTCACCGTACCGCCCGGTGGCCCGTCGGGGCTCATTGGTCCCGGCTGGCGTCAGGCGGTGTGGCTAGCCGCCCGTTTCCGCGCGGAGCTCGCGGGCACCGCCGTCGAGACCCAGATCGCCGAGGAGCGCGCAGCGCTCGTGATGCTCAAGGCCGAGGGAGTCGACGTCGTCGCCACCGGCGACGTCTCCGCAGAGCCGTGGGACGTCGACCATGACGCGAGCGCGGATGCCGCGGGCGTCCGGCGCGTTGCCCAGTGGGCGGACCCCGAGAACGGCAGCTACGTGAAGATGGTCAGCCGTGGCGGGATTCTCACCGCCTTCGTCGCCGTGGGCATGCCGCGAACCGCAGCTGAACTCACTCTCCTGTTCGAGCGCGGAGACGAGCTGCCGGCCGACCGCTCGGTGCTGCTGCGTTTTGACGGACCCGACTACGAGCCGGAATCCGCCGCCGATCAGTTCGCCCCGGCCTCAACCGTGTGCTGGTGCAATGGGGTGACCGTTGCGCACATCGCCGACTCGGCGGCGTGTGGCAACACAACCGTCTCGTGCATCGGCAAGGACACCCGTGCCGGCACGGGCTGCGGTGGGTGCAAGAACCGCATCGCCGAGTTGCTCACGCATCTGGAGAGCGCGGACGGCGCACAATCTCCCAGCCGCTGAGGGAACTCTCAGCGGCTGTCTGGTCCAGCCGACCATGGTTGCGCTACGCGGTCCAAGGAAGGTGGAGTACACGCGCAGCGCCGGCATCGGCATCGGCATCGGCATCGGCATCGAGCACGATGAGACCGTCGGCATCAGCCAGGCCACGCAACATTGCGGCCCCCCTCGACCGACTGGCAACGGCTTGCCCGGCGAGCCACTGAAAGGGCACGAGCAGGGTGTCGCGCGCATGGGGCGTCACACCCAGCGCGGTCAGTTGCTCCGCCGGCACTGTTGGCAGCGGGCTGGCCTCCGCCCCGGTCATCGCCGCGAGCATCGGCGGCAGAAAGCTCAGCAGGCAGGCTACGGCCGCGAGGGGGTTGCCCGGCAGCGCGAGCAGAGGGCAGCCGTCGTCACGTGTCGCGAGCATCACGGGGTGGCCCGGCCGCATCCGCACCCCGGCGAAATGCAGCGCGCCTCCGGTGTCGAGCACCGACTGGCGCACCCAGTCACCCTGCCCGTTCGCGCTGCCACCCGTGGTGATGACGATGTCGGCAGCGCCACTGGCACGCAAACCCTCGGTCACCGCTTCACGCGAGTCGGCGACCCGTTTCAGGGAGACGAGCTCGGCGCCGAGCATGTGCAGCATGCTCGGCAACATCGGGCCGAACACGTCGCGTACCCGCCCCTCTGCCGGCGCGCCGTGCTCCACGATCTCATCTCCCGTCACCAGGACGGCGATGCGCGGCCGTTGGCGCACTGCGACGCTGTCGATTCCGGATGCCGCTGCGAGAGCGAGGCGAGGCGGAGTGAGCCGTGTTCCCACCGCCCAGACCGTGTCGCCTGCGGAGATCTCCTCGCCGGCTCGTCGGATGTGTTGCCCATCCCGAGGTTCGCCGCCGTTCTTCGCCCACGCGTTGGCGTGCAGCCAGTGCTCGGCGCGTCCACCGGCACTGTGCGATCCAGGGTGAGTGCTCGCAACGAGGCGCAGTTCGCCGCTCTCTGAGCGAAGAACTGCATCGGCGCCGGCGGGAAGTGCGCCTCCCGTGGTGATCGGGCGGGCCGTTCCGTGCGCCTGCCGATCCGGCCCCGGAGGACTTCCCATGCTGACTCCACGGCCCACTCGCCACGGCCCGGCGCCGGCCACCGCCCAGCCGTCCATCGCGCTTGCGTCGAAACCGGGCAGGCTCGTCACCGCGCGCACCGCTGTGGCCGCGGTGAGCCCGGCGGCCGCCCCCAGAGGGACGATGACGGTGCCGAGCGTGCGCGCTGAGCCTACGGTTGCGGCGATGCGACGGGCGTGGTTCCAGCTGGTTGGCGTCACGCCGTCGGAGGTGGGTGTGCGCCCGCTCGAATCCGGCACTGCTCGCACCTGGCCCATGGTCACGAGACCGGACCAGGACTCGGTGGGCTGTCTGCGGCGAGCTGCGCGGCCGTCGCATTCTCAATTGCCAGAGTGCTCAGCAGCGTGGCCAGCGTGCGCACGCCCTCACGGCCTCCACCCGCACGCGCAGCGGCGTAGCCGAGGAGGAATGTTGTGAGGGGTGCGGCAGGCCGGGCAATGGAATGGGCTGCGTCGCGCGCGAGGTCGAGGATGGCTGCAACGTCGACGACCTCCGCGTCGATCACGACCCCGGCAGCGTCGAGCTCTGCCCGTGCGACGAGAACCCAACCGTCGAGTCCTTCGGGAGGGCCGTTCATCGCGCGCCGTCCGTCACGGTGACGCCGCGCGGCTCCGTCACCGCTATGCCCGCCCGCATGGCATCGGCCGGTGTGTCGACGTCGGCGCAGAGCGCATCCGAGAGGGTGAGCTCGTGCAAGCGAAGCCCGGTGAGGAGTTGCCTCATCGACAGGCCGACCACACCGGACTTCTCGCTCGAATGAGAGTGCACCGCGGCCAGCAGTGCCGAGGTGCGGTAGACGGCAAGCAGCGGTTGGCGCCTCGATGTGCCATCGACGGCGATCACACCCTGCAACTCGGCCCCGGCTGCATCCACTCCACCGATCGCGCGCAACTCGTGCAGGAGCACCGCAACGGCGGCGGTCACGCGAGGGAGGTCGGCTGCGATGACGACGGTCCAGGGCGCGCTGGGACTCGGCAGCGCCTGCAGCCCCGCGTGCACCGCCGCTGCCGGGCCGGCGAACGGCGGGTGTTCACGCGTGACGATAATGGCCGGCGAGCGCGGGGCATTCCGTGCGGTCTGCGCGTTCGAAGAACGGGTGAGCGCGGTCGGCGCGACCCCTCCGACATACGCGATGCGCTCAGCACCGTTCAGACTGCGCAGCGCCCAGTCGCGCAGTGAAACGCCGTTCCAGAGCAGCGCCGTCTTGTCGACGCCCCCGAGCCTGCTGCTGCGGCCTCCGGCGACGATGATCGCGTCATAGCGCTCGGGAACCCCGTCCTCGTGAGAGCCAGGAGTGTCGACGACGCGACGAGGAGCCCGCACCGAGCGAGTCATGACCGCCATGCCGCACCACCATCCTCCCGGGCGTGTGTCCGAGTGGGTGACGCCGGTGTGATCAGGGTAGGCCGTCGATGTTTCGCGCACGTGACGGGCGGGCCACGGCGCCGCCCGGCGTTCCAGACGGACACACTCTGCGGGCACGAAAACGACAATGCGCCCGTCCACCGAAGACCGGCGGACGGGCGCATTGCTCACCAGAGCATGAGCTCAGGCGGATGGATCCTCGGCGACCGGTGCGGCATCAGCCGAAACCGAGTCGTTCGTTCGCTCGACGAGAGTCTCGTCGGAGACGGTCGTCTCGGCGGGCTCCTCGGGAAGTTCTTCGAACAGTCCGTTCGGAGGCGTGACCGTCACGACACCGGCTTCGATGTCGACGGAGGCGACGATGGCCTTCACGAAGGGCACCATGACCTCGCCGTTCGGCGTCTTGACGATGATGAGGTCCTGAGCCGGGAAGTGCTCGATTCGGGCAACCTGGCCAACGGTCACACCGTCACGCACGACGGCGAGGCCGGCGAGCTGGTGGTCGTACCAGGCGTCTTCCTCATCGGGCGACTCGGTGTCATCCTGGTCGATCCAGAGGATCGCCTTGGCCAGACCCTCGGCAGCGGTTCGGTCGGAAACACCGACGAAGAACCCGACCGGGTGGCTGTTGTACCAGCGCAGCTCGGCGAGTTCGAGGGTCTTTCCGTGCCACGGGGATTCCGTGGGAACCTGCAAGGAGAACACGGCGCCCGGGACGAAACGTCGCCCCGGGTCGTCCGTGAAAAGCTCCAGCTTGATTGCACCCTTGAGGCCGTGCGCCTTGGTCAGGCGCCCCACCCGCAGTTGCGTGCGGCGCGCGTCGTCGTCACTCACTTCAGAAGTCAGTGTCAACGACATCAACGCGTACGCGCTTGCCATCGGCCAGCGCGGCCACGAGGGTGCGCAGGGCCTTGGCGGTGCGTCCGGCGCGACCGATCACCCGGCCGAGGTCTTCGGGATTCACACGAATCTCGAGAACGTCGCCACGGGGTGAACTCTTGGCCACAACCTGCACGTCGTCCGGGTGATCAACGATCCCCTTGACGAGGTGCTGCAAAGCGGGAGCGAGCAAGACTAGGCCTGCTCGTCCGCTGCGGGAGCCTCGGTGGTCTCTTCAGCGTCAGCTGCGGGAGCCTCTTCCTTGGCGGCGGGCTTCTCAGCCTTCGGCTTCAGAACCGGCTTCTTCTTCTCGTCGGCGACGAAGGCAGCCTTGGGCTCCTTCACCTGGACGGTGCTGACGGCGTTCTTGTCACCCTTGAACTGACCCCAGTCACCGGTGAGCTTGAGGATCGCCGCGACCTGCTCGGTCGGCTGAGCGCCGACGCTGAGCCAGTACTGGGCACGCTCGGAGTTGACCTCGATGAAGGAGGGGTTCTCGGTCGGGTGGTACTTGCCGATCTCCTCGATGACGCGACCATCGCGCTTGGTGCGCGAGTCGGCAACGACGATGCGGTAGTACGGTGCGCGGATCTTACCCATGCGCTTGAGACGAATCTTGACAGCCACAATTCTCCTGTGTGTTTTGTGAAATGGGCGAACTGACAGCCGTGAGCGTGGGGTGCACACTCGGCAAAAGCTCAAAGGGGCACTGCATGTCTGATTAGAGGGTCGGACGAAACAGTGCTCGACAGACCATTCTTGCAGATAACGCGCCGCATCCCCAATCCGCGCCCAAACATTTCGATTTCGGATGCCGCGACGCCCGCCGCGGCATCGCATGCCAGAATTGCAACACAGTGCTCCCCCCGGCTCCCCCGCAGAATGGTGACCCCGTGCAGATCAGTTTCGCCGAGTCCCCCCGCGGGACGGTGGGCATCGAGTGGGAATTGGCGCTCGTCGACGGCGCGAGCGGTGAGCTCGTCGGTGTGGCCGCAGAGGTGCTGGACGAGCTCGCCTCAGACGATGGCACGCGGCATCCGCACATCACGGGCGAACTGCTGCTGAACACCGTCGAACTCGTCTCCTCCGTGCACGAGAACGTCGGCGACGCGGTGCGCGAGCTGCAGGGGCAGATGAGTGAGGTGCGCGCGGTGACCGACCCGCGCGGCGTCGAGCTGATCTGCAGCGGTTCGCACCCATTCAGCCAGTGGTACGACCAGCAGGTGACGGACAAGCCCCGCTACCACCGGCTGATCGAGCGCACCCAGTGGTGGGGGCGCAACATGATGATCTGGGGCGTTCACGTGCACGTTGGCATCGCCTCCCGCGAGCGGGTGCTCCCCCTCCTCGGCGGCCTCAGCAGCTACCTGCCGCATCTCCTGGCGCTCTCGGCGTCGAGCCCGTTCTGGGCGGGCGTCGACACCGGCTACGCCTCGAACCGGGCGCTCATGTTCCAGCAGCTGCCGACGGCCGGACTCCCATACGAGCTCTCCGATTGGAGCGAGTACGAACGCTACGTGCACGACATGACCGTGACCGGCATCATCGATGACTACACGGAGGTGCGCTGGGATATCCGGCCGTCACCGCACTGGGGAACGATCGAGATGCGCGCCTGCGACGGGGTCTCCAGCGCCGCTGAACTCGCCGCGGTCGCCGCCCTGATCCATTGCCTCGTCGAACACCTCGAACGCCGGCTCGACGCCGGCGAGGCGCTCGGCTGGCTGCAGCCCTGGTACGCCCGCGAGAACAAGTGGCGGGCGGCACGCTACGGCCTCGACGCGGAGATCATCCTCGACGCCCATGGCCGGGAGGCTCTCGTCACGGACGAGCTCCGCCGCCTCGTCGATGAGCTCGCCCCGATCGCGGCGGATCTGGGCTGCAGCGCGGAGCTGGCCTCCGTGCTCGACATCGTGCGGCACGGGGCCAGCTACCAGCGTCAGCTGCGGGCCGCGCAGGCGTCCGACGGCGATCTGCGGGCCGTCGTCGCCTCGCTCGCACGCGAGCTCCGCGACGGCGTCGGCGCTTAGCCGCTCACACCGTACGGACGCTCAGACGCTACGGTGCCTCGCCGAGGGTGACGGTCGCCGTACCGGTCTCGCTCCCACGCACATAGCTGACCTCGACGGTGTCGCCGACCTCCTTGGTCAGCTTCAGCCGGGTGAGCACCGCGGCATCCGTCGCCGGCTGCCCATCGAGCGCCGTGATGATGTCGCCTGGCTCGATGCCGGCCTCCTCCGCCGGGCCGCCGGCGGTGACGCCCTCGACGAAGAGTCCGGGCGCGGTGTTGAACTGCTCCGCCACGTCTTGCGGGATCACGACGACCTGCATGCCGAGGTAGGGGTAGGAGACCTCGCCGGTCTCGATCAGCTGCTCTGCAAGGTTCATGGCCAGGTTGACCGGAACGGCGAAGCCGATTCCGACGCTTCCGCCTCCGGCCTGGCCCGCCGCATTCGGAACGGTGGCGATCGCGGAGTTCACCCCGATCTGGGCGCCGCTGCAGTCGACGAGGGCACCGCCGGAGTTGCCGGGGTTGATGGCGGCGTCGGTCTGGATCGCTCCGGCAAGGAGTGCCATCGTGCCGTCATCGGCCGGCACGGGTACGTCGCGACCGAGCGCACTCACGATGCCCGATGTGACGGTGCTCGACAGGCCGAGCGGGGCGCCGAGCGCGACGACCGGCTGGCCGACGGCGAGGCCGTCTGAGTCGCCGACGGTCACGGTGGGCAGCGTCGAATCGGAGTCGACCTTGACGACCGCGATGTCCGCCTGCGACGAGCGCCCGACGAGCGTTGCCGGAAGCTGTTGGCCGTTGCTGAAGGTGACGACGATCGTGGCGCCGTTGGCGGCATCGGCCACGACGTGGTTGTTGGTCAGGATGTAGCCGTCATCCGTGATGATGGAGCCGGTTCCGACCCCGCCGCCGGCCTCGGTGACAACGTTGATGGTGACGATGGAGGGCAGCACAGCCTTCGCCACCGTCTCGGCGTCGCAGACGCCGGCGTTGGGCGAGGAGGCGACGGGCCCCGTTGTGCTCGGCGCAGAGGCGGAGCCGGCCGAGCCGGCCAGTTGTCCGAGGTAGCCGCCGAGGAAACCGCCGACGAGGCCGAGGACGAGCGCCCCGCCGAGCAGAACGCCCGGGCGTGAGAAGAAGGGCTTGGCCCCCGCAGTCGGCGTTGCCGCTGGCGCTGGCGGTGTCGCCCCGGTTTCCGGCATTGCCGCCGGCACCGCGGACTGATCCTGTGGGTTGTCCCCCTGCTGCTGGTCCATCATGTCCCCGTCCATCCGAATCGCTTCCGTGATCGGAGTCTAGGGGGCTGGGGCGTCGCACTCGTGCGGGCGCCGCCCGGTTGTCAGCCCGCGTTCTTCTCGTCGCGCCAGGCGAGCCAGTCGCGCACGGGGCCGAGATCGAAGTGCGGGCCGGTGATGCCGACCGTGAACAGCGTCGCGCCGAGGGCGTGCAGCTCGTCGGCATCCGCAATCGTGCGGTTCTTCAGCTCGACAGACACCTCGATCTCGGCGAGCTCGCGCTGCTCGCGTTCACACCAGCCGGCGAGCACGCCGAGCTTGTGCTCGAGCGTCGCCGGCGAGCTGAAGGAGTGCCAGATGTCGGCGTGCCTAGCCACCAGGCGCAGCGTCTTCTTCTCCCCCGCACCGCCGATCAGCACGGGGATGTCGCGGGTGGGAGCCGGGTTCAGCGCTGCCCAGCGCGCCTCGATGCGTGGCAGGGACTCCGCCAACGCGTCGAGCCGGCTGCCGACGGTGCCGAAGTCGTAGCCGTACTCCACGTAGTCACGTTCGAACCAGCCTGAGCCGGTTCCGAAGATGAAGCGCCCGCTGTCGCCGCCGCGTGCGCTGATGTGGTCGATGGTGCGAGCCATGTCGGCCTGCAGATCGGCGTTGCGGTAGCTGTTGCAGTTGACGAGCGCGCCGATCTCGATCCGGCTCGTCTGCTCCGCCCACGCCGCGAGCATCGTCCACGACTCGAAGTGCAGCCCGTCCCGCTCCCCGGACAGCGGGAAGAAGTGGTCCCAGTTGAAGGCGATGTCGGTGCCGAGCTCCTCGACCTCGCTCAGCGTGTCGCGGATCTGGGTGTAGCTGCCGTGCTGCGGCGCGATCTGCACTCCGATGCGCACCGGGCGCGCGGTCCGGCGCGTCACTCCTAGCCCTTGCCGAGGAGCTTCTGGAAGTTGGCGAGGTCTTCGTCGCTCGGGCTGGGCGCCGCGCTGCCGCCGAGTCCGAAACCGGAGCCGCCGGCGCTGACGCCGCTCGGCGCCTTCACGCCGCTGGCGATCGCCGCGTTCTCTGCAGCGCGCTTGGCCGGGTTGCCGGACTTCGAGCCCTTCTTCTTGGCCTGCGGCTTGCCGCGTCCGCCGAAGCCTCCTCCGGGGATCGGGCCCATGCCCGGAACCTGCGGCATGCCGCCCTTGGCGACCGTCTTCATCATCTTGGCGGCCTGCTCGAAGCGGTTCACGAGCTGGTTCACCTCGGTGACGCTCATGCCGCTACCGCGGGCGATGCGCAGGCGCCTGGAGCCGTTGAGCAGCTTGGGGTTGACACGCTCGGCCTTGGTCATCGACTGGATGATCGCCTCGGTGCGCACGATCTCGCGCTCGTCGAAGTTGTCGAGCTGCTGCTTCATGGCGCCGGCGCCGGGCAGCATGCTCATCATCTTCTTGATGGAGCCCATGTTGCGCAGCTGCTGCATCTGCTTGAGGAAGTCGTCAAGGGTGAAGCTGTCGGTCGCGAACTTCTCCGCGACCGCGCGCGCCTCGTCCTCGTCGAAGGCGGACTGGGCCTGCTCGATGAGTGTGAGGATGTCACCGAGGTCGAGGATGCGGCTCGCCATGCGGTCGGGGTGGAACGGCTCGAAGTCGTCGAGTCCCTCACCCGTCGAGGCGAAGATGATCGGGCGGCCCGTGATGGAGGCCACGGAGAGCGCCGCGCCACCGCGGGCGTCGCCGTCGAGCTTGGAGAGCACGACACCGGTGAAGTCGACGCCTTCCTGGAAGGCCTTGGCGGTTGCGACGGCATCCTGGCCGATCATGGCGTCGATGACGAAGAGCACCTCGTCCGGGTCGATCGCCTTGCGGATGTCTGCGGCCTGCTTCATCATCTCGGCGTCGACGCCGAGACGACCTGCGGTGTCGACGATGACGACATCGTGCTGCTTCTGCCTGGCCCAGGCGACGCCGTCCTTGGCGACCTTGACCGGGTTGCCGACGCCGTTGCCGGGCTCCGGTGCGAACACCGGCACGCCGGCCTGCTCGCCGACGACCTGCAGCTGGGTGACGGCGTTGGGCCGCTGGAGGTCGGAGGCGACGAGGATCGGGGTGTGGCCGTCTTTGGCGAGCCACTTGGCGAGCTTGCCTGCGAGGGTGGTCTTACCGGCACCCTGCAGACCGGCCAGCATGATGACCGTCGGCGGCTTCTTGGAGAATTCGAGGCGGCGCTGCTGGCCACCGAGGATCGTGACGAGCTCCTCGTTCACGATCTGCACGACCTGCTGGGCCGGGTTCAGCGCCTTGTTGACCTCGTCGCTGAGGGCGCGCTCACGCACCGTCGCGGTGAAGCTCTTGACGACGTCGAGCGCGACGTCGGCGTCGAGCAGGGCGCGGCGAATCTCGCGCACGGTGCCGTCGACGTCGGCAGCGGAGAGCTTGCCCTTCGTGCGCAGGTTCTTAAAGGTCTCGGCAAGCCGGTCGGAGAGCGTTCCAAATGTAGCCATGGTGTTGACAGTTTAGTTGAGAGCGAGGCCCTGATCCGCCGCGAGTGCGGCATCGACGCGTTTCCGCAGTGCGGTGCGCAGCTCCGGCCACTCCTCGGCGATGATCGAGAACATCACCGTGTCGCGCATTGTGCCGTCATCGCGGCGCATGTGACGGCGGAGCACGCCCTCGAAGCGGGCCCCGAGGCGCTCGATCGCCCGCTGCGAACGCTCATTGCGGATGTCGGTCTTCAGCTGCACCCGGCCGGCATTCAGCGTCTCGAATGCGTACTCCAACAACAGGAGCTTCGTCTCGGGATTCACCGCGCCGCCCCAGACGGCCGTGGCGTAGGTCGTCGATCCGATCTCGAGCGCGGCGTTGCCCGGCTGCACGTCAATGTAGCTGGTGGAGCCGATCACGCTGCCGGCCGGCAGGCCGCGGTGCTCGCGCACCGTGCGCATGGTCCACTGCTGGCGGGTGGGATTCTCGCTCGCCGCGATCCGCCGACGATAGTCGTCGACGCTCTGCGGTCGCCCGGCCACGTGGGCCCAGACGGCGTCGTCGTCGAGGGCGTGGAAGAGCCCGGCGGCGTCAGCCGCCGCATCCACCGTATCGAGGCGCACGAGGCGCCCGGTCAGCACGGTCGCGGCAGGCACCGGCCACTGCAGCTCCGGCCAGACGGTGTCGTGCGGGCGCGGGTCCTGCTGCGCGTGGAACGCCTCGCCCACGTGCCTAGATCGCGGTCTCGGTGCCGATGACGTCGGCGTTGATGTTGAAACGGGCGATCAGCACCGAGTCGCTCTCGCCGGGGGCGATGGAGTACTCGAAGACGGCGAACGGCTCGTCGTCACCGCTGTGGTGCGGCAGGAAGCTGACCCGCAGCAGGCGGAGCGAGCGCAGGAAGTCGATCTGGCGGTCGCCGGATTCGCGGCTCATGGCGTCGTCGAGGATCTCATCGCCGAGCTCGGCGACACTCTGGTAGAAGTACGCGATCGTGTTGGACGTGTCGGTGGCGAGCTCGCCGACGAAGGCCTCACGGGCGTCGGAGTCCAGATCCTCGAGCTGGCCGATCATGCCGGCGGCGATGTCGAGGGATTCGAGCGCGACGTCGCCCTCCTCTGGCGAGCTGAGCGAGATGTCGACGTCCTGCTCGCCGACGGCGACGGATTCGGACCAGTACAGCTCGTCTTCCTGCTCGCTGCCGAGGTATCCGAAGTAGTCGTGTTCGATGGCCATGATGTGTGCTCCTTGCAGCCGGCGCTAGCCGACGAGTTTCTGGGCGAAGACGTGGGGGGTGAAACCGGTCAGGTCGTTGATGCCCTCACCCTGACCGACGAGCTTGATCGGGATGCCGGTCTTCTCCTGCACCGCGAGCACGAAGCCGCCCTTGGCCGAGCCGTCGAGCTTGGTGAGCACGAGCCCGGTCACGCCGGCGTGTTCGATGAAGGCCTCGGCCTGCGCGAGTCCGTTCTGGCCGGTCGTGGCGTCGAGGACGAGCAGCACCTCGGAGATCGGGGCCTGCTTCTCGATCACACGGCGGATCTTGCCGAGTTCGTCCATCAGACCGCCCTTGGTCTGCAGGCGCCCGGCGGTGTCGATGATGACGATCTCGATGCCCTCGGCCTTGGCCCGCTCGATGGTCTGGAAGGCGACGGCTGCCGGGTCCTGTCCCTGCTGCTGCGGGCGAACGATGCCGACGCCGGCACGCTCGGCCCAGGTGGCGAGCTGCTCGACGGCAGCGGCACGGAAGGTGTCCGCCGCGCCGACGAGCACCGTGCGGTCGTACGTGCGCAGGAACTTGGCGAACTTGCCGATCGTCGTCGTCTTGCCGACGCCGTTGACGCCGACGACGAGCACGACCGCCGGGCGCTCGGTGAGTTTGAGGGTCGAGTCGAGCCTGGCCAGGCGTTCCTCGATCGTTTCCCGCAGCATGCGCTGCAGGTCGGCGGGGTCGGTCGTGCGGTACTTGGCGACGTTGGCGCGCAACTCGCTGACGACGGCATCCGTCACATCGGGGCCGAAGTCGGCGGTGATGAGCGCGTCCTCGAGGTCGTTCCAGGTGTCGTCGTCGATCGTCTTCTTTGCGAACATGCCGCGAAGAGCTCCGGAGAGAGACCAGGTGGAGGTGCGTTCAGCCATGTGCCCAGCTTAAGGCGTCGCACGGATCGACCCCGACTCTGCTCGAGCTAGCTCGCCAACTCCTCGCGCTCTCCGCGCTCGCTCGCGACCCGCTGTCCGACGACGGCGGAGACGCCGTCCTGGCGCATCGAGACGCCGTAGAGGGCGTCGGCGATCTCCATGGTGCGCTTCTGGTGCGTGATCACGATGAGCTGGCTGCTCTCGCGCAGATCCTGGAAGATCGTGAGCAGGCGCCCGAGGTTCGCGTCGTCCAGCGCCGCCTCGACCTCGTCCATGATGTAGAACGGGCTGGGCCTGGCCTTGAAGATCGCGATCAGCAGCGCGACGGCGGCCAGCGAGCGTTCACCGCCGGAGAGCAGCGAGAGTCGCTCGATCTTCTTGCCAGCCGGTTTCACCGAGACCTCGATGCCGGTGGTGAGCATGTCGTCCGGGTTCGTGAGCGTGATGCTGCCCGTTCCACCGGGGAACAGGATCGGGAACACCCGCCCGAAAGCCTCCTTCGTGTCCTCGAAGGCGGCCGCGAAGATGGTCTGCATCTTCTCGTCGATCTCCTCGATGATCGTGAGCAGGTCAGCGCGGGTCTTCGTGAGGTCGGTGAGCTGTTCGCTGAGGAAGAGGTGACGCTGCTCGAGCGCCGCAAACTCCTCGAGGGCGAGCGGGTTCACCCGGCCCAGCTGGGCGAAGGTGCGTTCGGCTTTCTCGAGCCTGCGCTTCTGCTCCGCCTTGTCGAATCGGCCGGGCTCGCCTCCCTCGACCTCGGAGGGGATCTCGATGTCTGGACCGTACTCGGCGATGAGCACATCCTCGCCGAGCCCCAGTTCCGAACCGGCGCGTTCGAGCAGGCTGGAGAGGTGGAGCTTCTTCTCGTAGATCTGCAGTTCGAGGCCGTGCACGTTCTCGGTGATGGTGCCGAGGCGCTCACGCAGTGCCGCCTCCTCGCGGCGGAGCGTTGCCAGCTCCTCGTTCTCTGACGCCCGCTTGGCCTCGGCCGTCGTCAGCTCGACGCGGGCTTCGGCGACGGATGCATCGACGGATGCGAGGATCTCCGGCAGCGCGGTGACGACGGCGGTGGCGGCATCCACCTGGCGGCGCCGGATGACGGCCCTGCGGGCAGCCTCCTCTGCCGCTGCGCGCTCCTGCTCGCGTTGGGCGGTCAGCGCCTCGCGGCGCGCCTCCTCCGCGCGTGCGCGTTCGCGCGCCGTCTCGAGGCTGAGACGCGCCTCAATCTCGGCTTCGCGGGACTGCTCGAGTTCGGCGTAGAGCATGTCGCGGGTGCTGACGTCGAGCAGGGGCCTGGGCCTGGCGCGCGCCGTCTCGAGTTCGGATTTCGCTTTCTGGGCGGCGGCCTCTGCCTCGGCGACTCTGGCCGAGGCCAGCGTGAGGGAGGTGCCGAGCCGGTCGAACTCGGCGACGGACGCCTCGAACTGCACACGGGCGCGGTTGAGCTTCTCCGTCTGGGTCGCGAGCTTCGAATCGAACTCACGCAGAGTGGCGAGCGCCGCCTGCGACTGCGTCTTCGCGTTCTGGTGGATGACGCGCTGCTCGGTGAGCGCGAACCGGGCACGCTCGATCAGCGAGGTCACCTCGTGCAGGCGTTCGGCGGCGGCATCGCGTTCGGCCAACAGCTCGATGCGGCCCTGCTTGCCGCCGGAACCGCCGCGCAGCACGTACTCCGTGAGCACGTCGCCGTCGCGGGTGACGATCGTCACCGGCGCGCCGACGGACGCCGCGTTCAGGCGTGGCGCCGCTCCGCGGGCCGCGGCGAGGTCGTCGGCGATCACGACGTGGGCGAGCACACCGAGCACCCCGGGGGGCGCGGTGATGACGGCGGCTGCACTGGTGATGCCGTCGAGCTCGGGCCAGTCGACCGCGCCGGCCGCGGCATCCGGTTCGGCATCCGATTCGGCGTTCGGCTCGGCGATGACGAGCTCCACCCGGCCGAGTGCGTGCGCGCCGGCGTGCGCGACTGCCTCGTGCGCCGCGTCACGGCTCTCCACCAGCACGGCGTCGGCGAGGGTGCCGAGTGCTGCGGCGACGGCGGCCTCGAAGCCCGGTGTGACCTGCACGCTCTCGGCGACGAGCCCGCGCACGCCCGGGAGGCCGGCAGCGAGCAGCTCGGCCGAGCCGTCCTTGACGTCGAGGGCCCGCGAGAGCGCACTCACCTTGGCGGCGAGGGCGTCGCGTTCGCGCTCCGTGACGTGCAACTCGTCGCGCAGGCGTTCGATCTCACCCTCTGCGACCGTGACCTCCCGTTGCGCGATCTCGTAGGCCTCGTCGAGGTCGGTCTCGCCTGCCTCGCTCTGCTCGGCCGCGGCCTCGAGCTCGCCGAGGTCCCGTTCCGCCTTCGCCCGGCGCTCGGAGGCGGCCTCTGAGGCGTTCTGTTGCCGCAGCACCTCTCCGCGCACGGCGGCGAGGCGCGAGGCCGCGCTGTCGGATTGGCCGGTGAGCTGGGTGATCTCCAGATCGTGGCGGGAGACGAGCGCGCTCTGCGCCGCGATCTCCTCATCGACGGCATCGAGCCGGGTGCGCGCGGCGACCGTTGCGTCCTGGGCGGCACGGAGGGCGGCCTCGGCCGCTGCCAACTTCTCGCGCAGCCGCTCCACCTCCTCCTGCGCCTCGGTCAGCATCGACTGGGTCACGCCGGGCCCAAGGTCGAGGCCTCCCGTCTCCCGCCCGAGCAACGCGATGCGCTGGTTGGCGAGAGTGAACAGGCCGCGCAGGCGTTCCTGCACCGATTCGAGGCCGAAGCTCGTGCGGCGCGCAACGTCGACGGCGTCGCCGAGCTGCGCCTGTTCGAGGCGCTGCACCCTGAGCTGCTTCTGCTCGAGCTGTTCCTGCAGCACGATGCGCTCGCTGTGCCGTTCGTGCTCTGTCCGTGTGAAGTCATCGAGGGCGCGGCGGAGCCCGACGACCTCGTCGGCGAGCAGGCGGGCGCGTGCGTCGCGCACGACGGCGGCGATCGACTGTGCTTCGCGCGCGATCTCCGCCTGCTTGCCGAGCGGCTTGAGCTGGCGCCGGATCTCGCCGGCGAGGTCGCTGAGCCTGGTCAGGTTGGCCTGCATCGCGTCGAGCTTGCGCAGTGTCTTCTCTTTGCGGCGGCGGTGCTTGAGGATGCCGGCGGCCTCTTCGATGAAGCCGCGGCGGTCCTCTGGGCTCGCCCGCAGCACGGCGTCGAGCTGTCCCTGACCGACGATGACGTGCATCTCGCGGCCGAGGCCGGAATCACTCAGCAGCTCCTGCACGTCGAGCAGGCGGCATCCGCGGCCGTTGATCGCATACTCGCTGGCTCCGTTGCGGAACAGGGTTCGGCTGATCGTGACCTCGGAGTACTCGATCGGCAGGGCGCCGTCGGAGTTGTCGATCGTGAGGGTGACCTCTGCCCGCCCCAGCGGACCCCGCGTCGAGGTGCCGGCGAAGATGACGTCTTCCATCTTGCCGCCGCGGAGCGTCTTGGCGCCCTGCTCCCCCATCACCCAGGCGAGGGCGTCGACGACGTTGGACTTGCCGGAGCCGTTCGGCCCGACGACGCAGGTGACCCCTGGCTCGAAGGCGAAAGTGGTCGGCTGCGCAAAGGACTTGAACCCCTTCAGGGTCAGGCTCTTCAGGTACACGCGCCGCCTCGTCTTCTCGCACAGCTGGATCCGTGCGGATATTGGCTCTACGGTACCGGAACTCCGCCGGATTCCCGGGAAATCAGCGGGCGTCGCGGGTTGCCCTCGCGGGATCGGCATGACGTAATGGAGAGATGACGGATGACGGCGCGGCCCTGCTCGACTCGATCGAGATCCGGGGGGTGCCGATTCCGGTCAGCCTCGGCACGGCGGAGGCGGTCCCGTTCGAGAAGGCCATGGAGTTCTCCGGCATGATCGAGGAGAGCATCTGGGGCCACCGGGACACCTGGCTCGGCCCGGAATCGTCGCTGCCGGAGTATCGCCCGAGCGCGTTCACCTGGCGGATGCCGCTCGCCGCATGGCGGGGCGATGCCGTCGTCGGCCGCGGGATCGTGCGCTACGAGCTCAACGATGACGCGCGCACTGCCTTCGTCTACGTCTCCAGCCATCCCGCACTGCGCGGCAAGGGGCTCGGCAGCCGGCTGCTCGCCGAGGTGGAACGCATCGCGGTGTCAGCAGGGCGCACATCGCTGAACAGCTACAGCGATCACCCGCTGGGCTCACTGATCGGGATCTCCGAGACGGTCCCGCGCCTGGCCGCATCCGTCGGGGCCGCCGTCATCCCCGAGACCGACCCGAGCGCGCGCTTCGCGATGAAGCACGGCTACACGCTGGCCCAGATCGAACGGGTGAGCGTCTTCGACCTCTCCAACGGCGAGCACGGGCTCCCCGCCGTGCAGACCGAGCTAGCACGGGCCGTGCAGCGCGCGGGCGATCGCTACGAGCTGCTCACCTGGGGCTCGGAGACGCCGGAGGAGTACGTCGACTCCTATGCGGAGGCGAACAGTCACATGGCGACCGACGCGCCGGCCGCCGACCTCGAGATCGACAGGGAGACGTGGTCGGCCGACCGTGTCCGTGAGCGTGAGATCGAGGCGGAGGAGGCGGGCATGGAGCTGCTCCGCGTCGCGGTGCGCGATCGCACGGATGGCAGCATCGCGGCCTACTCGGAGCTGGAGCTGCCCGCCGAGCATCCGAATCTCGCCTACCAGGCCGACACCATCGTGCTCACCGCCCACCGGGGGCACGGTCTCGGCATGCTGATGAAGGCGGCGAACCTGGTGAGTCTGGCCGAGGTCGCCCCGAGCAGGCGCCGCGTGTACACGTGGAATGCCGACGAGAACGAGCACATGCTGCGCATCAACCACCAGCTCGGCTTCGAACTCGTCGGCTACTCCGCGGCCTGGCAGAAGACCCTCGGCTGACGCAATCAGCGCCCGTCCGCACGCTGGCTCAAGCGAGCGGTGCAGCGACGAAGGAGCAGCGACGCACGCGAAGCCCTGAGCGCTTCCGGATAAACAGCGGCCACGGTACCCGAAGCAACCCGATCACGCACGGTACTCGGCTTCGGTCGCGGCCTCGTTCCTCGGCTGCTCCCACGAGCCAGCGTGAGTTTTCGCGGACGCTGGCTCGAGCGCGGCGTCCATCCGCACGCTGGCTCGAGCGAGCGGTGCAGCGACGAAGGAGCAGCGACGCACGCGAAGCCCTGAGCGCTTCCGCAGACACAGCCGCCCCGACATCCAGCACTCCGGCATCAGATGAAGCCGGTCAGGTGGTCACTCGGCTTCGGTCGCGGCCTCGTTCCTCGGCTGCTCCCTCGAGCCAGCGTGAGTCACGAGCAGAGTGCCGACCGCGCCGAATAGGAGCGCGCCGCTCGCGTACGCCACGAGATCGAGCGCGGCGAAGCTGGTACCGAAGACGAGTCGGGCTGGCGGGAACACCGTGGCGAGCGCGGCCGGTAGGCCGGTGAGCTGCAGCAGCTCGATCACCACGGAGAGCATCCCGCCGATTGCTGCGGCGAGCCAGACGCGGGCCCGTCGCCCAGAACCACCCGAGCCCAGCGCAAGCAACGGGTAGATCAGCAGGGCGAGCAGCACGGTGTAGAGCATTCCGCCGACGACATCGCCCAGCGGTCCCCCGACGGCGAAACGCACGATGAGCCCGACCGCCACCACTCCGCAGACCGCCGCCAGCCACGGCAACACGCTGGCGCGGGCAGATCCGGCGTGCGTCATTTCCTCAGCCTGGGCGGCGCATCAATACATGCCGTGACGTTATGGCTCACGTAATGGTGTGTAATAGAATGACACCCGTCGACAACCATCGCGAGCACGTGAGGGCCCCGCCCACCGCCGTGGAATGGTTTGCATCGAACCGTGGTTGGACTCCGTGGGTAACACGATTACCCGCCCCATGCCCCGGTGCCAAGAATTGAGATCATGACTGCATTGCCCACCATTGCCACCTCCGCCGAGCAGGAGCACGCCGCCTGGCGCGAACAGCGCCTGTCACCC
>CAZZNX010000033.1:29220-30092 GCA_964655795.1 uncultured Leifsonia sp. | reverse complement strand
AGGGGCTCGGTGGCGGCTTCCTGATGGTGAGCATCGGCTGGGGCCTCGCGGTCTTCGCCGGTGTCATCGTGTCCTACGCCTCCGGAGCCCACCTGAACCCGGCCGTCACCGTCGGCCTCGTCGCCAACGGCGCGACCGAGTTCGGCAACGCGGCACTCGGCACAACGGTCGCCGTCTCCGCGGTCTCGGTGCTGGCCTACATCGCCGCACAGCTGATCGGTGCCATGCTCGGTGCCGCCTTCGTGTGGCTGGCCTACAAGCAGCACTTCGACGCAGAGCCGGATGCCGCCAACAAGCTCGGCGTCTTCTCGACCGGCCCCGCCATCCGCTCCTACGGCTGGAACCTCGTCACCGAGATCATCGGCACCTTCGTGCTCGTCTTCGTCGTGATCGGCTTCGGCGGCGGACGCCAGGGCGACGGTGGCCTCGCGGCCCTCGGCGCACTCCCCGTCGCGCTGCTCGTGATCGGAATCGGCGCCTCCCTCGGTGGCCCGACCGGCTACGCCATCAACCCTGCCCGTGACCTCGGCCCGCGCATCATGCACTTCCTGCTTCCGATCAAGGGCAAGGGCGGCTCCGACTGGAGCTACTCCTGGGTTCCCGTCGTCGGCCCGCTGATCGGTGGCCTGATCGCCGGTTGGTCCGCCCTCGTGCTGCTGCCGATCCTCACCTAAACGATTTCCGCCAACACCTTCACCCGATAGCAAAGGAGTTATCACCATGGCTGACTACGTACTCGCCATTGACCAGGGCACCACGAGCTCGCGTGCCATTGTGTTCGACAAGGCCGGATCGATCATCTCGACCGGGCAGCTCGAGCACGAGCAGATCTTCCCGCAGGCCGGCTGGGTCGAGCACAACCCCAAGGAAAT
>CAZZNX010000033.1:20874-29153 GCA_964655795.1 uncultured Leifsonia sp. | reverse complement strand
GTCGGCATCACCAACCAGCGCGAGACCGCAGTCGTCTGGAACAAGAACACCGGCGAGGCCGTCTACAACGCCATCGTCTGGCAGGACACCCGCACCCAGGACATCGTCGACCGCCTCGCGGCAGACGGTGGCACTGAGCGCTTCAAGCAGAAGGTCGGGCTGCCCCTGGCGACCTACTTCTCCGGCACCAAGATCGTCTGGATCCTCGAGAACGTGCCCGGTGCACGTGAGGCTGCGGATGCCGGCGAGCTCCTGTTCGGCACCACCGACAGCTGGGTTCTCTGGAACCTGACCGGCGGCGTCAACGGCGGCGTGCACGCGACCGACGTCACCAACGCATCGCGCACCCTGTTCATGGACCTGGAGACCCTGCAGTGGGACGACGAGATCCTCGCGATCTTCGGTGTCCCGCGCTCGATGCTCCCAGAGATCAAGTCCTCCTCCGAGGTCTACGGTCACGCCGACGAGCACTCGCTGCTGCGCGAGACCCCGATCGCCGGCATCCTGGGCGACCAGCAGGCCGCGACCTTCGGCCAGGCCGCCTTCGCCACCGGCGAGGCCAAGAACACCTACGGCACCGGCAACTTCCTCATCTTCAACACCGGTGAGGAGATCGTCCACTCCAAGAACGGTCTGCTGACGACCGTCGGCTACAAGCTCGGCGACGCACCGGTGCATTACGCGCTCGAAGGCTCGATCGCCGTCACCGGTTCGCTCGTGCAGTGGATGCGCGACAACCTCGGCATCATCGAGTCGGCCGCCGACATCGAGGAGCTCGCGAAGACCGTCGACGACAACGGTGGCGCGTACTTCGTGCCGGCGTTCTCCGGCCTCTTCGCCCCGCACTGGCGTGCAGACGCCCGCGGTGCACTCGTCGGTCTGACCCGCTACGTCAACAAGGGCCACATCGCGCGTGCCGCCCTCGAGGCGATCGCGTTCCAGACCCGCGAGGTCATCGACGCGGTCAACGCCGATTCCGGCGTTCCGCTGACCGAGCTCAAGGTCGACGGTGGTGCAACGGCGAACAACACGCTGCTGCAGTTCCAGGCCGACATCTGAACGTTCCCGTCGTGCGCCCCGTCGTCGCAGAGACCACGGCGCTCGGTGCGGCCTACGCCGCCGGCCTCGCTGTCGGTTTCTGGAGCGGTCTGGACGACCTCGCCAAGAACTGGCAGGAAGACAAGCGCTGGGAGCCGAACATGGAGTCCGGTGAGCGTGACCGTCTGTACCGCAACTGGAAGAAGGCCGTCACGAAGACCCTCGACTGGGTCGACGACGACGTCAAGTAACCCGTCGCAAGCCTCCGCCGGTTGGGCAGCGCCCCGCTGGATGAGCTTGTCCTAACCGCTGGTTGAGCCACGCCCCGCTGGCTTGTCGAAACCAGATCACGAAGCCCCGTACTCACTGAGTGCGGGGTTTCGTGCTGCACCCGCGCGTGCGGGGATCCGGGGTGTTGCTCCTCAGCTCAAACAATGACGGCGAAGCTCGGGCCCCGGAACTGCAGATTGCTTGCGCTGTTCTGCGGGTGGGGCCCAAGCTTCACCGTCATAACTCGACACCCCGCAACACCCCGAATCCCCTGGGGCGGAGTGCGGGAGCCGGACTCATCCAGCGCTCGCTTACCGCCTCAGCGGGCGAGGAGGGCCGGGGTGAGCTCGTCCAGCGTCGCGATCTCGATCACGCCGAGCGCTGCTGCCGCTGCGGCATCCTCCGCCGATGGCGTGCCGCCGTCGCGGTTCAGCCAGACGCCCGTGAGCCCGGCAGCGGCCGCGCCGATCGCGTCGGTGCGCAGGCGGTCGCCGACGTACGCGGCGGAGCCAGGCGCGACGCCGAAAGCGGCGCAGGCCGCCTCGAAGATGCGCCGGTCCGGCTTGGCGAAGCCGAGGGCGCCCGAGGCGACGAAGTGCTCGGGGTGCGCGTCGAGGCGCATCCGTGTGGTCAGCTCCACGCGGTCGAGCTTGCGCTGTTGGAAGGCGGGGTCGCCGTTCGTGATGATGCCGAGCTCGACGCCGGGGATCGCGGCGTCGAGCGCGTCGAGGCAGGGCAGCGCGTCCTCGTGCAGCGTCCACGCCGCGGTGTAGTGCTCGAAGTAGTCGTCGAACCAGGTACCGCTGGCGGCGTCGCCGAGGTGCACGCCGTGGGCTGCTGCGAAGTCGCGGGCCCGCGCCCGGCGTTGCCCCTCGAAATCGAGCGTGCCCTCGAGGTAGGAGTGGTAGTGCTTCTCTTCGAGCGCGTGCCAGAGGGCGACGGCATCCGGTGTGTGCACCCCGTCGAAACCGCCGAGCTGGTCGATGTGCGCGAGGATGCCGGTTGCGACCGCCGTGCGGTGGGCGAACAGGGTGTCGTCGAGGTCGAAGAGCACCGCGGCGATGGCGGGTTTCATGCGTCGACCACCTCCTGCGGCCAGCCGTGATGCACAGAGCGGATGCCGGGCGCCAGGCTCGCGTGCCAGCTCTGCGGGGCCGTGCCGTCGCGGCCGGGGGTCGTGGCCGGTGCGACGCCGATGTAGCGGAAGCCGGCCTTCCTCGCCACGCGGGCCGAGGCGATGTTGCCGATGACGGCCTCCCAGAGCACCTCGGCGGCGTCGGGGATGCCGCCGTCGAAGACCCAATCGGAGACGGCGGACACCGCTTCGGGCATGTATCCGAAGCCGCGGTGCTCCGCCCCGAGCCAGAAGCCGAGGTCGTGGCGCTGCAGGCGGAGCCCGATCATGCCGATCAGTGGCCCGCCGTCCTGCAGGCGAACGGCCCACGTCGCCTCAGAGCCGCTCTGCCAGCCGGTCGGCACGAACTCCGACACGAAGTCGACGGCGTGCTCGCGCGTGTACGGCCACGGCGTCGGCAGGTACTTCTCGAAGGCGGCATCGGTGCAGTACTCGGCGATGGCGTCGATGTCGTCCGGCCCCGGCTGGTTCAGAACCAGCCGGGTCGTGCGCAACTCGAACGGCTGCATGGTCTCTGCCCTAGCGGACGCGCCGCAGGAAGCCGATGCGGTCGTAGACGGTCTCGAGGGTGGCGTCGGCGATTGCCGATGCGCGGTCGGCGTTGCCTGCCAGCACCCGGTCGAGTTCTGCAGGGTCATCCAGCAGCGCGGTCGCCTTCTCGCGGATCGGCGAGAACTCGGCGACGACGAGCTCGACGAGCTCCTTCTTGAAGTCGCCGTAACCGCGACCGGCGAAGGCATCCTCGATCTCGGTCAGCGAGCGGCCGGAGAACACCTGGAAGATCGTCATCAGGTTCGAGACGCCCGGCTTGTTCTCCCGGTCGAAGCGCACGACTCCGTCATCGTCGGTGACCGCGCGCATGATCTTCTTCTTGATCGCGCCAGGCTCGTCGAGCAACCACAGGATGCCGGCGGGTGACTCACCGGACTTCGACATCTTCGATCCGGGGTTCTGCAGATCGTAGATGCGAGCGGTCTCCTTCTGGATGACCGGCTGCGGGATGGTGAAGGTCTCACCGAAGCGCGCGTTGAAGCGGGTCGCGAGGTCGCGGGTGAGCTCGACGTGCTGCTTCTGGTCGTCGCCGACCGGCACGACCTCGCTCTGGTAGAGCAGGATGTCGGCCGCCATCAGCACCGGGTAGGTGAAGAGGCCGACCGAGGTGGCATCCGCGCCCTGCTTCTTCGACTTGTCCTTGAACTGCGTCATCCGCCCGGCCTCGCCGAAGCCGGTGATGGTGTTGAGGATCCAGGCGAGCTCGGCGTGGGCAGGCACGTGCGACTGCACGTAGAGCGTCGAGTTCTCAGGGTCGATGCCGGCTGCGATGTACTGTGCGGCGGTGCGGCGCGTCTTCTCGCGCAGCTCGGTCGGGTCCTGCGGCACGGTGATGGCGTGCATGTCGACGACGGAGAACAGCGCGTCGTGCGTCGTCTGCAGCTGCTTCCACTGCAGCAGCGCGCCGATGTAGTTGCCGGCGTGCAGCGAGTCCGCCGATGGTTGCATGCCCGAGTACAGGCGGGGGAGAGAGGTCATGGTGCTCATTTCAAGGCCGTGGGGAGAAAGTCTGGGGTGACGCCGCCGCTCGGCGGTCGATCACGAGGAGGATGGCTAGATGGCGTAGTCGACGACGACGGGTGCGTGGTCGGACCATCGCTCGGCGTATGACGGCGCACGGTCGATCGTGTAGTCCACGACGGCGGCGGCCAACGCGGGGCTCGCGAGGTGGTAGTCGATGCGCCATCCGGTGTCGTTGTCGAATGCCTGCCCGCGGTTGGACCACCAGGAGTAGGGGCCATCCACGTCTCCGGCCCACTTGCGGCCGACATCGACCCAGCCGAGGCCGGCGCCGCTGTTGTACTCCGGGTCGCCCTCTGCACCGACGAATCGGTCGAAGTAGGCCCGCTCCTCTGGCAGGAAGCCGGCGCGCTTCACGTTGCCCTTCCAGTTCTTGATGTCGAGCGTGCGGTGGCCGACGTTCAGGTCGCCGAGCACGAGCGCGTACTTCGAGTGCGCGACGAGCTCCGGCAGCCTGGCCTCCATGGCGTCGAGGAACTTGTACTTCTCGACCTGCTTGGCGGTGCCGGCCTCGCCGGAGTGCACGTAGGTGCTCACGACGGTGATGATGTTGTCGCCGACGCGGTAGTCGGCCTCCAGCCAGCGGCCGGCGCTGTCGAAGTCGACGGCGCCCAATTCGACACGGTGGATCTCGGCGTTGCGGCGGCTGGCGAGCGCCACGCCCGCGCGCCCCTTGGCCGTGGCCGCGTCGTGCAGGATGTTCCACTCGTCGCCGAGCAGCTCCTCGAGGTGGCTGGTGTCAGCGCGTACCTCCTGCAACGCCAGGATGTCGACATCGCGGCTGGCCAGCCAGTCGCCCATCCCGTTGCGGTAGGCGGCGCGCACGCCATTCACGTTGACAGAGGCAATACGCAGTGGCGACGACGCAGAAGACATGACTTCAGTCTAGATTGCCGCGCGAGGCGTCACCCTGACGGCCGTGCTTCGCGAGGGTGGATGCCGCGGCATCCCGTGCCTGCTCAACCTTGTGCTCCTGCACGACCTCGTCGTAGTGCTGCTGCGCGATGCGGAGCTGCAGGGCAGCGGCCGGGCGCCGGAACCACGACGCAACATCGTGGGCGTGCTTGGCGTCACGGAGCGCGACCTCGGCGGCGAGCAGGATCGCCTCGCGCTCGGCCTCCCGCCGCTCTGCCTCGAGTTGCTCCTGGGTCACGCTGCGCAGCGAGATGCCCCGGTCGCCGGCGGCGACGGCGATCCAGGCGGCGGCGACGAGGGTGACGATGCTGGTGAGGCGGAACCACAACAGCAGACCGACGAAGACGGCGAAGGTCGCCAGCAGCGGATTGTTCGTGACCCCGCCGATGAGGGTGCCGCCCAAGATCTGCAGCATCGTGAGCGCGCCTCCGCCGAGGAAGGAGCCGCCCCAGAGCCTGCGCCAGGGAACGCTCGCGCCGGAGAGGAAGCGGAACATCGCGGCGAGCACGCCGGTGTTGATGGCCAGGACGAGCAGAAGGCCGACGAAGCTGCCGGCCACCTTGTACCAGAAGGAGTCGCTCGAGATGCCGAGCAGCTGGAACACCCAGCTCACCGCGGCGGTGCTTGCGACGGTCAGCGCCGAGGCGAACAGCAGCACCGCGCCGAACATCAGGGCGGCGAGCAGGTCCCTGGCCTTCAGGAGGACGTAGGAGCGGGTGTCCTTCGGCAGCCCGAACACGCTGCGCACGCCGAGCCTGGAGTAGGTGACCCAGCCGATGGCCGTCCAGATCAAACCAGCGGCCGCGATGACGCCCGTCCAACTGAGCAGCGCCGTCGACGAGTCGGCCAGCGCGGCGAGGTCGCTGGGCTTGATGGCCCCCTCCTCGCCGATGAGGCCGGGAACATAGGTGTTGATGATGTCCTCGAGCGCCTGCATCGTGCCAGGGCGGTTGGCGAACCAGATCCCCGCGACGGAGAAGACGACGTAGACGGCGGCGAACACGGCGAAGAGTGCCTGATAGCTCATGCCCGCGGCGAGCAGGAAGCCGTTGCGAGCGAGGAAGTGCCTCCACACGCGAACCGGGAACAGTGCAAGCGTCTTCTGGGTGATCGCGGTCACGCGTTGCACAGGTTCGCCGAAGCGCTCACGCAGTGGCTCACCGAAGGCGTCCAGAGACTCCCAGCGGTGCCGCTCGGCCTCTGGCCCTGCGGCGGGGCTGCTCTCGTCTCGGCTCACAGTCTCACCCTAGCGGCGCGGCGCGCAGCGCCGCGCAAGGCGGCAGCCCTCACCAAGGCAACCTCGAGAACCGCAAGCGACGCTGGTGCGGTTTCACGATGCTCACCGGTGGTGTCAGAGTTTCAGGTGGTGCCTTCGACAAGCTCAACCAGCGAGTGTCCGGCCCTGTCAGGGCTTCGGTCGCTGGCGCTCCCTCAAGCCAACGTGAGGGGGTGGTGTGTCCGGTGCGGTTTCGGCAAGCTCAACCAGCGGAGCGCGCACGACGAAGCCCCCGTCTGAATTCGGACGGGGGCTTCGGTCGCACAGCGACGCGGCAGCGGATGCTACGGCTTGCCGCGCATGATGGCCTGCTTGACCTCGGCGATGGCCTGGGTCACTTGGATGCCGCGGGGGCACGCCTCGGAACAGTTGAAGGTGGTGCGGCAGCGCCACACGCCCTCCTTGTCGTTGAGGATGTCGAGGCGGACCTTGGCGTCCTCGTCGCGGGAGTCGAAGATGAAGCGGTGCGCGTTGACGATGGCGGCCGGACCGAAGTACTGGCCGTCCGTCCAGAACACGGGGCAGCTCGAGGTGCAGGCCGCGCAGAGGATGCACTTGGTCGTGTCGTCGAAGCGCTCGCGCTGGGCGACGGTCTGGATACGCTCCTTGCCGCCCTCCGGTGCCTTGTTGGCGATGAGGAAGGGCTGCACCTCGCGGAACGACGCGAAGAACGGCTCCATGTCGACGATCAGGTCCTTCTCCAGCGGGAGGCCCTTGATGGCCTCGACGTAGATCGGCTTCGAGATGTCGAGGTCCTTGATCAGCGTCTTGCAGGCGAGGCGGTTGCGGCCGTTGATGCGCATGGCGTCGGAGCCGCAGATGCCGTGGGCGCATGAGCGACGGAACGTCAGTGATCCGTCCTGCTCCCACTTGATCTTGTGCAGGGCGTCGAGAACGCGGTCGGTCGCGTACATCTCGACGTCGAAGTCCTGCCAGCGCGGCTCTTCATCGACCTCAGGGTCGAAGCGGCGGATCAGGAACGTCACCGTGAATGGGGTGATGGCCGGGTCGGCGTTGCCCGGGCGGTCGGCGGCAATCGTCGTCGTGCTCACGATCAGTACTTCCTTTCCATGGGCTGGTAGCGCGTGATGGTGACGGGCTTCCAGTCCAGACGGATGTGGTCGGCGGCGTCCGCCGAAAGGGCGTCACCGGAGAGGTACGCCATGGTGTGCTTCATGTACGTCTCGTCGTCGCGGTTCGGGTAATCGTCGCGCATGTGTCCGCCGCGGCTCTCCTTGCGGTTGCGCGCGGAGAACACGACGACCTCGGCCAGGTCGAGCAGGAAGCCGAGTTCGACGGCCTCGAGCAGGTCGGTGTTGAAACGGTGGCCCTTGTCCTGAACGGCGACGTTCTTGTACCGCTCGCGCAGTCCGTGAATGGTCTGGGTCACCTCGGCCAGGGACTCATCGGTGCGGAACACCTGAGCCTTGGCATCCATCATGTCCTGCAGTTCCTTGCGGAGCACGGAGACACGTTCGGTTCCCGTCGAGTTGCGGATGCCGTCGATGAGTCCGCGCACGGCGGCAGCCGGGTCGGCCGGCAGCGGCGTGAACTCGGCGGTCTTGGCGTACTCGACGGCGTTCTGGCCTGCACGCTTGCCGAACACGTTGATGTCGAGCAGAGAGTTGGTGCCGAGACGGTTGGAGCCGTGCACCGAGACGCAGGCACATTCACCGGCGGCGTAGAGGCCGGGCACGACGGTCGTGTTGTCGCGCAGCACCTCCGCGGCAACGTTGGTGGGGATTCCGCCCATCGCGTAGTGCGCGGTCGGCATCACGGGAACGGGCTCGGTGACCGGGTCGACACCGAGGTAGGTGCGAGCGAACTCCGTGATGTCCGGAAGCTTGGTCTCGAGCACCTCTGCACCCAGGTGCGTGCAGTCGAGGTAGACGTAGTCCTTGTGGGGGCCGGCGCCGCGACCCTCCGCCACCTCCTGGACCATGCAGCGGGCGACGATGTCGCGCGGGGCGAGGTCCTTGATGGTGGGGGCGTAGCGCTCCATGAAGCGCTCACCGCTGGCGTTGCGCAGGATCGCGCCCTCACCGCGGGCACCCTCGGTGAGGAGGATGCCGA
>CAZZNX010000033.1:19946-20854 GCA_964655795.1 uncultured Leifsonia sp. | reverse complement strand
GGAAGAACTCCATGTCCTCCAGCGGCAGGCCCTTGCGCCAGATGATGCCGACGCCGTCACCGGTCAGGGTGTGCGCGTTCGAGGTGGTCTTGTAGATCTTGCCGAATCCGCCGGTGGCGAAGATGATCGCCTTGGCCTGGAAGACGTGCAGTTCGCCGGAGGCGAGGTCGTATGCGACGACTCCGGACGGCTGGTCGACGCCGTCGACGTTCGTCATGACGAGGTCGAGCACGTAGTACTCGTTGAAGAAGTTGATGCCGTGCTTGACGCAGTTCTGGTACAGCGTTTGCAGGATCATGTGGCCGGTGCGGTCGGCCGCGTAGCAGGCACGGCGCACGGGCGCCTTGCCGTGGTCGCGGGTGTGACCGCCGAAGCGGCGCTGGTCGATCTTGCCCTCCGGCGTGCGGTTGAAGGGCAGGCCCATGTTCTCGAGGTCGAGGACCGCGTCGATGGCTTCCTTGGCCAGGATCTCGGCGGCGTCCTGGTCGACCAGGTAGTCGCCACCCTTGATCGTGTCGAAGGTGTGCCACTCCCAGTTGTCTTCCTCGACGTTGGCGAGTGCAGCAGCCATGCCGCCCTGCGCCGCACCGGTGTGCGAACGCGTCGGGTACAGCTTGGAGATCACGGCGGTCTTGGCGTGCGGCCCTGCCTCGATCGCGGCGCGCATGCCCGCGCCACCGGCGCCGACGATCACGACATCGAACTGGTGGTAGTGCACGCCGTCAACGACGGTGTGGTCGGCGCTGGCGAACGATGAGGACTGGGTCACAGTGGCATCCGTACTTTGTGTGGTGATGGGGTGTTAGCGCGCTGCGCAGAGTGCAGGCAACAGCTCGGCCGGCTGCCCAGGGGGGCAGGGGTCGAAGGTGAAGACGACGAGGGTGCCGAGCACGATGAGCACGACGACG